>JAJKHS010000145.1 GCA_021154885.1 Thermoanaerobaculum sp.
ATCGCCTCCGCCTGCGAGTCCACGGCAAGAACGACGACCTCAGGCCCGACCGCCAGCTCGCCCTTCAGGGCTTCCCGGGTGATGAGCACCCGCGCGCCCGCGTCGGCCAGCATCCAGGCCCGCCGCTCCCGAGGATGGGCGGCATCGAGCGGCACATAGACGCCACCGGCCTTGAGGATGGCCAGCAGGGCCACCAGCCCCTCCGCCGAGCGCAGCAGGGTGAGGCCCACCGCGACCTCCGGCCCCACGCCCAAACGCCGGAGGTGGCGTGCCAAGCGGTTGGACCGAGCTTCGAGATCGCCGTAGGAGAGGCTCTCTCCACCAGCCAGGACGGCTGGCAAGTCCGGATCGAGATCGGCCTGAGCCTCGAACAGCTCGTGCAGGCAACCCGACACCGAGGCGGCCTCGGCCAGCCGGCTCCAGGCCGCGATCTGAGCCGCCTCCGCCGCGTCCAGCAGCGGCAGCTCCGAGAGGGCACGCTCGGGCTCGGCCACGATCCCCGCCAGCAGGATCTCGAAGCGGCGCGCCAGCCGATCGATCGTGGCCACGTCGAAGAGATCGAGGTTGAGCTCGATCCCACCAGCCCATCCCGCGCCAGTATCGGACAGCGAGAAGCTCAGATCGAACTTCGCCGTCGTCGCTCCCAAAGAGACGCGCCGCAGCTTCAAACCTGGCAGCGCCAGCGGCGCCTCGCTCGACGCGGTCTGCAGCGCGAACATCACCTGGAACAGCGGTGAGCGCGACAGGTCTCGCTGCGGCTGCAGCTCCTCCACCACCTTCTCGAACGGCAGATCCTGGTGGGCGAAGGCGCCCAGCGCCGTCTCGCGCACCCGCGCCAGCAACGCGTGGAAGTTGGGCTCTCCCGAGCCGTCCACCCGCAGCACCAGGGTATTGACGAAGAAGCCGATCAGACCCTCGAGCTCGGCGCGGTTGCGCCCCGCGATCGGCGTGCCGATGGCGATGTCATCCTGGTCCGCCGTGCGCTGAAGCAGCGCCGCGAAGACCGCCAGGCCGGTCATGAAGAGGGTCGCCCCCTGGCTGCGCCCCAGCACCGCGGCCGACTCCGCCAGCTCCCGAGACACGAAAAACGAGCGGCTGGCGCCGCGGGAGGTCTGCACGGCCGGCCGCGGCCGGTCGGTGGGCAGCTCCAGCGGCGCCACTCCCGCCAGGCTCTGCCGCCAATAGGCGATCTCCCTCTCCAGCACCTCGCCCCGCAGCCAGCCGCGCTGCCAGAGGGCAAAGTCAGCGTACTGAATCGCCAGCTCCGGCAGCGGCGACGGCCGGCCGGCGACGAAGGCCGGGTAGAGCGCCGCCACCTCGCGCACCAGCACGTCGAGCGACCAGCCGTCGCTCACGATGTGGTGCTGGTTGAGGACGATCACGTGCTCCTCGGCTCCCAGCCGCATCAGCAGCGCCCGCAGCAGCGGACCGCGGACGAGGTCGAAAGCGCGCTCCCCCTCCTCCGCCGCGAGACGGACGGCCTCGGCCTGACCCAGACCGGACGGCAGATCCTGCAGATCCACCATCGGCAGCGCCACGCTTTCGGCTCGATCGACCACCTGCGCGGGAGAGCCGCCGGACTGGACGAAGCGGGTGCGCAGCACCGCGTGACGGCGCACGACCTCGGTCAACACCCGGCCGAGAGCCGCGGCGTCGAGCGCTCCCGAGAGGCGGAGAGGAATGGGCATGTTGTAGGCCGAGCTGCCCGGCTCGAGCTGATCGAGGAACCATAGACGCTCCTGGGCGAAGGAGAGCGGCAGGTCCCCCTCCCACGACATGGGCCGCAGCGGCGGCGCCTCGAGGCCCCTCTCCCGGGATTGCAGGGCCTCGATCTCGATTGTCAAGGCTGCCACCGTCGGCTTCTCGAACAGGCTGCGTAGCGGCAGCTCCACGCCGAACACCTCGCGCACCCGCGAGACCGCCTGAGTCGCCAGCAGCGAGTGGCCGCCAAGCGCGAAGAAGTTGTCGTGGACGCTCACGGCCGCCGTGCGCAGCAGCTCGCACCAGATCCCGGCGAGGATCTGCTCCTCCGGCGTGCGCGGCGCCATCGCCGCCATCGCCGCTTCGCCGCCGAGATCCGCCGATCCGGGATCCGGCAGGGCCCGGCGGTCCACCTTGCCGTTGGGCGTGAGAGGCAGCTCCGCCAAGCTCACGAAGGCCGCCGGCACCATGTAGGAAGGCAGCTGCTCCTCCAGAAACACCCGCAGCTCGCGACCGTCCGGCGCCGCGGCGCCACCCTCTCCCACCACCCAGGCCGCCAGTCGCCGGTCCCCAGGCACCGGCTCCCAAACCTTGACCACCGCCACCGAGACCATCGGATGGGCCGCCAGCGCCGACTCGATCTCCCCCGGCTCGATGCGGAAGCCGCGCAGCTTCACCTGCTGATCGAGGCGTCCCAGAAACTCCAGGGCGCCGCCCGGCAGCCACCGTACCAGGTCGCCCGTCCGGTACAGGCGCGAGCCCGCCGGCCCGAAGGCAGAGGGCACGAAGCGCTCGGCCGTGAGATCCGGACGGCGCCAGTAGCCCTGGGCCAGGCCGTCGCCGCCGAGCAGCAACTCACCCGGCACTCCCAACGGCACCGGCCGCAGGCCACCATCCACCACGTAGGCGGTGGTGTTGGCCAAAGGACGGCCGATGGGCACAGTCGACGCCAACGCCGGCACCGCCGCGACCTGGTGCCAGGTGGCGAAGGTCGTGCTCTCAGTCGGCCCGTATCCGTTGAGCAGACGCTCGGGGGCTCCCTTCTCCAGGACCTCCCGCATCCAGCGCGGATCGCAGGCCTCGCCGCCGACCAGCAGGTTCTGCATGCTGCGAAACGCTGCCGGCACCTCCCGGGCGATCTGGTTGAACAACGCCACGGTCAGGAACATGGAGGAGATCCGCCGACCCGCGATCTCCGTGGCAAACGCCTGCGGCGAGAGGACTACCTCGCGCTCGATCCCCACCAGGCAGCCGCCGTGCAACAGGGCGCCCCAGACCTCGAAGGTGGCAGCGTCGAAGGAGACGTTCGAAACGTGAGCGATGCGCTCGCCGGGACCGAGCACGACGTAGTCGGTCTCGAAGACCAGCCGCACGATGGCCCGCTGGGGAATCGCCGTCCCCTTGGGCCGGCCCGTCGAGCCGGAGGTGTACATCACGTAGGCGAGGTCGTCCGCGCACACTCTCATCGCGGGCGGCTCCTGACTGCGCGCCGCGATCCGGGCGGCATCGCGGTCGAGCAGGACCCTCTCGACGTCGCACTCCGCGAGGGCCGCGGCATGGGCACCGAGCGTCACCACCACCAGGGCTCTGGAGTCTTCCAGCATCCAGGTCAGGCGCTCCGCCGGGTAAGAAGGATCGAGAGGCACGTACGCCGCTCCCGCTTCGATCACGCCGAGGAGACTGACGATCAGCTCCGGCGAGCGGTCGAAGCAGACTCCGACCCGCGATCCCCGTTCCACCCCCAGGGCACGAAGCTCGTTGGCCAGACGGCCCGCCCTCTCGCCCAGCTCGCGATACGTCACCGCTTCGCCGGCGAACTCCAAGGCCACGGCGTCCGGATTCCGCTGCACCTGGACCCGGAACAGCCGGGCGAGCGTCGCTTCGCGCGGATAGGGGGTCGCGGTGGCGTTCCACTCGACCAGGACCTGGGCTCGCTCGGCCTCGTCGAGCAGCGACAATTCCGAGAGCGGCCGGTGCGGCTCAGCCGTGATCGCCGCCAGCAGGATCTCGAACCGGCGTGCCAGCCGATCGATCGTGGTCTCGTCGAAGAGGTCGAGGTTGAGCTCGACGCTGCCGGCCAGCCCCGCGCCCTTAGCGGTCAGCGAGAAGGTCAGGTCGAACTTGGCCGTCGTCGTCCCCGACGAGAAGCCCCGCATCTTCAAGCCGGGCAGCTCCAGCGCATGGCTCGTGGCGTTCTGCAGCGTGAACATCACCTGGAACAGTGGCGACCGTGAGAGGTCCCGTTGCGGCTGCAACTCCTCCACCACCTTCTCGAACGGCAGAGCCTGGTGGGCGAAGGCCCCCAGCACCGTCTGCCGCACCCGAGCCAGGAGCTCGCGGAAATCCGGATCTCCCGAACCGTCCACCCGCAGCACCAGGGTGTTGACGAAGAAGCCGATCAGGCCCTCGAGCTCCGCACGGTTGCGGCCGGCGATCGGCGTACCGATGGCGACGTCGTGCTGGTCCGCCGTGCGCTGGAGCAGCGCCGCAAAGGCGGCCAAGCCGGCCATGAACAACGTTGCTCCCTGGCTCCGGCCCAGAGCGGCGGCTGACTCGGCCAGCTCCCGAGGCACGAAGAAGGAGCGGCTCGAGCCCCTGGAGGTCTGCACGGCCGGCCGTGGCCGGTCCGTAGGCAGCTCCAGGGGCGCCACCCCGGCCAGCCGCTGACGCCAATAGGCGATCTCCCTTTCCAGCACCTCGCCCCGCAGCCAGCCGCGCTGCCACAGGGCATAGTCCGCGTACTGGATGGCCAGCTCAGGCAGCGGTGAAGGCTGGTCTGCGACGAAGGCCGGGTAGAGCGCCGCCACCTCGCGCACCAGCACACCCAGCGACCAGCCGTCGCTCGCGATGTGGTGCTGGCTGAGGACGACGACGTGCTCCCCGGCTCCCAACCTCATCAGGAGGGCGCGCAGCAGCGGACCGCGGGTGAGATCGAAGGCGCGCCTCTCCTCCTCCGCCGCGAGCCGCGAGGCCTCGGTCCGCGCCAGGTCGGACGGAAGATCCTGGAGATCCACCACCGGCAGCGCCATGCCTGCGGCCGCATCGACCACCTGGGCCGGGGAGCCGCCGGACTGGACGAAGCGAGTGCGCAGCACCGTATGGCGGCGCACGATCTCGCTCAGCACCCGGCCGAGAGCCTCCAAGTCCAGAGGGCCCGAAAGCTGGAGAGCGATGGGGATGTTGTAGGCCGAGCTGCCCGGCTCGAGCTGGTCGAGGAACCAGAGCCGCTCCTGCGCGAAGGACAACGGCAGTGCATCACCCTCCGTCCAGGAGCCCCGCTCGATCGGCTGCCAGGCTCGTTCCGCCGGCGCGACCTCATAGCCGAGCCGAGCCGCGGTCACCCGCGTCGCCTCGCCCAGCGACGACTCCGCGACGGATTCCCGCCAGTGCTCGGCCACCGAAGCGTCCACTCCCGAGTGCTCGTGGAATTTCACATCGCCCAGCATGCGCGATTCCGCGTGCGGACCGTCGGTCATCCGTGCCGAGCTCTGTTGGTACGGCTGCGCCATCGCCGGGTCGTAGTCCAACCCCAGGAACTCGCAGACGCCTCGCAGCACCGATTCCGGCTCCCGCAGCAGGTCCTCGAAGCGCACCCAGTGCTGGCGGCCAGCCGGGATCTCCTCAAGGAACTCCTCGATGTTCTCGTGGCTCGCCAGCCAGATCAGCTCCGCCAGCTCGCGGCGCGAGAAGCCGTGCTCGCGGCGGAAGAAGATCTGGTCCAGCTTGGCTTCCACGAAGGAGCCGATCATGCCCCCGGGATGGCGGATCAGGTGGATGTAAAGCGGCTCTTCAAACGTCTCCTCCGCCCGCCTGAGGATCGCGGGATCGAGCGCATAGGACGGCGTCTTGTCCACCAGGATGCGCTCCCCCAGCCACTCCTGCAGACGGCCGTAGAGCTCAGCCGTGGTCAGATCTTCCTGCTCGCAGGCGTCAAGGACTTCCCGCGCCTCCTCCGCACCGCAGCCGCGGATCTCTATCACCGCCCGGATGGCACCTTCCAGCCAGAAGCTGTCGCGTCCGCTGAAGGCAGCGCTGCGCTCGCGCAGAGTATTGAACGACAGCAGCTCCAGCTCCGGCGGCGCGAACAGCTCCGGATGGCCGCCCAGCATCACCCGCAACAGCGTCGAGCCCGACCGTGGCGGCGACAGCACGAACACCGCCCGACGGTTCTTCTGCGACGGAGCAGGCATTGGAGCGAGCGGCTGGACCAGTTCGCGGAAACGGGCGAGCTTCGACTCGTCGACCCGCTCCGCGAGGTCCGTCCCGTCCAGCGGCCGGCCCGCCGCGTCGGCGCCCAGCCGCCGGACCACCGCCGACGGGTGCTCTTCGGCCAGATAGGCCGCCAGCGACTCCACCGTCGGATGGTCGAAGATCACCACCACTTGGACGATCTCCGACAGCTCCTGCTGCAAGCGATTGATCAGCACCGCGCCGGAAATCGAGTTGCCGCCCAATTCGAAGAAGTCGTTTTGGATGCTGATCCGTTCCAGCTTGAGCACCTCCTGCCACAGCCCGGCCACGAAGGCTTCGAGCGGCGTGCGCGGAGCGATCGAGCCAACTTCACCCGGCCTCTGCGCCTCGGGCGCGGGCAACGCGCG
>JAJKHS010000146.1 GCA_021154885.1 Thermoanaerobaculum sp.
CCGTTCGCGATCCGGTCCCCGATCTGCTGGTAGAGGAACCAGGTCTTGCCCGACCGCCTCATCCCCACGACCACGTCCGCCTTGCCCGGGAGCTCCGGGAGGGAGAAGTCGCGAGGGGTCACCCGCGGCAGCTCCCGTTCCTGGAAGTCCGCGATCAGGCGGTCGATGAGCTCGGCAAGTCCGGTCTGTCCTTCCACGAAGGACAGATTAGCGTAGATTTGTCCTTTGGGGAAGGACAAAAGCAGCCCGCGCCCCTCGATCCCGCCCCTTCAACCGCCGCCAGCGGATATAGAATGGTGCCGGTGGTGGTAGAAATTACGAGCAGGAGATTACATGCCAGAGTTGAACATGCCTCTGAAGGTCTTCTTCTCATACTCACACCAAGACAAAGCTCTACGGGACGAGCTTGAGTCTCATCTCAGCTTGCTCAGGCGTGAAGGTCTCATCACGACATGGCACGATCGGGAGATCGAGGCTGGGCAAGAGTGGCAACGAGAGATCGACGATCGTTTAGGAACTGCGGACATCGTTTTGCTGCTGGTGAGTCCGCCCTTCATCGACTCCAGCTACTGCTGGAGCTTCGAGACGGAAATAGCGCTCAAGCGTCACCAGCGAGGCGAGGCGCGGGTCATTCCAATCATCTTGCGGCCAGTGGACTGGAAATCTTCACCCCTCGGGGTACTGCAGGTGCTCCCCAAGGGCGCGAAGCCCGTTGTCGAATGGGCGCTGCGCGATAGCGCCTTTCTCGAGATTGCGTCGGAGCTACGAAAGGTGATTACAACTCTCGTGGCTTCCCGCTTGTCGGCTGCTGCCGCTCTCGGACAGCCAAATCCACAAGTCAAAGATGACCGGTTTGTAAAGGCAGATGTGTCAAGTGGTGCATCGTCACCGGTTCAGCCGCAGCCTCTTCTTTACCTCCCTCCCTCCATCCGTGTCTCCACTAGAGAACAAGAACCGCATAGCACAGCGACGCAACCAGATCCGACTGCGCGTGTTGCGAGAGTTTGGCGTGACCACCGACGCCCGCTGTCTTGGCTGGTCTCTTGGTTTTTGGCTACTGCAATCGCGTTTGCGTTCCGCCCAGCGATATTCGGAATGATGATTACTATAACTTCAGGAACATTATTATCTACATTATTATCTCATGCCGCTGTGCAGGACTTCCTCATGATTGCCTTGCCCGGCATCCTGCAATGGGCTGTTATCGCAATTTTCTTCAGGCACAGCCTGTCGGTCTTACGAATGACCCTTTGGATTGCAGTGATGACGGCGTTTGCTGCAACTTCCGCGGTCCCTCAAGAGATCCTGAGGAACGAATACGTACTACTCGCATGGCTGGCCTTGGGGATGCTTGTGGGCCGGCTCGCAACCTTCCCTGATCAAAGGGACTTGGCCCAATTTCGATCCTGGCGCGTCGTGCTGCTGCTGTTGCCCTTCGCACTCTTTCCGATCGCTCTAGAACTGGTTGGACCATGGAGCGGAGTTCTCTTCACTCTGGCAATCGTCTCGATGATCATGGCGCCGGCCATCGAGTTGCTCCGGTCCCTTCCTAGGCCAGAACGACGGCGTGAACTTCTTGTCCAGTGCCGCGCGGCGCCCGGAGAATCTCCCTCCTCAGTTCAAAGACACTGATTTTACGTCACTTATCGCAAAAACTGCTCCCTCTCCCGGCGAGGGGCGAGAGAGGGGGCCAGGGGCGAGGGCTTTCGGAAGGGAGGCCGCTGCAGGGACTCATCGTAGTGGGCTGGTGTTGCACTGGCTATTGTCATGCCTCGTGACCCACTCCACCTTGTGATGAGAGCAATGGAACATGGAGCCAACGCCATAGGTGCTGCGGACCTGGCGTGACGTCTCGACGAAGGCCGGCGTGCACTGCATGCAGGCGCCGCTCTCGTTGCCGCAAGTCGATGACGCATAACTGAGGCAGCCATCCACACCCTCCCGGCGGCAGACCGTGCACTAGTCGCTGCAGTTGGAATACGGGGGTGCACTGGTCGCAGGTCTGCGCCTCTGCTGGGGCGCCTTTCAGCGCCTGCGGAGCTGCCCGACGGCCACGCAATCCAAGAAATTGGATTCTCACCGTAAAATTTCGCTGCGCAACGGCTGCGCGAGTTCAGATGCCTCCGGCAAAGCCGGAGGCATGAAATCTGGGAGCCGCTCAAAGCGGCTGAGCCGCCTAAAGGCGGCGGCCCTTCTCGCAATTCTGCTGGATCTTCTGGGTAGGACGCTTTCCCCCACCCGAGTGCGTGGACTCCAACCATCAACCCGACCTCGTTGAGTTTCCCAGCCATCGGTGACTTCGCCAGTGAGCCCGCCCTCCGGAGCTGTCAAACTTTGAGAGTCACCCCGGCAGAGCCGGGGCTTACCCTTGAGTCAATGATCCGGGGGCGCGATCAAGATTGAGGCCTTTCGTCTCTAAGGCGGCTCACGGAAGGACGCATCGCACCCGGAAAGAAGGCCCCGCGGCGTCGCCGGTCTCCGCCCCCGGCCGGTCGTGGAGCCAGGCGAGCAGCCGGGTCTCGATCTGTTCCGGGCTCTCCTGGGGGAAACGTCGGCGCAGGTTCTGGCGCATCATGGCTTCGGCCGCCTCATAGAGGTCAAAGGTCGTCTGTACTCGAGCGATCAGGGCAGGGTCGCGTACCGGCTTCATGGCTAGATTTTACCGCACTTTACGCCAGAAAGGGAGTGTGTTCCCGGCCTCCCGCGCCCCTCAATCCCCGCCCTTCAACCCCGCCTTCTTCGCGTAGTACCTAAACACCGATCTCGTCGAGGAACAGGGTGCCGCGGTCGGCCTCCTAGAACAATCCCTTCTTGTCTTTGGTGACCCAGCAAGAGGTACCAGCCTGCTCTCCTGGCGAGTATACTCGGCTCTTGGAGCCCCATTGCCGCCTTGAGGGCTAATCAGTAGACTCTACACGTGAGGATCTACTTGGACATGTGCAGCATCCAGCGCCCGCTCGACACGAAAGCCCAGGTGCGGAACGCAGTGGAAGCCGAAGCCATCCTGGGGGTCCTCGCTCTGTGTGAGTCGGGGCAACTGGACCTGGTGTCCTCAGACACCCTGGTCTTTGAAGCTGAGCGGAACCCCCTGCCGACGAGAAAGCGCTTTGCGTTTGCGGTTCTGGCCCAGGCAAAGCTCATTGTGCGCACAGACGAGGAGATCGAAAGGCGGGCACGCGCGCTGCAAGCTCAAGGACTCAAGACTCTCGACGCCTTGCACATGGCGTCGGCTGAAAGGGCCCAGGCAGATTTCTTCTGCACATGCGACGACCGATTTCTCAGGCGAGCCAGGGTGTTGGGGATTGCTCCCACCCAGGTCGTTTCGCCGCTCGAACTGATCGCGGAGGTAGGACCATGAATGTCGAAGTGAGACCCCTGGCCGAAATCACCCAGCAGGCGATCGAGATCCTGTACAGGGAGTTGGGAGTCGTGGAGACGGTCCGTTTTCTGAGCCAGTTCACGCCAGGATATGGCAACTACACCGAAGAACGGGAATCCCTTTTCGAGGGGCTGACGTTGGACCAAGCCCTTGCGGCAATGAAGAAGACAGGAGGCCCGGGGAGCGCATAGCGCCAGCCAACCCTCAATCCCCGCCCTTCAACCCCGCCTTCTTCGCATAGTACCTAAACGACCGGAAGCTCATCCCCAGCAGCTCGGCGGCCTGGGTCTGGACGCCGTCGGTGCGCTCCAGGGCCTGGATCATGAGCTGGGTGCGGATGGATTCGAGGTAGGCCTCCAGGTCCAGACCCTCCTCGGGGAGCTGCACCAGGTCGGGATGGGTCCGCCGGTTGGTGAGGAGGTGGACGGGCAGGTCGCGGGTGGTGATGGTCTCGGCGTGGGAGAGGGCGAGCACCCGCTCGATCAGGTTTTCGAGCTCGCGGACGTTCCCGGGCCAGTCGTAGCTCTCCAGGATCTGCATCGCCTCGATCGAGATCTGGCGCAGCGGCAGCTCCATCTGCCGGCTGTATTTCTGCAGGAAGAAGTCGACCAGCAGGGGGATGTCCTCCCGCCGCTGGCGCAGGGGCGGCAGGTGGATGGGCAGGACGTTGATGCGGTAGTACAGGTCCTCGCGGAACTCGCCGGTCTGCAGCCGCCCCTCCAGGTCCTGGTTGGTGGCGGCGATGATCCGCACGTCGACCGACTCCTCCTCCGTGCCCCCTACTTTGCGCACCACCTTCTCCTGCAGGGCGCGCAGGAGCTTGACCTGCATCGAGGGGGTCATCTCCCCGATCTCGTCGAGGAACAGGGTGCCGCGGTCGGCCTCCTGGAACAGTCCCTTCTTGTCCTTGACGGCGCCGGTGAAGGCCCCCCGCTCGTGGCCGAAGAGCTCGCTTTCGAGCAGGTTCTCCGGCATCGCGCCGCAGTTGATGGAGAGGAACCGGCGGGTCGACCGCGGGCTCGCGAAGTGGATGGCGCGGGCGATCAGCTCCTTGCCGGTGCCGCTCTCGCCGTGGATCAGCGCCGTCGAGGCGGTGCGGGCGATGCGCTCGACGAGGGAGAAGATCGCCTGCATGCGGGCGCTCTTGCCGATGATGTTGTTGAAGGTGTACTTCTGCTCCAGCTCGCGGCGCAGGTAGACGTTCTCGTCCGCCAGCTCGGCCCGCTCCAGGGCCTTCTGCGCCACGATCTTCAGCTCGTCGACGTCGAACGGCTTCGAGACGTAGTCGGCCGCCCCCAGCTTCATCGCCTCGATGGCCGACTTGGTGGAGGTGTAGGCGGTCATCATGATGACCGGCGGGCCGCCGCCGTTCACCTTGATCTCCCGCAGCAGGTCGAGGCCGTTGCCGTCCGGCATCAGGATGTCGCAGAGCACGAGGTCGAAGGCATTGCGCTCCAACTGCTTGTGGGCCTCGGTGACCGAGCGTGCCGTGGTCACCTCGTACCCCACGCCCTGGAAGAGCAGGGAGAGGAAGTCGAGCATGCTCGACTCGTCGTCGACGATCAGCAGGCGCACGCGCGGGCTCATGCCGGCGCCTCCGCGGAGACCAGGGTGACGCTGGAGCCGACGGTGGGCAGCTCCACGGTGATGGTGGTGCCGGCGCCCGGGCGGCTGGCGACGCGCAGCCGGCCGCCGTGGTCCTGGACGATGCGGTAGACGATCGCCATGCCGATGCCGGTGCCGCCGTCGAAGAACGACTGGAACGGGTGGAAGAGGTTGGTGCGCTGCTCTTCCGACATGCCGAGGCCGGTGTCGATCACCTGCAGGCGGTACCAGTCGCCCTGGAGCTGGCCGACCACCCGCAGCACGCCGCCGTCGGGCATGGCCCGCAGGGCGTTGCGCGCCAGGTTCCAGAAGATCTGGCTCACCTGGTCGGGATCGGCGAACAGCCGCGCCGAGGGCGGATCGAAGTCGACTTCCAGGCGGTGCCGGTCCGAGACCTCCTCGCTGTTCTTGAGCAGCTCGACGTTCTCGGCCAGCAGGCGGCCGATGTCGAAGGAGACGCTCGACCGCTCGCGGGGGCGGGCGAAGCGCAGGAACCCCTTGATGGTGCGGTCCAGGCGGTGGCTCTCCTTGAGCAGGATCTCGATCAGCTTGCGCTGCGCCGGATCGCCGTCCACCGAGCCGGAGAGCATCTGGACGGACCCCGAGATGGCCGCCAGGGGGTTGCCGATCTCGTGCGCCAGGCCGGCGGCCAGCTCGCCCACGGCCACCATGCGATCTTTCATCCGCAGCTCCTCCTGCATCCGCCGCCAGCGGGTCAGGTCCTGGAAGATGATGATGTAGCCGCGGTGGTGCTCCTCGGCGTCGGTGAGCCGCGAGATCGAGAAGCCGACGTAGCGGGTGTCGCCGCCGCTGGTGACCTCCACCTCCGAGCGCATGCGGCCGGTCTGCTCGCTGGCGGCGGTCGCTTCGTCCCACTGCGCGGCGTCGAAGAGGCCGGACTCCTGGATCGGCCGGCCGGCCAGCTCCGTCTCCTCACGGTTGAGGATCTCCAGTCCGGCGTGGTTGGCGCTGGTGACGAGGCCCGCGAGGTCGGTGGTGAGGATGCCGCTGCTGATCGACTGGATGACGTCGCGGTGCACCACTTGGAGGTCGGCCAGGTGCTCGCTCTTCTCCTCCAGCGCGCGCTCGGCGCGGGTGACGTTGTGGGCCAGGTAATAGGTCAGGAGGGCGACGGCGTAGAAGCCGAAGCCGTGGACCGCCAGGTTGTAGCCCAGGCGGACTCCGGAGACCGCCTCCTGGCTGCGGCTGGCCGGGTGGATGGCGCCGAAGTAGAGGCCCACGATGAGGAAGGCGTAGAGCAGGAACGCGATGCTCGCCACGGTGACGCCGGCCCGCCGGCGCAGCAGCGTCGAGGCGACGGCGATGACGATCAGGTAGAGCAGCGAGAAGGGGCTGGTGGCGCCGCCGAGGAAGTAGACCAGGCCGGTGATCAGCATCAGGTCGCCGATGAACTGGATGTAGGCCTGGACGGTGGGGTAGCGCCGCAGCAGCCGCATCAGGGCGATGTAGATGAGCGTGGCCACGCAGGTGGCGCCCCCGAGCAGCAGCAGGAAGTTGCGGGGCACGGCCTCGGGCTCGGGCAACGCGGCGGACTGGGCCGCCGGCGCCGGCGGTCCCACGAGCTCCCCCCGCTCGGGCTGTCCCGCCGTCGTCCCCGTCGCCGTCTGCGTAGAGGGGACGACCCAGAGCTGGAGCAGGAAATAGGGGAGCAGGACGCTGACGATCGCCACCACGCGGATGGCGGTGTACCAGCGGAGCTGATGGACCAGGGGAGTCATGGCGAGCAGGGCCGGGGCGGTGAGGCCGCCCCGGCCAGGGATGTCGCAGCCAACGTTACCCGATCTTGGAGAGAATCGAGTAGAGGGGCAGGTACATGGCCGCCACGATGGTGCCGATGACGGCGCCCAGCACGGTGATCATCACCGGCTCGATGAGCTTCATCAGGCCGGCCACCGCCGTGTCCACCTCGTCCTCGTAGAAGTCGGCGATCTTCTGCAGCATCTGGTCCAGGGCGCCGGTCTGTTCGCCGACGTTGATCATCTGCACCACCATCGACGGGAAGACCTTGGTCTGCGCCAGCGGCTCGCTGATGGTCTTGCCCTCCTCGACGCTCTTGCGCACCGCCATGATGGCCTCCTCGATGATGGCGTTGCCGGCGGTCTTGGCGGTGATCTCCAGGCCGTCCAGGATCGGCACGCCGGAGGCCGTCAGGGTGCCCAGCGTGCGGCAGAAGCGGGCGACGGCGATCTTGCGCAGCAGCATGCCCACCACGGGGATCCTGAGCATGGCGCTGTCCAGGATGTGCCGGCCGTGCGGCGTCTTGTGCCAGCGGCTGATGGCCACGCACCCGAAGATGACGACCAGCACGATGAGGATGAAATAGTCGGCCACGAAGTTGCTGGCGCTGATCACGATGCGGGTCAGGAGCGGCATCTCGCTGCCCAGCCCGGCGAAGAGCTGGGCGAACACCGGGATCACCTTCCACAGGATGATGAACACCACCAGGGCGGCGATGACGATGATCGACACCGGGTAGATGAGCGCCGACTTGACCTGGCTGTTCAGCTTGACGGCCTTCTCGATGTAGACCGAGAGGCGCTGCAGGATGATGTCGAGGATACCGCCCGACTCGCCGGCCGCCACCATGTTGGTGTAGAGAGCGTCGAAGGCCTTGGGGTGCTTTTTCATCGAGTCGGCGAGGGAGGCGCCGGACTCGACGTCGCTGCGCACCTGCTGGATGATCCCCTGGAAGGTGCGGTTCTCCTCCTGGTCGCCGAGGATCTCCAGGCACTGCACCAGGGGGAGACCGGCGTCGAGCATGACGGAGAACTGGCGGGTGAAGATGGCCACCCGCTTCGAGCCGACGCCGCGGGGGATGCGGGGAATCAGCTTGATCTCCCGTCCCTTCTCGCGCAGGCTGGTGATCTGGATCTGCTGCCGCCGCAGCACCGCTGCCGCGGCATCGCGGGAGTCGGCCAGGAGCTGACCCTCCTGGACCTGGCCGGACCGGGACTTACCTTTCCATATGAAGCTGGGCATCCTCGAATTCCTCTCGCTACTGCGACGTCAACACCGGGTTCAGGGAGGTGGGGCCGCGGTTGATGATCTCCTGCAGCTCGTCCGGATAGGACGACCGGGCGAGCGCCGTCTCCAGGGTGATCATGCGTTTGAAGTAGAGGGCGGCCAGGGCCTGGTTGAAGGTCTGCATGCCGTGCTTGGCCTGGCCGGTCTGCATCATGCCGTAGATCTGGTGGACCTTGTCCTCGCGGATCAGGTTGCGGATGGCGGAGCTGGGGATCAGGATCTCCATCGCCATCGCCCGTCCCTTCCCCCCCACCTTGGGCAGCAGCGCCTGGCAGATGATCCCCTCCAGCACCAGCGAGAGCTGGGCCCGGATCTGCCCCTGCTGGTGGGCGGGAAAGACGTCGATGATGCGGTTGATGGTCTGCGCCGCGGAGTTCGTGTGCAGGGTGGCGAAGGTCAAGTGGCCGGTCTCGGCGATGCGCAGCGCCGCCTCCACCGTCTCCAGGTCGCGCATCTCGCCGATCAGCACCACGTCCGGGTCCTGCCGCAGCGCCGAGCGCAGCGCCGCGGTGAAGCTGTGGGTGTCGGCGGCGACCTCGCGCTGGTTGACGATGCACTTCTTGTGGCTGTGCAGGTACTCCACCGGGTCCTCGATGGTGACGATGTGCTCGCTGCGCTCGCGGTTGATCTTGTCAATCATGGCGGCCAGCGTCGTCGACTTGCCCGAGCCGGTGGGGCCAGTGACCAGGATCAGCCCGCGTGGCTTCTCGCACAGCCGCTCGATGATGACGGGCAGCCCCAGCTCGCGGAACCCCTTGATTTCATAGGGGATCTGCCGGAACACCGCGGCGATGGCGCCGCGCTGGTGGAAGATGTTGGCGCGGAACCGGGCGAGCCCCTTGATGCCGAAGGAGAGGTCGATCTCCAGGTTCTCCTCCAGCCGGTGCTTCTGGTTGTCCGTCAGGATGGAGTAGGCGAGCTGCTTGGTCTCCGACGGCGTCATCGGCGGCAGGCTGAGCTGGCGCAGGTGGCCATCCACCCGCACCTGCGGCGGCGAGTTGGTGGTGATGTGGAGGTCCGAGCCCCCCATCTCCACCATCGACTTCAAAAGCTGATTCAGTGTCGGCGGCATGCCCACAGACTCCAGCGGACGGTCCTCTTCTCCTGAAACCGGGTTGAAACTGGGGCAGTCTACACCATTGAGGGAATAGATGAAAGGGTATAAGGGAGGCGGCGGCGGTCCCCCATAGACGCTAACTTTGCTTAGGGTAGGGGCGGGTCTGTACGGCAGGTTGGGGGCTCGACCCGCCCTGCGACGGCGAGATCATCCTCCCAGGGCGGGTCGAGCCCCCAACCTGCCGTCCAGACCCGCCCCTACCCTAGGCAGCGAGGCAAAGTCGGACAGTCCGCAAGAATCTGCAATCCTTTCGCGCCTTCCTGCTGTATACCAGAGGCCAACGTCCTCGCGGTTTGAGGCATACACAAGGAGATGCGCATGAAAAGGCTGGCCGCTCTTACCCTGGTCCTCGGTCTCTGCGCCCTGCTCGGTCCGGCGAAAACGAGCTCGGCCTATACCTGTGCCCAACTCTGCGACGGCGACTACCACTCCTGTCAGGTGGACTGCCGGTTCTCTCCTTACCCGGGCTGCGCCAACGATTGCCGGAACGAGTGGCAGACCTGTCTCGCCGGCTGCTGAGGGATCGCCTGCCGTGACAACTGTCACCTCAAAGTCCTGACATCCCTCCCTGGGGTCCTCCGGGCGAATCTCCCAGAATGTCCTTGGAAGATTCGAACGGAGGATGCCATGAAATCTCACAGACAGTTCGACGACGACCGGCCGCTCGCGGAGCTGCGCCGGGCCGTCAAGCGGTTCGGGGCCGTCACGGCCCTGGATGGAGTCGACTTCGCGGTCCAGCCCGGGGAGGTGGTGGCGCTGCTGGGTCCCAACGGCGCCGGCAAGACGACGGCGGTGCAGCTCCTGCTCGGCCTCATGCGGCCCAGCGGCGGCGAGGCGCGGCTTTTCGACCAGGACCCGCGGAGCACGGCGGCCCGCGTCCGGGTGGGCGCCATGCTGCAGATCTCCAAGGTGCCGGAGACCCTGAAGGTGCGCGAGCACGTGGACCTCATCTCCAGCTACTACCCCAACCCCCTTCCGCCGGCCGAGGTGATGGCGGCGGCCGGGCTCGCGGGCCTGGAGGAGCGCCTGTTCGGCAAGCTCTCCGGCGGCCAGCGCCAGCGGGTGCTCTTCGCCCTCGCCCTGTGCGGTGATCCCGATCTCCTCTTCCTCGACGAGCCCACGGCGGGTCTCGACGTCGAGGCCCGGCACGCCCTCTGGTCGGTGATCGAGGGCAAGGCCGCCGAGGGGCGGTCGGTGCTCCTCACCACCCACCACCTGGAGGAGGCGGACGCCATGGCGGACCGCATCGTGATGCTCGTCAAAGGCCGGGTGATCGCCGAGGGGACCCCGGGCGAGATCAAGGCCCGCGTCGCCGGCCGCAGGATCGTCTGTCGCACCGGCCTCTCCCTGGCGGCGGTGACGGCCCTGCCCGGCGTGCGCAGCGCGAGCCGGGAGGGGGAGCTGACCGCGCTGTTCACCACCGAGGCGGACCGCGCCGTGCGCGAGCTGCTGCAGCGGGACCCGGGGCTCTCCGGCCTCGAGGTCAAGGGAGCCGACCTGGAAGAAGCCTTCCTCGCCCTGACCGGGGCGGATCTGAAAGACGAGGTAGCGGCATGAACACCGCAGCGATGACGACGACGACCTCGATGACGATCCAACCGGGCCGGCGCAGCCTCGTCCGGATCTTCTCCCTCGAAGCAAAGTACGAATTTCTGAAGCTGCTGCGGCTGCCGGCCTACATCGTGCCGACGCTGGCCTTCCCGCTGGTCTTCTACATGCTCTTCGGGGTGGCCCTGAAGCAGGGGCCTCGCGGGGCCTTCGACTTCCCGACCTATCTCATCGCCACCTACGGTGCCTTCGGGGTGATGAATGCCGCCCTCTTCGGCCTCGGCGCCGGCCTCGCCGTCGAGCGTGGCCAGGGGTGGCTGCTCCTCAAGCGGGCGACGCCCATGCCGCCGCTCGGGCCCTACGTGGGCAAGCTCGCGATGTGCCTCCTGTTCGGCACGCTGATGGTGGGCTCGCTGTTCACCCTGGGCGCCACGGCCGGCGGCGTGCGCCTCCCCCTCGCGACCTGGCTGGCCCTCGCCGCGGTGCAGATCGCCGGCGCCGTGCCCTTCGCCGCCTTCGGCCTCGCCATCGGCTACTGGGCGGGTCCCAACTCGGCGCCGGCGATCATCAACCTGCTCTCGCTGCCCTCCGCCTTCGGCTCCGGCATGTGGATCCCCATTCAGATGATGCCGGCGGTGGTGAAGAAGATCGCCCTCTATCTCCCCTCCTACCACTATGCTCAGCTCGCGCTCAAGACGATCGGCATGGACCGGGGGGAGCCGGTCGGGCGGAGCGTGGCCGTGCTGGCCGTCTTCACGCTCCTCTCGCTGGGGCTCGCCTGGGCCGGCTGGCGGCGGGACGAAGGGAAGACGTTCGGATAGAAGACCCTCATCACCCCGGCCCTCTTCTCCCGCCCCCTCGCCACCCCCCTCACCGGGAGAAGAGGGAGACCAGCGAGACAGCTCCAACCGGGTTCCCCTCTCCCGGGGAGGGGGGTGGCGAGGGGGCGGGAGAGGGGCCAGGGGTGAGGGCTTCGGGGCGGGGGGCGTTCCGAGCCTAAGTTAGCGCCTATGGGGCCAGGGGGTGAGGGTCTTCGGGAGGAGGGATGGCGAGGAGCCTGCGTCCTCTATATATAAGGTAGGGTAAGAGCCCAGAGAGGAGACCCGATGCGCCTGCGCCCCCTCCCCGACGACCCCGAAGTGGGCTGGACCCCCTACGCCTGGCTGGTCTATCTCGCGTTCGTGCTCGTACCCCCCATCCTGGGACGGGCCTCGGCTCTCCAGTGGGGGCTGACCGTGGCGGGGGTGGCCGTCTTCCTCGTCCTCTACTTCACGGCGCACTGGCTGAACGGCCGCAAAATCCTGTGGTGCATCGCCGGCATCACGCTGCTGGGGATCCTGCTCGCGCCGACCAACCCTGGAGCGAGCACCTATTTCATCTACGCCGCCAGCTTCATCGGCTACTCAGGCCGGCCCCGGTTCGCGTTCTGGGGCCTCCTGGTCCTGACCGGCGTGGCGGTGGGGGAGTCGCGGCTCCTCCACCTGCCGATCTACTTCTGGGGGCCGGCGATCCTGTTCTCCCTGCTGGTGGGCGGCGTCAACATCCACCAGGCGGAGGTGTCGCGGGCCAATTCCAAGCTGCGCCTCGCCCACGAGGAGGTGGAGCTGCTGGCCAAGACGGCCGAGCGCGAGCGCATCGCCCGCGACCTCCACGACCTGCTGGGCCACACCCTGTCGCTCATCACCCTCAAGGCGGAGCTGGCGGGCAAGCTCCTCGCCCGCGACCCGGAGCGGGCCGGCCGCGAGATCCGGGAGGTGGAGCGCATCTCCCGCGAGGCGCTGCGCGAGGTGCGTACGGCGGTGGCCGGCTACCGCTCACAGGGGCTGCCGGCGGAGCTGGCCCGGGCGCGGATCGCCCTGGAGGCGGCCGGGGTGAAGCCCGAATACTTCGCCGTACCCGTGGAGCTGGAGCCCGCCCAGGAGACGGTGCTCGCCCTCGCCCTGCGCGAGGCGGTGACCAACATCATCCGCCACGCCGGCGCCGCCACCTGCCGCATCGCCCTGGAGCAGACGGCGGCGGAGACCCGCCTGGAGGTGCGTGACGACGGCCGCGGCGGCTCGGCGCCGGAGGGGATCGGTCTCGCCTCCATGCGCGAGCGGGTGGAGGGGCTCGGCGGGCGGCTGGAGCGCCGGGCCGGAACCGGCACGTCGCTCTCGATCGTCCTGCCGCGCCCGCCGGCCGCGCAGGAGGGGGGAGGGGCCCTGCGGGAGGAGACGGCGTGATCCGCGTCCTGCTGGCCGAGGACCAGTCCATGGTCCTGGGCGCGCTCGCCGCCCTGCTGGAGCTGGAGCCGGACATCGAGGTGGTGGGCCGCGCTCACGACGGCCGCGAGGCGCTGGCGCTGCTGGCGACGGCGCGGCCGGACGTGGTGCTCACCGACATCGAGATGCCCAACCTGACGGGCCTCGAGCTCGCCGCCGAGCTGAAGCGGCGGGGGAGCCCGGCGCGGGTCGTCATCCTCACCACCTTCGGCCGCAGCGGCTACCTGCGGCGGGCCCTGGACGCCGGGGCCGCCGGCTATCTGCTGAAGGACGCGCCCGCCGAGCGGCTGGCCGAGGCCGTCCGCCGCGTCCACGCCGGCCTGCGGGCCATCGACCCCGAGCTGGCGGCGGCCGCCTGGGAGGAGGCCGACCCGCTGACCGACCGCGAGCGCCAGGTGCTCCGCCTGGCCGCCGAGGGGCACTCGAGCGCCCGCATCGCCGCCGAGCTCCACCTCTCCGAGGGGACCGTCCGCAACTACCTCTCCGAAGCCATCAGCAAGCTCGGCGCCGAGAACCGCGTCGACGCCGGCCGGATCGCCCGCCAGAAGGGATGGCTCTGAAGACGCGAATTCGCCGCCGGATTGTCTCCGGATTATCGCCGGACCGTCGCCACGTCTTGACGCCGGCCGGAGTTGGGGTACCATAGATCCCAAATCGGGTCCATCAGTCTGCACGAGGCGCCGACATGCGATTCGTGCGGAGTCGCGATAAGCCCCACGCGCCGATCTTCCTGGAGGGAGAGTTCCATCATGGTACATCGCATCTTGTTTGTCTGGAGCCGGCTGCTGACGCCGGTGCTCGTGCTCCTCTTGGCGTTCTCGGTCCCTGGGCGGGCTCTCGCCCAGGACGACGAGATGACCGTCACTCCTTCCGAGGGCGGCCTCATCAATGTGCTGGTCGAGCTGCAGCAGGCGCCGGCGGCCGTGATCTACGGCAACGTGCTGCGGCAGAACGCCGGGCTGGACCGGGCGCAGGCGCGGGCGCTGGCCGTCGCCGCCTCCAGGGTGCAGCTCAAGACGATCGCGGCCGAGCAGCAGCGGTTCGACGCCGGCTTCGCGGGCGCGGCCGTGCCGGCGAAGGAGATCTACCGGGTGCAGAAGGCCTACAACGGTGTCGCCTTCCAGGTCGATCCCGCGCAGATTCCCGTCCTGCGCCGGCTGCCCGGCGTGAAGGCGGTGCACGTGATCGTCCCCGAGTTTCCCACCAACTCCACCAGCGTCCCCTTTCTGGGCGTCCCCAACCTCTGGGGCAACACCATCGGGCTCCCCCAGGGCGTGACCGGCACCGGGATCAGGATCGGCGTCATCGACACCGGCATCGACTACCAGCACGCCAATTTCGGCGGCACCGGCCTGTTGACGGACTATCAGGCCAACGACCGCACGATCATCACCGACACGATCGGCGGCAATCCGATCTTCCCCACCGCCAAGGTGGTGGGCGGCACGGACTTCGTGGGCGACGCCTACACCGGCGCCAACTCGCCGGTGCCGGACACCGATCCGATGGACTGCAACGGCCACGGCAGCCACGTCTCCGGCACGGCGGCCGGCTTCGGCGTCACGGCGGCCGGCACCACCTTCACCGGCCCCTACGACGGCAGCGCGCCGTTCGGCACCTTCCGCATCGGCCCCGGCGTCGCCCCCGGCGCCACGCTCTACGCCCTGCGGGTGTTCGGCTGCTCGGGCAGCACGGCGGTGACGGTCCAGGCCATCGACTGGTCCGTGGACCCCAACGGCGACAACGACTTCTCGGACCACCTCGACGTCATCAACATGTCGCTGGGCTCCAACTTCGGCAGCGTCAACAGCACCACGACCCAGGCCGCCGAGAACGCGGCCTCGGCGGGCGTGATCGTCGTGTGCTCGGCCGGCAACGCCGGCGACACCTACTTCATCACCGGCAGCCCGGGCGCCTCCAGCCGTACGATCTCGACGGCGGCGATCGCCGATTCCGGCCTCGGCGGCGTGGTCCTCACCGTCAATTCGCCGCCGGCCATCGCCGGCGGTTACGCGGCCTCGGCGGCCAACAGCTTCGCTCCCACGCCGGCGCCCAATCCCTCCGGACAGACCGCCAATATCGTCCTGGCGCTCGATGCCGCCGACGGCGCCGGTCCGAGCACGACCGACGGCTGCTCGGCCCTGACCAACGCCGCCGCGGTGGCCGGCAATATCGCGCTGATCGATCGCGGCTCCTGCGGCTTCCAGGTCAAGGCGAACACCGCGCAGGCCGCGGGTGCCATCGGCGTCATCATCGCCAACAACGTCCCCGGCGATCCCAACCTGATCGCCATGGGCGCCACGGGAGCCACCCCGGTCACCATCCCTGCCCTTTTCATCTCCCAGGCGGACCGCAACACGATCGTGGCGAGCCTCCCCGCCAACGCCACGCTGGCCGCGGCCACGGCTGCCGACACCCTGGCGAGCTTCTCCTCGCGGGGTCCGCGGCGGGCCTCCTCGCCCATCCGGCTGAAGCCCGACATCGCCGCCCCCGGCGTGCTCATCACCTCGACCCAGACCGGGGTCTGCAACAGCACCTGCCTGCGCGATGCGGCGACGCCGAACGGCGCCTTCATCCCGGGCAACCTGTCGCTGACCATCTCCGGCACGTCGATGGCCAGCCCCCACATGGCGGGCGTGATGGCGCTGCTGCGGCAGCTCCACCCCGACTGGACGGTGGAGGAGCTCAAGTCGCTGGCGATGAACAACTCCCTCCACGACGCGACCCTGGGCTCCAACGGCGCCGGCCTGAAGTACGGCCCCAGCCGCGTCGGTGCCGGCCGCGTCGATCCGTCGCTGTCGGCCACGGCCACGGTCCTCGCCTTCAACGCCGAGGATCCCGGCCTGGTGAGCGTCTCCTTCGAGACCGAGGTGGTGGGCAACGTCACCCGGACGAAGAAGATCCGGGTGGTCAACACCGGCACCACCAGCCAGACCTACGACCTGAGCATCGACACCCGCCTCGACGCGCCGGGCGTCGCCTTCGGGCTGCCGGGTGGCAGCACCCTGACGGTGCCGGCGAGCAGCGCCACCGAGATCGACGTCCAGATGACGGGCGACGCCACGCAGATGGACCACGTGCGCGAACCCACCCTCGCTCCCACCTCGGCGGTGGCTTCGCCGGCCTCTATCGCCAACATCGCGATCCCCCGCCAGTGGGTCACCGAGGAGGCGGGCTACGTCATCTTCAGCCAGGCGGGCAACCCCAAGCTGCGCGTGCCGATCTACGTGGCGCCGCGGCCGGCCTCGACCATGGCCGGCGCGGCCACGATCGTCACCGGTGGCGCGGGCTCCGGCTCGACCACCATCCCCCTCTCGGGCGCGGACGTCTGCACCGGCACCCTGGGCGCCGGCCCGGCCTGCACGGGCACCTTCCCCAACGACGTGGTCTCGCTGGTGAGCCCCTTCGAGCTCCAGGTCGTCTCACCCCTGAATCCGAGCGTGCCGCCCGCCACCGATCTGCAGTACGCCGGAGTGGCGACGGACGGCTCGCGGATCTGGTTCGGCCTCTCCACCTGGGGCGAGTGGTCCTCGCCGACGGACGTGTCGTTCACCATCTACGTCGACAACAACCTCGACGGCGTGTATGACCGGCAGATCTTCAATACCAACTCCGGCGGCCTGGCGCGGCAGATCTTCGGGCAGTCGGCCCAGAGCGACCTGGACACCTACCTCACCTCCGTGTTCACGCCGCCGGGCACGTTCTCGAACGTCATCGCGGCCAGCACGCCCAACTACGTCAACCGGCTGAACGCGTCGTCGGTCGACACCGCGATCTTCAACAACAACGTCATGTTCTTCGGCGCCACGCCGGCCCAGCTCGGTCTCGCGAACGCCAACAGCCCGTTCCGCTACAAGATCGAGACCTGCCCCGGCTTCGCCGTCCTCTGCCAGTTCGCCTCGGGCTTCCACAACGACGAGGCGGTCGGGCCCTTCCAGTGGAACGGCGGCGCGCCGGGCCTCAGCTTCGGCAACGCCACCCTGACTCCCGACCTCAACGGCGCCTCCCTGCCGGTGACCTGGAACACGGCCAACATGACGACCAACGGCTCGCTGGGCGCCCTTCTCCTCCACCACCACAACGCCGCCGGCCGCCGCGCCCAGGTGGTGCTGCTCCAGGGCACGCAGTCGGCGGACCTCGGCGTCACCCTGGGGATGTCGCCGGCGACTCCCAGCATCGGCCAGAACGTCACCTTCACCGTGACGGTGACCAACAACGGTCCCAACGCCGCCACCGGCATGGTGGTGAGCGACCACCTGCCGACGGGCCTCACCTACGTGTCGGACGACGGCGGCGGGGCCTACAACTCCACCCTCGGGCTGTGGACCGTGGGCGCCCTGGCCGTGTCGGGCAGCTCCACCCTCCACATCGTGGCCACGGTGGACACCTCGAGCCCCGCCCACGACGACGCCATGATCACGTCGGGCACGCCGCTCGATCCCAACCCGGCCAACAACCAGGCCACGGTCGACGTCCTGGCGCCGCACTCGGCGGACCTCGCTCTGGCCATGTCGGTCAGCAGCCCCACGGTGCTGGTCGGCGGCTCCGTCACCTACACCCTGACCGTCACCAACAATGGCGACGATCCGGCTTACGGCCTCAACGTCACCGAGGCGTTCCCGAGCTTCCCGCTGCTCAATCCCACGGGCTCCACGGTGTCGCGCGGCGTCTTCAATCCGGCGACCGGTCTATGGAACCTGGCCAACCTCGCCAAGGGCGCCACGGCGACCCTCACCGTCACCGTCACCGCTCCGAACATCGCCGGCGCTCTGACCAACAACGGCTCGGCCACCGGCGGCGACGCGGACCCGAATACCGCCAACAACGCGGCGAGCGCCACCACCACGGTGCTTTCACCCGCCACGGTCACGGCCACCAAGTCCGTGGCCGGCAGCTTCGCCGAGGGCGGCGCCATCACCTACACGGTGGTGCTCTCGAACAGCAGCGCCTTCGACCAGCAGGACAACCCGGGCCATGAGTTCACCGACGTGCTCCCCGCGCAGCTCACCCTGGTGAGCGCCTCGGCGACCTCCGGCACGGCCGTGGCCACCGTCGGCACCAACACCGTGACCTGGGACGGCAAGGTCACCGCCAACGGCTCGGTGACCATCACCATCAACGCCACCATCAAGGCGGGCACCGCCCTCCAGACGGTCACCAACCAGGGCACCGCCAGCTTCGACGCGGACGGCAACGGCGTCAACGAAGCCTCCGCTTCGACCAGCAGCCCGGGCGGCGGCGGCGGCACCTCCTTCGTGGTCGTCTCCCCCTCCTCGATCGGCACCCACAGCAAGACCGTCTCCGGCACTTTCTCCGAGGGCGGCTCGGTGACCTACACGGTGACCATCTCCAACCCGAGCGGCAACACCCAGCTCGACAACCCGGGCGATGAATTCACCGACGTCCTGCCGGCCGGTCTGACCCTGGTCAGCGCCAGCGCCACCAGCGGTACGGCCACGCCCGACGTCCCCAACAACACGGTGCACTGGAACGGCAGCATCGCGGCCGGCGGCTCCGTGACCATCACCATCACGGCGCTGATCAACAACGGCACCGCCGGCACCACCATCAGCAACCAGGGAACCATCTTCTTCGACGCCGACGGCAACGGCACCAACGAGTCGTCGATCCTGACCGACGACCCGAACGTGGGCGGTGTCAACGACCCGACGACGTTCCTGGTGGCCTCCATCGCCCAGGTCCCGACGCTGTCCACGGTCGGCCTGGCTCTGCTGGCACTGCTTCTGGTGGGCGGCGCGCTGCTCGTCCTCCGGCGGCGGCAGGCGTAGGAAGTCCCTCCGGCACCGGGCGGGGTTTGACCCCCGCCCGGGCCCTCACCCCTGTCCCCACCCCTGTCCCCTCTCCCACCGCACTCCCACCGGCCGGGAGAGGGGAACGCAGCTCAGGTCTCCTGCTTTTCTCCCTCTTCTCCCGGTTGGGGGGAGGGCGAGGGGAGAAGAGGGCCGGGGTGATGAGGGGCTTGGGAGGGCGGAGATCACAGCTCCCGGCCTACTCCCCTTCCTTCCCCCGCCGCGAGCGCGGCGCACGCCCTGCGGCCTTGAGGGCGCGCGTCAGGATGAAATCGATCTGCGCGTTGACGCTGCGCATCTCGTCGTCGGCCCACTTGCGGAGGGCTTCGTAGACCTCCGGATCGAGCCGCAGCGGGTAGTTCTTCCGCTCCGCCATGGAGCCCTGCTAGTAGAGGCTCCCGGCGTTGATCACCGGCTGGGCATGGCGGTCGCCGCAGAGCACCACCAGCAGGTTGCTCACCATGGCGGCCCGGCGCTCGTCGTCGAGTTGGACGAGGCCCTTCTCCGAGAGCATCTGGAGAGCGTGCTCCACCATGCCCACGGCGCCCTCGACGATCTTCGACCGGGCGGCGACCACGGCGCTCGCCTGCTGGCGCTGCAGCATGGCGGAGGCGATCTCGGGCGAATAGGCCAGATGGCTGATGCGGGCCTCGATCACCTTGACGCCGGCCTGCTCCAGCCGCTCCTGAATCTCCGCCGAGAGGCCCACGGACATCTCCGCCGTGTGGCTGGAGAGGGCCATCTCCCCCTCGTGATCGGCGACGTAGGGGAAGTGGGTGGCGAGGTTGCGCAGCGCCGACTCGCTCTGCACGTGGACGAAGTTGATGTAGTCGTCGACGTTGAACAGGGCCTCGGCGGTGTCCACGACCTTCCAGACCACGACGGCCGCGATCTCGATGGGGTTGCCGCTCTTGTCGTTGACCTTGAGCTTGCCGGTCTCGAAGTTGCGGGTCCGCATCGAGACCGCCTTCTTGGAGTAGAAGGGGTTGGTCCACCGCAGGCCCGCCTTCCGGGACGTGCCCACGTAGTCGCCAAAAAGCTGCAACACCTTGGCCTGATTGGGGTTGACGACATACAGCCCGGCCAAGCCGATGATGGCGGCGACCATCAGCACGATCGAGCCGGCCAGCCCGCCCCCCGACCCGCCACTGACGGACAGGACCAGCCAGGCACACGAAGCGAAGAACAGAATGAGGAACACCAGCAGCATCCCGAGCCCGGGTCCGCCGTTGAACTCCTTCTCGCGAATCATGGTGACGTATCTCCCTTTCTTGGATACCAGAGTGATATCACTCTGATGCCTGGTACGCAAGGGGAGGGGGAAGGTTGCAGGGCGGCAAGGGCTTGCTGAGCGCCGCCGATCTGAAGACTCGCCACCCCGCCCTGTTTCAGGACAGGGTGGTCAACTCCCGTCAGGCGACTAGGACGATGGCGGGCACCAGATGCAAACCGGCACCGGCTCGCAGGTGAAGTAGGGGCTGGTGACTCCCCGGTCGATCGAAGCGCCGCAGCAGTCCACGCCGCGCTGCCCCACCACCTGGGAATGAGAGTCGTCGTTGAAGTAGGTGCAGTCCTGATTGCTGGCGGCCTCCGCCGTCCGCGGCGTGGTCGCCAGCACGGTGAGAGCCAGGGCGCAGGTCAGGCCGAGGGCGACGACGAGCTTGCGCGGGGTCGAGAGGGTCTTTTCGGTCATGGTGCGGGATCTCCTCAAGTAGCGAGCGGAAACAGCACTGTTTCGGCTCGGTCTATTAACGTAGGTGCGCGAGAGATCCCCTCACGACCCGCGGCGCGTGGCGACTCTCCGAGTGCTGTTCCGAGCCCGTAGGGCGGCAGACTCGTAGCCCAGGGCGCAAGCCCTGGGTAGGCGTCATTCGGTAATTCAATTCGAGCCCTGCCAAGGGCGCCCTTGGCAGGGCTCCATTCGGTGGTATTGCGCACGTTTTCCCAGCGCTCACGCACTGGGCTATGAGTCTGCCGCCCTACGGGCTCGCCGTAGAGGACTGCCGATGGTGTGCCTCAGGCATCCGCAGGTTGACTTGAAGAATGGTCACGGCCACCAGTTCCTCTACCAGAAAGATAGGGTTGGAGGGTTTCCAAGACGCGCATTCGCTGGCTAGCGTGGCTGATCGTCTTTTCTGGTACTACCCCCTTTACTGCTAAAAGTTTTTGGCTTCCTGTACTCTTAGAAAAATGAACACGCGCCTCATCTGGCCCTGGCCAGAGACTATTCTGGCTTTGTAATAATGAAGTTTATCACCAGTGGGTGACGTGATCCGCGCTTGAACATCAGCTTCTCCGCCAACGACATTGATCGTTCCAGATGTTAGCCCTCCTGGCAGGCGAATCTTTACACCTTGCCGAAGCTCAGAATCAGTAAATATGCGGTTCTCTTGACTCGATAGTTTCAGCGTTGCCCCGACTACAGATCCTATCGGACTCAAGGAGAGCTCGAGAGTGGAGCCTTCCGGGATGTTCTGCCTGACGAAAAGCGACGGACCGTCTGGAGGTTTTTCTTCTTTGACGATACTCGATACGGTAACTCCCGCTGGCAGAGGGGCCAGGGCCGGAAAATCTATGAAGTTATCCTCGCCGCCCTTCACGATTATCGGCTTGATCCTCACCGTCTGATATCCTGACGCCGAAAACTCCAGGTAGTGCGCCCCCGGCTGGACGTTTGGGAACCGGATGAAACCTCCGTTTGATTCCTTAGTCTCGTCGTTATCAAGCCTCACAGTGACAGTTGCTCCGGGGGCATCTTTAGTATAGGCAACGATAGTCCCGGGCGTCCTAGCTCTTTCTCTCAGGTCGCGAATAAACCATCCAACTCCTGCCAGGAGGGCGACGGCAATCGGTACCCACCAATAGCTACCAGCCACGGAGTTAGTTTGCCTGTTCTGCCTTGCCATTGGCTCGCCTCTTTCTGATGTTTCTCTATTTTACCGCAAATCGAAGCTGTGCGGAAGCCGAAGATCGGAATCCAGGCCGTCTGTGCGCTTCTCGTAGGCGGTGGTGGTAAAGACGAACCTGCGGTCCTCGCCTCGCTGGCGAAGGGTGACGTAGCTCCGCAGGAAGTTGCGGAGGGAGTCGCGGACGACCCGGTCGGTGATGCTCAAGCCGCCGGTGTGGGCCTTGACCTGCTCGCTGACGGCGCCGCCGTTGAGGAGGAAGCGGTCGAGGTCTTCGTCTCCTTCGCAGAGGAGGATCTCTCCCGGCTGGAGATCGAGTCAGCGTTGGACACCCGGGCAGGTCTGGTAGAGGTAGCCGCGGATCGAGGCGTGGGCGGAGCGCCTCTCGTCGAGGAGTTTGAGGTCCGGCCTCGGGTTCGGGGAGGCTCCGCTGGCGGGCATGATTCAGAAGATGCTAGCAGAGATGAATGGACGTACCGTGTATCATCCTGCATGCCTTCCTACATCGCCCTCCTCCGAAAGGACCCGGACAGCGACTACGGCGTCGAGTTTCCCGACTTCCCGGGATGTGTGACAGCGGGTAAGGATCTGGAGGAGGCGCGGAGCCTGGCCGAGGAAGCTCTGGCCTTTCACCTCGAAGGCTTGGCCGAGGACGAGGCGCCACTGCCCGAGCCCAGCGGGCTTGAGCAGGTCATGGCCGATCCGGCGAACCGTCAGGCTATCGCCTTACTGGTCGAGGTTCCAGAGACGCGGGCCGCCACGGTGCGGGTGGACCTCGCGCTCCCGGAATCGACGATTCGCGAGATCGACGCCAAGGCGCAGGCGAGGGGGATCAGCCGCTCCGCATTCCTGGAGGAAGCCGCGCTGGAGGCCCTGCGAAAATCCGCCTGACTGGTGGGCGGCTCCCGCGGCGAGCCGCCGAAGGGAGGTTGCCGCTTCGCGATCTCTGGTCCGGAGCTCGCGAGCTACGGTGGAGGGATCTCAATCCCTGTTGCAAGGCTCGCGATCCCTGCTGCAAAACTCGCGAGGCCTGCTGCAAAGTTCCCGATCCCCGTGCGGGGCTCGCGAGGCCTGCTGCAAAACTCACGAAATCTCGTAGAGGGCTCACGAGGCGCGGACCGGGGCTGGCGAGTTTCGCAACAAAATTCGCGAGCCCGCACCAGGGATCGCGGGTTTTGCAACAGAGTTTTCGGGGTGTAGAGCGGAGATCCGGTACCCCGCTTTACGCCTCCGCGTGTTGTTGTAGCGCATGCACAGTACCGCAGGAAGGATACGGGGCCTAGAGATCGCCCTTGCGCAGCCCGAACGCCTCCACAACGCGGGCGCCCAGATCCTGGAGATCTCCGAGATGCTGTTCGACGATCCGCTCCACGATCGCGGGATCGACCGACTTGTACTCATGGATGGCGATGTTGCGGAAGCCGACCATTCGGCGCAGGCGCCCCGCCATCTGGGAGTCGATCAGGCCCCGTCGTTCGAGGAGAGAAAACGCCTCCGCTGTCGAATCCGGTGTGCCATAGTTTTCGGACGCGACGACATGGGTAGCGAGGTCGATGGCCGCTTGGACAGCACGCAGAAGGTTGATGGCGGTGATGTCGTCGATGTCGACAGGCAGGAGGTCTTTCCGCGTCTCGCCGTGGACTTCCGCAATCCGGGCCAGACAGCGGTCAACGACGGCTATCTTGGCCATCACCACGTCACGGTCGACCACTACACACCCTGGCGAAGAGTGCCCGCTCGGCTTCGCGGCGGCCGATCTTCACGTCCTCGTACATGCTCACGGTTCGGCTGAAAAAGGCGTAGCGGCGCCTCAAATCGCGATCGACCAGGAGACGGCCGTGCCGCAGCACCTGCATGCCGAGGATCGGCGAGGTCTGGTCAAGGTCAACGAGGTCGATGTCGCGAAGTAGGATTGCTGCCAACTCTGCCCGGGCGTCGAAGAGCTCGAGGGTCGAAGGGCGCCGGCGGAAGAGCGCAGCCAAATCGATATCCGAGTCCAGCCGTGCTGTCCCGGCGGCCTCGGAGCCGAACAGCCACAGGGTGTCCAGCCCGAACTGGCGGTCCAGGAAACTCACGACCTTCTGGATCTCGTCGCTGGTGATCATGGACATCACGCCTCCCGGTGTTCGAGGACGTAGTACCAGGAGGAAATCGGGGTCGGGTAGCGCATCAGCCGGAAGGACGGCCCTAGTCGGGGAGACCGCATCCAGCCGTTCCGGTCCGCCTTGACAGGGATGTACTTACCGTCTTGCAGCGCGTAGATCTGGAACCACACCTTGTCGTTACGAGTATCCGCGAGCCACAGCTCGGGGACTCCGGCTCGTGCGTAGACCAGGGGGAGGTGTTTCGTATCCTTCGACTCTGAGCTGTCGCTGAGGACCTCGACGATCAGGTCCGGAGCGCCCTCCATCTTGGAGAAACGATTCGGCTGTCCCGAGGCGGCAGGGATGTACCGGACCTTCCCGCTCTTGAGGGAATCCCAGAGAACGACGATCGCGTCCGGCTCGGCGGCGAAATCCGCGAATGGAAATTCCAACCGGGTCCTGTCCACATAGGCTTCTCCGAGACTTCCGGTGACCAGGAAGTGGAGCGTCGCGAAGATCGCCCCCTTGACGATCCCGTGAGTCTGCAGATCCTCCGGGCTCATGTCGACGTAAACGTCCCCCTCCAGGTAGTCGATGCGCCCGGTCTCCGGAAAATCGTCGGACTCCAGCCATCTCTGGAATCCTTCGTAGGTGAAGGCATCCTCAGGAATCCGGAGATTCTCTTCAGCGACGCTCTCTTGTCTTCCGGCCACGGTGAATCTACCTCCTGAAGATAACCTAGGCGTCTGAATCCTGTCCAGTTCCTGCGGGCTCAGCTTCCCCGGTGCTCCAAAGTATAGCGCCAGGTCCCCAACCTCGGCCGGCGTCGGCGGAGGAGACGGAAGGTCTGGCCGAAGCGGGGAGAGAGGGTCCAGCCGTCAGCGTCGGGTGCGATGAGCTCATATCGGCCGTCGCGAAGAGTGTGGAGGTCGAACCGGAGATCCTTGCCGCGAGCGTCGATGAGCCAGAACTCGGGAACGCCGGTCCGGGCGTAGAGGAGGGGGAGTTGAATGGTGTCCTTCTGGACCGAGCCATCGCTGATGATCTCGACCACCAGGTCAGGAGGTCCCTCGAAGGCGATGAAGCGGTCCGGCATGTTTCTCGAAGATGGGACTGGACGCACCTTCTCCTGATAGAGCGAATCGAGAAGTACCACCACCACGTCCGGCTCGACGGAGAGGTTCGCGAACCGGGAGGTGATGCGGGTGCGGTCGATGAAGACCTCTCCGAGATCGGGATCGACGACGAGCCTGGCCAGCGTCGAGACCACGGCCGTCTTGGGAGCGGAGTGGGTGTACAGATCCTCCGGGCTCATATCGACTTCGACGTCTCCCTCCAGGTAGTCGATGCGCCCGGTCTCCGGAAAATCGTCGGACTCCGCCCATCTCTGGAATCCATCGAAGCTGAAGGCATCCTGGGGAATCCGAGGATTCTCTTCGACGACGATCGCGTGTCTTCGGGCCATGGCTTATTCTATCTCCTGAAGATAACCCCGTACAACTGGATCTGACAAGCCCCCCGAGAGAGGATACTCCCCTATCCGCCCTACCGCCGCAGGCTCAGCGCCCGGAAAAACTCCTCCGCCACCTCGGAGGGATTCCCCACCAGAGCCCCGGCCCCCTCCTCCGGGAGCCAGTCGGCGGGGAGGTAGTTGCGGTAGGGGGCGTGGAGGAAGCGCTGGTCGAAGAGGGCGATGACGCCGGTGTCCTGCGGCGAGCGGATCAGGCGGCCGGCGGCCTGGACGACGCGGGTCATCCCCGGCACCACGAAGGAGTATTCGAAGCCGCGCTCGAAGCGCTCTTCGTAATAATCCTTCAGAAGCTGCTGCTCCAGGGTCAGCGCCGGCAGGCAGGGACCCACGACGGCCACCGCCTTGAGCACTTCGCCGGGGTAGTCCACCCCCTCGGCGAAGACGCCGCCGGCGACGGCCACCAGGAGGATGTCGCCGAAGATGGCGGAGCGCAGGGCCTGGAGGAGGAGGTCCCGCTCCTGCTCGCTGTCCGCCTGGCGCTGGATGAGCACCCGCTTGTTGCGCAGCCGCATGCGGCCCGTGATCTCGGAGAGGAAGGCGTAGCTCGGGAAGAGGGCCAGGCAGTTGCCCGGCACCGAGTCCGCGAAGCCCGCCAGGCGCTCGGCGATGCGCTCGTAGTTCTGGGGCCGCGCGCGGAAGGTGGTGGCGACGGAAGGGTCGATCACCACCCGCCGGTTCTCCTGCGGGAAGGGGTTGGCGATCTCGACGAAGGCCGTGCGGCCGGTCTCGAAGCCCAGGAGGCCGGTGTAGAACTCGGGCGGCGACAGGGTGGCCGAGAGGCCGACGGCGGCATGGGCGCGGTTGATGACGCCGCCCAGGAAGCGGCTGGGGTCCTTGCAGAGGATCTTGATACGGCCGTCGCCGCGCCGGTATTCGACGACGTGGCTGAAGGCGGCGTCGGAGACCATGAGGCCGTTCAGGAAGCGGAGGAAGTTGAAGTAGAGGTCGACGAAGGGGTCCTCGGCGCGGAAGGTGCGGGTCTCGCGCTGGTGCTCCAGGTAGTCGACGAAGGCGGCGTCGAGCTCGGAGCGCAGGCGCCAGAAGCGGTCCTCGGGGATGGGCCACTCGACGGCCCGGTCGCCCGGCGGCCCTTCTTCCAGAGCGTCGGCCACGAGGCCGTCGACGAGGGCCGCGAGCTTCAGGCACAGGGTCTCGATGCGGTAGTGGATGGGCTCGCCCCAGCGGCCCACGGCCTCGCCGGCCCGGCGGGCATCGCTGGAGGAGAGCTCGGGGCTGTAATAGCCGCGGCCGCGGCCCACCAGGTTGTGGACCTCGTCGATCACCAGGATGACGTCCGAGAGGTCCTCGCCGGGGCCGAAGGCGGTGAGCGAGACGTAGGGATCGAAGACGTAGTTGTAGTCGCAGACGGTGACCTGGACGCGGTTGGACAGATCGAGGCTCACCTCGAAAGGGCAGACCTCGGCCGCCTGGGCGGCGCGGTAGACGTCGTCCGGCTCGATGGCGGCGTGGGTGTTGTAGATCTGGGCGAGGACGCCGGAGGTGGCGAGCTTGAGGCCGTAGTCCTTGGCGAAGCGGCAATACTCCTCATGGCAGAGGATCTGGTCGTTGGCGCACATCTTGGCCTTGGCCCGCAGGCGCAGGGAGCGGAAGACGCCGTCCTGGTTGAGGAGGTTGAGGACGGCGGTGGCCATCTCCTGCTGGGTGTTCTTGGCGGTGAGGACGTAGAGGCGTTTGTCGTGGGCCAGGGCGTAGCGCAGGGCGGGGTAGAGGGCGGCGACGGTCTTGCCGATGCCGGTAGTGGCCTGGAGCAGGAGGTGCTCGCGGTTGGCGACGGCGGTCTCGACGGCGGCGAGGATCAGCTCCTGGCCGGGGCGGGTCTCGCGATAGGGGAAGACGAGGCGCTCGGCGGCGGCCCGGCGCTCGGCGGCGCGCTTCTGGGCGGCCTCCCACCCACTGATGATGCCGTTGACCCGGCGGCGGACGGAGGCCTCCAGGGCCTCGAAGTTGGGCTCCAGGCTCTCGCGCTCGGTCTCGTCACTACCGATCGCGATCAGCACCAGCTCGGCGCGCACGGGCGCTGCTTCGGCCCGGGAGAGCATCCAGGCGTAGAGGAGGACCTGGCGCTGGTAGCTCTCCCGCACGTGGGGAGGCAGGGCGCCGCCGCGGCGGACGGACTTGATCTCCTCGATCACCAGGGTGCCGTCCGGCTCTTTGCGGATGCCGTCCGCCCGGCCCTGGACGGTGACCTTCCATCCCCGGTGGTCGAAGGAGTGGGAGATCACCACCTCCCTTCGGTAGGAGGGGTCGTCCTTCAGCCGCTGCTCCTGATACCGCCCGTGAATGGCCTGTCCCAGCCACATCCGCTCGTAGCCGCCGCGGCTGGAGAACCCCAGGCTGCGCAGCAGGGGAGCGTCCAGCAGATCGGCGACGGAGAGGTCGAGGGTGAGGCTTTCAGGGTTGAAGCGGGGCGCCATCAGGAGGAGAGTATACGGCGCGTTACCGCGCTGTCCCAGGCGGGCGGGGAAGGGGTCTGATGCTCATAGCCTCACCTCCGGCCTCTCTCACGCGGAGAAGGGGGATCTAGAACCGAAGGAGCTTGTAGGCTCATCTGGAGGTTGGGCCCCATGGTGACTTACACTTTGCCTGTGCGCATAACCTTCGATCCGAACAAGAACGAGCAAAACATCCGCGAACGCGACTTGTCGTTTGAGCTTGCGGCAGAGTTCGATTTCGAGACCGCGCACATCCGCGTTGACTCACGGCACGAATACGGCGAAGCTCGCTATGTCGCGCTCGGCAGCCTTCAAGGTCGCCTGCACGTTCTGTGCTTCACGGAAACAGCCGATGGCATTCGCGTCATCAGTTTCCGCAAAGCCAATGACCGAGAGGTAAAGCACTATGCCAAAGTCCAAACCCCTGACTGACGCCAAGGGTGAAGTCCGCGAACTGACCGCGGCGGACATGAAGCGCTTTCGTCCTGCGAAGGAAGTGCTGCCCGCCACCTTACTCGTCAAGCTCAAAGTACGCGGGCCGCAGAAGGCCCCGGCCAAGGAGCGCGTCACGATTCGCCTTTCGCCTGAGGTCGTTCAGCGTTTTCGTGCCACCGGTGATGGTTGGCAAGCACGAGTCGATTCAGCGCTCAAGGACTGGCTAAAGTCTCACAAGCCCGCCAAGGTCTGAGCGTCTAAGTCTACGACAGGGCTGAATACCGATTGCCTGCGGCGGGAGACGACCCGCCGCAGGTTTTCTCGCCCCGTCCTTCCCTTACTTCTCGTTCTTGCCCTTGGGCGGCGTTTCCGGCGTGCCCACGGTGTGGGAGCGGTCGACGCCGGTGATGCCGGGGACGGTCTGGAAGGCCGTGGGCTTGTCGGTCTGGCCGGGGAAGCCCGGGCTGATGCCGAAACCGGTGGTGCCGACGATGTCGGCCACCCGGTCATAGGTGCCGAGCCCGGCGCTGGTGCCCTGGGTGCTGGTGCCCGCGGCGGGGCGGTCGCCGGTGGCGAAGCGGCCCTCCAGGCGGTCCCAGGCGTCGCGGGAGGCGTGGCGGGCGTCGCTCCAGGTGAGGCGCGAGTTGCCCCGGGCCTGGTTCCAGCCCTGCTCGAGGTCCGCTTCGGCGCCGCTCCAGCCGCGCTCGCGGTGCCTGGCCCACGATTCCCAGCCGTACTGGTAGGCCGGCCCGAGCTCGTCGTAGCCGCGGTTGGCGGCGTAGGGACGGTTGACGTGGTTCTCCCGCCAGTAGGCGTCCTCCTCGGTGGGATTGACCGACTCGGCCACCCCCTTGCCGGCCAGGCCGCCGGCCACGCCGCCCACGGCGGCACCGATCATGGCGCCCACCGGTCCGCCCACGATGCCGCCGACGGCGGCTCCCGCCGCAGCGCCGCCGGCGGCGCCCACGCCCGTGCCGACCGGGTGGGCCCCGGGCTCGCCGCTGATGGGATCGTGGTTGGCCTCGTCCCGCGCCTCCTTCTCGAACTCGGCGGTGGTGGTCTTACCCTTGGTGGTATAGCGATCGTCTTCGTTCATGGTGGTCTCCTTGGAAGCAGTGGGTGGAAGTACGGCCCGCCGTTCGCGGGGGAGAGATTGCAAGGAGGGGGCCAGGTTAGGTTTTGCCTGGGAGCGCCGGCGTCCCGCCGGCAACTTACTCCGCTTCTTTTTAAAAAAAGGGTAAGAAGGCCGGCGGGGACGCCGGCGGTCCCAGGGCTTCTTGCCTTCCCCCCATCCCCCGGGATACCCTCGCGGGCGATCATGCTGCGACAGAAGGTTCCCTGGACTCTCGGCCTCTGCCTCGCCCTGATCGCCGGACTGGCCGGCTCGGGGTGCAACAACCTCGCGAAGGCGGCGGGCGATCCGAAGAAGGTCCGCGTCGGCATCGTCTTCGACAGCGGCGGCAAGGACGACCGCTCGTTCAACGCCGCCGCGTACCGGGGCGTGAAGCGGGCCGCCAAGGACTTCCCCATCGTGCTGCGGGACGCCGAGCCGGGCGATCCCGCCTCGCTGGAGCCCGCCATGCGCGCCTTCGCCGAGGTGGGCTACGACCTCATCATCGGCATCGGCTTCGCCCAGACCCCCATCGTCGAGGCGGTCGCCAAGGACTACCCGAAGCAGAACTTCGCCATCATCGACGGCGTCAGCGACCTGCCGAACGTCGCCTCCCTCATCTTCAAGGAGCACGAGGGGAGCTTTCTGGTGGGCATGATCGCCGCCCGCACGACCAAGACCGGCGTCGTCGGCTTCGTCGGCGGCATGGACGTCCCCCTGATCCACAAGTTCGAGGTCGGCTACGAGGAGGGGGCCCGCGCGGCCAATCCGAAGATCGTGGTGATCCAGAACTACGTCGGCGTCACCGAGGCGGCATGGAACAACCCGGGCAAGGGCAAGGAGCTCGCCGTGGCCCAGATCGGCAAGGGGGCGGACGTCATCTTCGCCGCCGCCGGCAACTCGGGGCTGGGCGTCTTCGACGCCGCCGAGCAGTACCAGAAGTACGTCATCGGCGTCGACTCCAACCAGAACTGGGTCAAGCCCGGCTTCGTCCTCACCAGCATGGTCAAGCGGGTGGACAACGCCGTCTACCAGATCATCTCCGACCTCGTGAACCACCGCTTCAAGGGAGGCATCCACGTCTACGGCCTGCCGGACGGCGGCGTGGGCATAGCCATGGACCAGTACAACGAGAAGCTCATCCCGCCGGACGTGCTGCGCCAGGTCGAGGAGGCCAAGGCGAAGATCATCCGCGGCGAGATCAAGGTCACGAACGCGATGGAGAAGTAGCCTCCCGGCCTCAACGACATGCTCGAGCTGCGGGAGATCACCAAGCGCTTCGGCGACGTGCTGGCCAACGACCGCGTGAGCTTCGCGGTGGCGCCGGGGACGATCCACGCCCTGGTGGGGGAGAACGGCGCCGGCAAGTCCACCGCCATGCGCATCGCCTACGGCTTCTACTCGGCGGACTCGGGGGACGTGGTGGTGGACGGGGCGGTGCGCCGCTTCGCGAGCCCCCAGGACGCCATCGCCTTAGGGATCGGCATGGTCCATCAGCACTTCATGCTGGTCGAGCCCATGACGGTGGCGGAGAACATCGTGCTGGGGATCGAGCCGGGTAACGCCCTGCAGCTCGACGTGGCCGGCGCCGTCTCCCGCATCCGCGCCTTGTCCGCGGAGTTTGGCCTGGCCATCGATCCCACGGCGCGGATCGAGGACCTCTCCGTGGGGCAGCAGCAGCGGGTGGAGTTGCTCAAGGCCCTCTACCGGCAGGCCCGCATCCTGATCCTGGACGAGCCCACGGCCGTGCTCTCCCCCCAGGCCGTGCGCGATCTCTTCGCCATCCTGCGGCGGATGCGGGAGCAGGGGAAGACGATCGTCATCGTCACCCACAAGCTCTCCGAGGTGCTGGAGATCTCGGACGAGGTGACGGTGATGCGCGACGGCAAGGTGGTGGGGAACCGCAGGACCGCGGAGACCAGCGCCGCCGAGCTCGCCCGCCTGATGGTGGGCCGCGACGTGCTGCTGCGGGTGGTGAAACCCGAGGGGCACCCCGGCAAGCCGGTGCTCGCCGTGCGCGGACTGTCCTCAGGCGCCCTGGGCACCAAAGACCGCGAGCGGCGGCTGGACGGCGTCTCCTTCGAGGTGCGGGCCGGCGAGATCGTGGGGATCGCGGGCATCGAGGGGAACGGCCAGACCGAGCTGATCGAGGCCCTGGCCGGTCTCGCGGAGCCGGCGGCCGTGACCGGCACGATCGAGCTGGAGGGCCGGGACGTGGAGGGGCTCTCCGCCCGGGCACGGCGGGCCGGGGGGATCGCCCACGTGCCCGAGGACCGGCACCGGCGGGGCCTGCTCCTGGACTTCGACCTGGCGGAGAACTCCATCCTCGGCGCCGACGACCGGCCACCGGTGGCGGTGGGGCCGTGGCACCTGTGGCTGAACCGGGAGGCCATCCGCCGGCGGACGGAGAAGATCCTGAAAGCCTTCGACGTGCGGCCGCCGGACCCGGACCTGCCCGCCCGCTCGCTCTCCGGGGGGAACCAGCAGAAGCTGATCCTCGGCCGGGAGCTGGAGGAGTCCCCGAAGCTGCTGCTGGTGGCCCAGCCCACACGGGGGGTGGACATCGGCGGCATCGAGTTCATCCACCGCCGGCTGGTGGAGATGCGCGACGCCGGCTGCGCCGTGCTCCTCGTCTCCTCCGAGCTGGAGGAGGTGACGGCCCTCTCCGACCGGCTGCTGGTGATGCGCGAGGGGCGGATCGTGGGCGAGGTGGACCCGGCCCGGGCCACTCCCGAAGAGATCGGACTGCTGATGACCGGCGGCAATGCCGCGGCCTGATGGCGCTTGAACGGGAAAAATCGCTGATGAAAGGTCTTCGCCAACTGATCTTCCCCCTGGCCGCGGTGCTGGCGGCTTTCGTCGCGGGCAGCTTCCTGGTGCTGGCGGTGGGCGACAGCCCGCTCGCCACCTACCAGTTGCTCATCGGCAGCGCCTTCACCTGGCCGGACGGCATCGGCTACACCCTGTTCTACGCGACGCCGCTCATCTTCACCGGTCTGGCGGTGGCGGTGGCCTTCCGCTGCGGCCTGCTGAACATCGGGGCGGAGGGGCAGCTCTACATCGCCTCCTTCGCCACCGCCTGGGTGGGGATCACCTTCGCGGGGCTGCCGGCCATTCTGCTGGTCCCCCTCTGCTGCCTGGCGGCGGTGCTGGCGGGCGGGGTCTGGGGCGGGATCCCCGGAGTGCTCAAGGCGCGGTTCGGAGCGCACGAGGTCATCACCACGATCATGATGAACTTCATCGCCATCGCGCTGGCGAGCTACTTCACCCAGTACCACTACAAGCCGCCGGGGGACGCCATCCTGGAGACGGTGCCCATCGGCGAAGGCGGCCACATCGCGCGCCTGGGGAGGTTCGTCCCCGGCCTGCCGGAACGCATCCCGCTCAACCTGTCCTTCCTGCTGGCCCTCGCGACCTGCGTCCTGGTCTACCTCTTCCTCTGGCGCACGCGCTGGGGGTACGAGATCCGGGCCACGGGGGCGAGCCCGGCGGCGGCGCAGTACGGGGGGATCGCCACCGGCCGGCAGATCGTGCTGGCCATGGCCCTCTCCGGCGCGCTCGCCGGCATGGTGGGGATCAACGAGGTCCTGGGCTACCGCTACCGCTACTACGACAGCTTCTCCTCGGGCTATGGCTTCACCGGCATCGCCGTGGCCCTGCTGGGGAGGAACCACCCGGTCGGGGTGATCCTCGCCTCGCTCCTCTTCGGGGCGCTGCTGCGCGGCGGCCTGTTCGTGGACATCTTCACCGAGCACGTGTCCAAGGACCTGGTGATGGTGCTGCAGGGGATCATCATCCTCTTCGTGGCGGCGGAGGCGATGTTCCGGGATCGATTCCGCGGGCCCTTCGGGCGGAGGATCAAGGGCGTATGAGCAACATCCTGATCGTCTCGCTCCTGTTCTCGGCCATCCGGCTGACGACGCCGATGCTGCTGGCGGCGCTGGGGGGGCTCTACTCCGAGCGCTCGGGGGTGATCAACATCGCCCTGGAGGGATTGATGCTGGCGGGGGCCTTCACCGCCGCGACCATCACCCACTACACCGGGAACCCGTGGGTGGGGCTGGCGGCGGCGATCCTGGCCGGCGCCCTGGTGGCCCTGGTGCACGGGGTGGCGTGCATCCAGTTCAAGGCCGACCAGGTGGTGAGCGGCACGGCGATCAACATCCTTTTCCTGGGCATCCCGGCGCTTCTCTCGGGCGCTTTCTTCGAGTCGACGGGGGCGACGCCCCAACTCCCCAAGGGACAGCTCATCCCCATGGCGCCCATCGTGCTGGCCTTCGCCCTGGTGCCGGTGACGTGGTACGTCCTCTACCGCACCCCCTTCGGTCTGCGCCTGCGGGCAGTGGGGGAGAACCCCGAGGCGGCGGATACGGCGGGGGTGGACGTCTCCCGGGTGCGCTATCTGGCGGTGATGCTCTCGGGGGCGCTGGCGGCGATCGGCGGCGCCTACCTGTCGATCGGCCAGTCGTCGCTCTTCGCCCGCAACATGTCCGCCGGGCGGGGGTTCATCGCGCTCGCGGCGCTGATCTTCGGCAAGTGGCGGCCGGTGCAGACGATGCTCGCCTGCCTGCTCTTCGGCTTCGCCGAGGCGCTGTCCATCCAGATGCAGGGGGTCTCGCAGATCCCCGTGCAGTTCATCCAGCTCATCCCCTACGTGCTGACCATCGTCGTCCTCGCCGGCTTCATCGGCCACTCCCGGGCGCCGCGGGCGCTGGGGTTGCCGTATCAGAAGAAGCGGTAGGACGGCTCCCAAGGAGACCCTATGCGTCGTCTCACCTTGCTGCTGCCGGTCTCCCTCCTGATTGCAGCTTGCCATACCGCCCTCCCGGTGTCGGCACCCGCGGGCGCCCCGGCCGGCTCGTATCCGCGCTCGATCGATGAAGCCTTCCAATCCGCCCGCCGGGACCCCAACGCCCTGCGTGCCCTGCTCCTCGACATGCCTAAAGGGGGCGACCTCCACCACCACCTGACGGGCGCCGTCTATCCCGAGGTGCTGATCCAACTGGCGAGCTACGAGGGGCTGTATGTAGATGTAGGGAGCTCGTCCTTCCAGCAGTGCCAGGGCGGATCGGCCGGCGATGCCAGCACCAGCCTTCCGATCTCCGCTCCGACCGCCGACTGCAAGGCCTGCGCGGACGCCAGCTCGTGCAAGAACCCCCTGCCACAGTGCACGAGCGGGACGAAGACGCTGACCGGCTCGTTCGTCCCGGCCTGCTGCCTGTGCTCCGACGGCAAGTCGTACGACGCGGTCGTCAACGCCCTCTCCATGCGGGGCCAGCCATGGGGGACCCTCGCGGCCCACGACCACTTCTTCGCCATCTTCAGCAAGCTCGGCCCCGCCGTGCAGGACACCGCCTCCCTCTTCGCGCAACTGCGCCAGCAGGCCTCCCGGGAGAACCTGCTCTACATCGAGACCATGACCTCCGCCGCCAGACCGCAGGGGGAGGAGCTGAACGCGTTCCTGGCCAGGTTCTTTGGCGGCAGCTCATCGCCGGGCGCCGCTTTCTGCCAGCAGTTGATGGCGGGTCCGCTCACTCCCGCGGCCATCAGCGCGGACGGCAAGGCGGTGCTGGCCGCCGCGGACGCCCTGGGCCGGCAGGCCGCGGCGGTGATGGCCGGCCAGCTCGAGAAAAGCTCGCAGCTCCTGGGTTGCGACGCCCATCCGGACACCCCGGGCTGCGAGGTGACTGTGCGCCGCCAGATCGAGATGCACCGCACCCTCGATCCCCTCTACGTCTGTGGCGAGGCGTTGCTGGGGTTCGCCGCCTCGCACGCGGACCGCCGGCACATCGTGGGAATCAACATCGTAGCGGCCGAGGACGCCTACGTCGCGCGCATCGACTATCTCGCCCACATGAACCTCATCGGCAACCTGGGGCGGATCTATCCGGACGTGGGGCGCGCCCTCCACGCCGGCGAGCTCGCCGAGGGGCTGGTGCCCCCCAACGACCTGCGCTTCCACGTCGGCGCCGCGGTCTGCACGGCCGGCGCCCAGCGCATCGGCCACGGAGTCGACATCACCTATGAAGCCGACTCGGGCCAGGTGCTCCGTGCCATGACCGGCAAGACCGGCTGGTGCCCTTCCCGCGCCGCCGGACGGGTCGCGGTCGAGATCAACCTGGTCAGCAACGCCCAGCTCCTGGGCGTCCAGGGCAAGGAGCACCCCTTCCCGCTGTATCGCGAGGCGGGCGTGCCCGTGGTGCTCGCCACCGACGATCCCGGGATCATGCGCACCAGCCTCACCGAGCAGTACCGGCTGGCGGGCCTGGACTATCCGCAGCTCCGCTACGCCGACATCCGCACCCTCAACCGCAACAGCCTGGAATACAGCTTCCTGACCGGCCCCTCCATCTGGGAGGACCCGGGCGTCTACCAACGGCCGGTCGCCGCCTGCCGCGCGGCCGCGGGCGGGCTGGACCTGGACCGCTGCGCCGGCTGGGCCCAGAACCAGGGGGACAATCAGGGGGACAAGGCCCGCGTCCAGGTGGAGCTGGAGCGCCGGCTGCGGGCCTTCGAGTCTCGGTAAAGGGCTGGACAAAGCGGGGGCGGAGGAGCAGAATACGCAGGAATTTCTCCCCCTCAAGGGCGGGTTTTACAAGATCTAAGTCACCGACGCGCCTTGTAAAAAAGGCGTGAGAACGACTTCCAGGAGGCCTACTGCGCGTGATGCTGGCTAACTCTTCAGCCCCCTTCTGTGTTTCTTCCAAGAAGCGTGCCCACGGGCTCCTTCGCTCCGCCTCCCTCCTGATCCTCACCGCCTTGATGACGGCGGCCGCTGCCGCTCCTTCCACGGTCCCGGCCGTCTTCACCCAGGGCGCCGATGGCCTCTCGCCGCAGGTCCTCGCCATGGCGCTCGACGCGGTCTCCTCCGCCCGCGCCCACGGCATCTCGGGGAAGAGCGACCTGTTGACCGTCATCGATTATTCCCTGCCTTCGACCCAGCCGCGGCTCTGGGTGCTCGATCTCGCTCGCGGCAAGGTGCTCTTCCACGAGTTGGTGGCGCATGGGGCCGGCAGCGGCGATAAGGTCGCCACCCGGTTCTCGAACGTCGAAGACAGCCGGGCGACGAGCCTCGGTCTGTTCGTGACGGGCGACACCTACGAGGGAGGCAAGGGCTACTCGCTCAAGCTCAAGGGCCTGGACGCGGGCGTCAACGACCGCGCCGAAGAGCGCCACATCGTAATGCACGGCGCCTGGTACGTCAGCGCCGACCATGCCAGGCAGTACGGCATGCTGGGCCGGAGCTGGGGCTGCCCGGCGCTGTCCCTCCAGGATGCGAAGCCGGTGATCGACGCGATCAAGGGCGGGAGCTTCGTCTTCTCCTACTCCGCCACCGACCCGGCCTGGCTCCAAGCCGCCTCTTCCCGGAGCCGTGGCGCGGCCCCCGGCAGCAAAGCCGCGGCCAAGTCGACACTCTGATTTCCGGATTGCCGAGGGCCCCCGGCCGGGGGTCCTCTCTGTGTCTTCCCTCCCCCTTTACTCGGCCGCGACGGACAGGCTAGATTCCCCACCATGGGACGTATCTTCGAGACTCGAAAACACACGATGTTCGCCCGCTGGGACCGGATGGCGAAGCAGTTCGCCCGGATCGGCAAGGAGATCACCATCGCCGTGAAGGCGGGCGGGCCCGATCCGGCGGGCAATCCGCTCCTGCGGCGAGTCGTCCAGAACGCGCGCTCGGTCAACATGCCCAAGGACAAGGTCGAGGCGGCGATCCGGCGGGCGTCGGGCAAGGAGGCGGCGAGCTATGAGGAGATCCTCTACGAGGGCTACGCCCCGCACGGCATCGCCGTCATGGTCGAGACCGCGACCGACAACCCGACGCGCACCGTCTCGAACCTGCGCACCCACTTCAACAAAGGCGGCGGCAACCTCGCGAGCCCGGGCAGCGTCGGCTTCCTGTTCCAGCGGATGGGCGTCTTCCGCCTGAACCCGGCGGGTCTCGATCAGGACGAGCTGGAGTTGGAGCTGATCGACTTCGGGCTGGAGGAGATCGGCGAGAGCACGGGCGAAAAGGGCGAGCCGCAGCTCGTGATCCGCTGCGCGTTCGGCGACTTCGGCCATCTGCAGAAGGCCCTCGAAGACCGCGGCATCACGCCGCTCTCCGCCGAGTCGGAGTACATCCCCGTGACGCCGACCGAGCTGCCCGAGAACCACGCCTCCGAGGTCTTGGGCCTGGTCGACCGGCTCGAACAGGACGACGACGTGCAGAAGGTCTTCCACAACCTCGGCTGACGCTCTCACTTCTTGAACTCTTTCGCTCTGCCAACGGACTCACTTAAGATGTCCGCCCTGCGAAAGGAGAGACGATGAAACGAACCCTGCTCGCCGTGACCGTCCTGGTCGCCGTCTTCGCCCTGGTTCCCGCCTGCCATGCCGCCGAGAATCCGGCTCCTGCTGCAATCCCTGGTGCCGATACCGCCGCGGCGGTCCAGACCGCGCTCCCCGCGCCGACGGGCCATTGCGCACCCGCCTTGAGCCAGGAAAAGCCGGACCTCCAGAGCCAGCTCGACGCCATCTTGACGCCTGCGACCCGTCAGGCCACCCCTTGCTCCAAGTGCTTCCTCCTCGGAGTGGATTGCTGCTCCACCCCCACTGGCGGCACCCGCTGCTGCTGATCCGGGCCTGATTCCCGCCCTCTCCCCGCCCCATCCTGCATTGACCTGCCTTCTCCCTCCTCTCCCTCTGGGAGAGGAGGGTCATGAAGCGAGCCTTTCCCCTGCGCCACGAGTGAGCTCAACGCTGTTTTTGGAAAAGCATCCAGAAGAGGTCGCCCGCCAGATAGGGTAAGGGGATGTTCTGAGGGATGAGCTTTCCTGCTCCCGCAAGAAGTCGGCCGGGTATCGAGCCGCCAAGCTTGTATTGCAGCAAGGAGATGGCGTGCGCCCCGTTCAGCCATTTCGAGGGCCGGCCGGAGCCGATCTCGCGAAACCCGAACGGTTCCACGAGATGGCGCAGGGTCGTAGGAGTAAACCAGTGAACGACGCTCGGAGGGCTGTATTCATGCCAATGCCGTCCGAAGATCCTGGCTACCCAACTATTTCGATTCCACGTCTCGATCAGCCAGAATCCATCCCGGCAAGTGATCTCGGATGCCACCTGCAAAGCCTTGCGGAGATCTGGGAAATGAGCGACCACCTGGATCATGGTGACGACGTCGAATCGCTCTTCGGTATGGAAGCTCTCCAGGACTCCGGTGTCGACGCGCAGATTCAGATGACTCCGCGCGTGCTCGCTTATGCGGAGATTGGGTTCAATGCCCCGGCCACTCCATCCTGTGTCAATCAATCCCTGAAGGACGAAGCCTGCGGCAGCGCCGACGTCGAACACCGTTCCTGGGTGCATGTATTTTTGGAGCAGCCTGCCGTACCGCTGTCCGTGATTTCTCAGCAGGTCCTTCTCGGCGAGGTAGTCGCTGTAACCGGCTCCACCGCCGTGGAAATACTCATCGCTGTAGATCTGCTCGACATGGCCCGCCGGATTTCCTACGTCGGCGGACTGATGACCGCATTCAGAGCAGCCGTAGATCCAGTGACGATGCTTGAGGAAGAGGGGCTGCATCGTCCGGTTGCAGATCTGACATTCCATATCTCTGCCATACCTCTGAAGCTCGCTTGCGTGGCGACCCGACCGCTTGTAGAAGGGAGCGGCAATCGCTATCCTCCACCAGGATAGCCTGAGAGGAGTCACGCTATGAGAAGAGAGCCGATGAAGCAAACCGATGACTTGTCCAAGACTTGGCGCTACGCCTTCTGTCTCCTCGTTCCGATCCTCCTCTTTGGTCTGACTGCCGCGATCGGGTCGGAAGAGCCACAGGGGGAAAAGGCCGCCGCCCCGGTGGAGGTCCGTCTGAGCGAGTACGCCATCGAGATGCCTCAGACCCTCGTCGCCGGGCCGACGACCTTCCTCGTCCGCAACGAGGGGAAAAAGATCCATAGCTTCAAGATCCAGGGACCGGGTGTCGACGAATTGTTGGCCAAACCCGTGCCACCCCAGGCGAACGGCACGCTCCAGGTCACCCTGCAGCCCGGTGAATACAAGGTCTACTGCCCCGTCGGCAGCCACGAGCTGAAAGGGATGACGAGGAAACTGCTGGTCACCGCGAAGCAGGGAGGGTGAGCCACCCTTTGGGGTGGCTGGCGCCCGGACCTTCGTTCTTCCGCCAGAGAACCAGGGGGTTTGCAGTTCCCCTCCGAAGGTAGTATTCTTCCCGTCGTTATGACAAGACACGACGAGGTAGCGCGAGCAGAAGCCGTGGACATCCGGTTCATCTCACAGGCCCTGCGGCGGGTCAGGCAAGCAGCAGGTTTCCTCCAAGTGGACGTGGCTGAGAGGAGCGGCCTGACCCGGGCCATGGTCTCGGCGTACGAAGCGGGAAAGTCGACCCCGTCGCTGGGGAGCCTGTCCGCCTATCTGGGCGCCATTGGACGTGACCTGGGAGACCTCCAGGACGAGGTCAACCGCCTGAGCGGACGGTCCAGCGATGAGCCTGCCGAGGATCGGGAGCGTGCCGTGGGACGGGCGGTGCTGAAGGCGATCCGGGTGCTGGGATGGGACCTCGTGAGTAAGCCTACGCCGAGCGGCTGAAACGTCCTCAGCCACGGCGCAGGACTTGTGGGTCGCCTTACGACTGCGGGCGCCCACCATGGCCGTGCTCCGCTCGGCGGCGAGCCGCTCGAAGGGTACCGGTTCGACCGGCCCAGCTCTACCCTTGCGCCTACCACTCGATGACGTAGGTGCAGGAGTCCGCGCCTTGGGCACGGGTGGGCTGGGTAGTGTCCAGCCGCACTTCGAGGTTCGGCTTGAAGCGCCGGCCCATGGCGGTGATGATGCCGCGGTCGAATTCAGAAGGGTAGGGGTTGTTGCAGACCATGGCGGCCGAGTTGTCGCCCGTCATCCCCTTGAACTCATAGTGGCCGATCCCTTCCGTCATCTCGCCCGTCCGCTCGTTCAGCATGGGCTGGCCGTTGAGCCGGTGGCGCAGATGGTAGTTCAAGTCGATGGCCGCCATGCCGGTGGGCAGGCTGTTGATCCAGTCCGGCCATTCCACGGCCTCCAGGATCTTCTTGCCGATGGCGAACAGTGTGCGCGGGCCGATCTTCTCGGCGATGGTCTCGAAGGAGTCGAGCCACGCCTGCTGCGGGTACCAGGATTCCGGCTGCGGCTTCCGGATACCATGCTGGGCGAGGATACCCTCCGCGCGGGTCTTGAAATCTCCCATCCCGTCCACCACCGAAAGGACGACTGCGCCGTAAACTTCTACGCCCGGTCGAAACGCCTTGAACTGTGCCATGTCGAGACAAGCTCCATGAGATGTCAGCCGGGTGGACGCACCCGGACGCCTGATGATGTGAATACCGACTGCTGGTTCTTTAGTGCTGCGAGCCCGGTAGAGCGTGACCTTCTCCCGTCTGCTCCCTGTCCGCGGGCTCATCCCGGGGTAGACTAGGCGGGCGCTGAAGATTGGAGGTCCCATGGATCGTCGTTCGCTGCCAGCCGTTCTGGCCCTGCTCGCCGTCCCGGCTCTCGCCCTGGCGGCGAAGTCCCCCTCTCCGGCCGCCCCCACAGCCGACGCGCTCACCGCGTCGGTGGAGCGGATGGCGAAAGTCAGCGGCAGCTTCGCGCCCAGCCTGTCGCCGGACGGCAAGCGGGTGGCGTTCATCTCCAACCGCGGCGCCCTGCCGCAAGTGTGGATCGCCGAGATCGACAAGGGGACGGAGCCGAAGCAGGTGGGCTCGTTCGAGGACCCGGTTTCCAACGTCGAGTGGTCGCCGGACGGGCAGTGGCTGGCGCTGTTGGTCGCGCCCGGCGGCGGCCTCAATCAGCAGGTCTATCTCATGCACCCGGACGGCACGGGCGTGCAGCGCATCACCGGCGGCGGCAAGGAGAACAACACGCTGGCCGGCTGGAGCGGCAAGCTCCTGCGCTACAGCTCGAGTCACGACAGCCCTGGCGCGCTCGATCCCTGGATCTACGACTCGGAGTCCGGGAAGAGCCGCAAGGTGGCCTCCGGCGGCGGGGTCGCCAATCTCACCGACATCAGCCGCGACGGCAAGCGGGCGGTGGTCTCCCGTGTCGCCAGCCGGGGGGACAACAACCTCTACCTGGTCGATCTCGCGACGGGCCACGAGGGCAAGGAGGAACTGCTGACACTGCACGATCCCCCGGGCTCGTTCGGCGGCGGCAAGCTCAGCCCCGATGGCTCGGCGGTCTTCCTCTCCTCGAACCGGGACGCGGACAAGACCTACTTCGCCAAGGTGATCCTCGGTCCGGACGGCAAGCCCATCTCGAACCAGAAACTCACGACCCGGGACGAGGCCGAGGTGGACGACATCGCGCTCGCTCCCGACGCCAGCAGCGCCTTCGTGGTCTTCAACGTCGCCGGCCGCGACGATCTGGGCTTCATCAACCTGAAGAAGCCGCGCGTCGAGCTCCAGCCCGTCAAGGCGCTCGCCGGGGAGATCCTCGGCGGTCTCACCTATTCGGAAAACGGTCAGCGGCTGGCCTTGACCATCGGCGGCGCCAGGCTTCCGACGGACATCTGGGTGATCAGCGTCGGGGCCGGCAGCATCCGCCAGATCACCTGGAGCCCCCACGAGGGGGTGGACTTGGCGAAGCTGGCGTCGCCGGAACTGGTGCGCTTCAAGGCGCACGACGGCCTGGAGCTCTCGGGTTGGCTCTACCGTCCCCGCAGCGAGGGGCCGGGTGCGGTGGTGATCAGCTTCCACGGCGGTCCGGAGGGGCAGGAGCGGCCATCTTTCAACTCCACCTATCAGGCCCTGCTCTCGCGCGGCATCGGCGTCTTCGCCCCCAACGTGCGCGGTTCGTCGGGCTTTGGCAAGAAGTTCGTCAACCTGGACAACGGCCCGCTACGGGTCGAGGGGGTGAAGGACATCAAGGACTGCGTCGACTTCCTGGTGCAGCAGCGGATCGCCGATCCGAAGCGGATCGGCATCATGGGCGGCTCCTACGGCGGCTACATGACGCTCGCCGGCCTCACCGAGCTCCCCGATCTCTTCGCCGCCGGGGCCGACCTCTTCGGCATCGTCAATTTCGAGACCTTCTTCGCCCAGACCGAGCCGTGGATGGCCGCCATCTCCACCAAGGAGTACGGCGACCCGGTGACTCAGAAGGACCTGCTGCGCCAGCTCTCGCCCATCCACAAGCTCGACAGGGTGAAGGTGCCGCTGCTGGTGCTCCACGGCGCCAACGACACGAACGTCCCCCTGGTGGAGGCGAAGCAGGTGGCGGAGGAGCTGAAGAAGCGGGGCGTGCCCGTGCAGTCGGTGATTTTCCCGGACGAAGGGCATGGATTTCGCAAAACGGCGAACCGTGTGCGATCGACGGTGGAGATCGTGCGGTGGTTTGAGAAGTATCTGAAGCCAGAGTAGAGACAGACGACCTTCCAGACGGACAAATCGAGGATGATGCAGCTCCGCAAGCGACTCGTCCCTCTTGCCATCGGGCTCACCCTCCTTCTGCCCGCTGCCGCGCCGGCTTGGGCGCAGTCGGCCCTCGACCAGGCGGTCGCCGCCGAAGTGGCCCACGCGCAACGGGAGGCGGGCGCGGTGGGGGTCAGCATCGTGGAATTGAGCACCGGGGCGGCGGTCTACTCTTACAACCCCTCCGAAGCGCGGGTGATCGCCTCGAACAGCAAGCTGTTCACCACGGCGGCGGCGCTGGATACCCTGGGGCCGGGCTACCAGTTCGAGACGCGCTTCCTGATGCGCGGCGCGGTGGCGGACGGCGTGCTGCGGGGCGACCTCGGGGTGGTGGGCGCGGGCGATCCCCAGATCTCGGGGCGGGAGTATGACGGCGATCCCTTCGGTGCCTTCCGGCCCTGGGCCGCGGCGCTGCGGGAGAAGGGGGTGCGGCGGATCACGGGCGATCTCTATCTGGCGCACGGGCTGTTCGAAGCCCTGCGCATCCACCCCGACTGGCCCCGGGACCAGCTCGCGGAGTGGTATGAGGCGCCGGTGGCCGCCCTGTCGTTCAGCGACAACTGCGTCCTGGTCCGGGTCTCTCCGGGCCGCGCGGCGGGCCAGCCGGCCGTCGTCGAGACCGTGCCGCCAATCCCCGTCTTCCGGGTGGACAACAGCACCTCGACGCGGGCGAAGCGCCGGGGGACGAAGCTTTTCGTCGGCCGGACGGACGATCTGCTGACGGTGCGCGGCACGATCGACGTGAGCTCGGGGCCGTTCGAGACCTGGGTGACGGTGCCCGATCCGGTGGCCTACTTCGGCCAGGCCTTGCGGGCGGCTCTCGCGGAGGAGGGGATCGCGATCGACGGCGGCCTGCGGCCGGTGGATCAGCTCCCGGGGCCGGTCTGGCAGCGGGTGGCGGTGCACCGCAGCGATCTGGTGACGGCGATCCGCACCACCAACAAGCACAGCCAGAACTTCTATGCCGAGAGCCTGGCCAAGCAGGTGGGGGCACGGCGCTGCGGCCAGGGGAGCTGGAGCGAGGGGGTGAAGGCCATCGGCGAGCTCATGGCATCGATCGGCGTGCCGCCGGGCGAGCTCCGCATGGTCGACGGCTCGGGGATGAGCCGCGAGAACCAGGCTTCGCCGCGGGCGATCACGACGCTGCTGCGTCACATGTTCTTCCATCCGGCGGCGGCGGAATTCGCGCAGTCGCTCCCCTACTCGGGGGAGGACATGAAGTCGTGGAAGCGGCGGCTGGCCGCGCCACCCTACTTCGGTAACGTCTTCGCCAAGACCGGCACCCTGTCCGGCGTCTCCGCTCTCTCGGGCTACGCCAGGGCGGTCTCGGGAAAGTCCTACGCTTTTTCGATCCTCCTGAACGGCACCCGCGGCGACTCGCACACCGACCAGGACCGGATCGTGATGGCGCTGATCGACCACGGGTAGAATCCTCTGCGCTGACGCTCCAAGGCGGTCCGGAGTAGAATGGCCTGTCTCAGGAAGGAGATCCCTCTTTGATCATGTCCGAAGCCCGCCCGGTGAACTACCGGGGGCTGATGAAGAAGGTGGAGCAGGTGGTCGCGGCCATGGACCGCGACGAGGACGTCGCCGCGACGATCCCCTCGCTGCTCGAGATCATCATCGACAAGTTCCGCGACGAGCTGGGGATCTACGGCGGCCGCCTCTACCAGCGCCGGGGCCACTACTACGTGCTGCAGGCCACCTTCGGCGAGGCCAAGGAGGTGCCCAAGGGGCTCAAGGTGCCCATCTCCTATAGGCCGATCCAGCTCTTGATGGAGAACGGCACCGTCTACATGGACGCCGAGGACCCGGAGATCGACCGCAACCTGGAGAGCCAGCTCGGGGTGCAACGCTTCGCCGCCATCGAGGTGGGCAACGAGGAGTACGTGCTGGCCTTCGACGTCGCTTCCGGCTACGACCGGGACGACATCCTCTTCTCGCTGGGCATCCTGCGGCACAGCGTCAACCAGAAGATCCGCCGCGACCGTATGGAGGGGATCTTCGAGCAGGCGCGGAAGATCCAGGCGTCAATCCTCCCCAAGCGCGTCCCCGAGTACGGCGACTTCGACATCTTCGGCCGCTCCGAGCCCATCGAGGGCGTGGGCGGCGACTACTTCGACTACATTCCGGTGACCGAGAAGATCTTCGGCCTCGCCATCGCCGACGTCTCGGGGCATGGTCTGCCCGCCGCCCTCCAGGTGCGCGACATCTACATGGGTTTGCGCATGGGGCTGGCGCGCGACTTCAAGATCGTGCGCACGGTCGAGCGGATGAACAAGATCATCCACAAGAGCACGCTGACCAGCCGCTTCGTGTCCATGTTCTACGGCGAGTTGGAGCTCAACGGCGTGTTCATCTACGTCAACGCCGGCCATCCACCGCCGTTTCACGTCACGGCCGACGGCACGGTGCGCTACCTGGAGGAGGGGGGACCGGTGCTCGGGCCGCTGCCGGACGCCAGCTACCAGCGGGGCTTCGTGATCATGAAGCCGGGGGACATGCTGGTGTTCTACACCGACGGCATCTGCGAGACCCAGGGACGGGACGAGAACGGCCGGCAGATCGGCGAGTACGGCCTGGAGCGTCTGGTGGAGGTGGCGCGCGAGCACCAGGGGGAGACCGCCCGTGAAGTGGTGGACGCCATCTTCGCCAGCGTCGAGTCCTTCAGCCGCCAGGCACCGCCGGACGACGACCGGACGGCGATGGTGGTGAGCCATCCGGTGATCGACACCTCGGTGACGCAGGCGTTTCCGCGGCCGGTGTTGTAGCGCTCTACGTCTGGGCCACGATCTCCAGCTCCTGCTTCAGCTTCACGATGCTCCCCGCCGGATACACGCCCGGACGGAGCTGCACGCCGGGGTAGATCTGCGTCCCGCGGCCGACGACGGCACCGGGGTGGAGGACGCAATTGCAGCCGGTGAGGACGCCGTCGCCGAGGATGGCGCCGAGCTTGCGGCGGCCGGTGTCCAGCCGGAGGTCGCCGGCGGGGATGCGGATCTTGCCGCCGTCGTGGCGGAAGTTGGAGAGGATGGTACCGGCTCCGAGGTTCACGTCCCCTCCCAGAATGGAGTCGCCGACGTAGTTGAGGTGGGGCGCCTTGGCGTGAGGGAGGAGGATGGCCCGCTTGAGCTCGGTGTTCGCCCCGACGACGCAGCGGTCACCGATCCAGCAGCCGCCCCGGATGTAGGCACCGGGGCGGATCTCGACGTCGCGGCCGATGAAGACCGGCCCCTCGATTACCACGCTGGGGTGGATGCGCGCGCCGGAGCAGATCACGATGCGGTCGCCCGCGAGGTGGACGTCCGGCGACAAGCCGCTCTGGATGTCGCTCGACGGCAGGCCGGCGAGGACCTCGTCGAGGGCATCGCCGAGCAGGGCCCAGGGGGCGTCCGGATCGAAGCGGCTGGCGAAGGCGTCCGGCAGCTCGGCGAAGAGCGGCGGGATCTGGGGCCGGAGGGGTGTCATCTGAAGATGATACCGTTCCGCGGGTCGCATGAGCCGTTTTCGTCCCCTTCCCCTGTCGTTCTACCGCCGGCCCGCCGAGATCGTGGCCCGGGATCTGCTCGGCCGGTTCCTGGTGCGCGAGCTCGAGGGGGAGCGGCTGGTGCTGCGCCTGGTGGAGGTGGAGGCCTACCTGGGGGCTCCGGACCGGGCGAGCCATGCCTGGGACGGCCGCCGCACGCCCCGCAACGAGAGCCTTTACCTGCCGGGCGGCCATGCCTACGTCTACTTCATCTACGGCATGCACTACTGCCTGAACGCCGTCACCGGCGAGGTGGACGTGGGGAGCGCCGTGCTCCTGCGGGCGGGCGCGCCGGTCGCGGGTGAGGAGCGCATGGCGGAGAACCGGGGCTGGACGAAGAAGGTCCGCCCGGGCGACCTCGCCGGCGGGCCGGGCAAGATCTGCCGGGCGCTGGGGATCGGCCGCGAGCTCGACGGCGTTCTGCTGGACCGGCCGCCGCTGTACATCACGAAAGGGGAGCCGCCGGGCGAGGAGCAGATTATGGCCAGTCCTCGGATCGGGGTCGACTACGCGGGCGAGGCCGCCGGGTGGCCGTTGCGGTTCTCGGTTGCGGGGGAGCCGCATGTGTCCCGGCCTCGGCCGGGGTAAGAGCTTTCAAAGCAGGGAACATAAGGGACAGCAGGGACTCCAGGGACACCTTCCCTCTTGTCCCTGCTGTCCCTGGAGTCCCTGTTGTCCCTTTCCAGCGCTTGCTTGGAGCTTCCTCCCCTACCGCATCGGCGTCGCCCCCCGCAGGGGCGTGCCCGAGGGGTTGCGCGGCGGGAGGAGGCGGATGTAGCCGGCCTGGGAGAGCTTCCAGAAGAGCATCAGGGCGTCGAGCTGCGGCATCGGGGTGATCTTCAGGATCGACTGGATGTCGTAGGTGCCGTTGATGCGGGTGAGCATGAAGCCCTCCTGGGGGGAGAGCTTCGAGGAGGTGAGCTGCTCCATCGTGGCCGTCACCTGCGGGATCGAGCTCAGGGTGACGCCGGCCTTCTCGATGTACTCGCGGACCTTCTTCTCGGCCTGGGTCAGCACCTGCTGGGCGTCCGGGTTGTCCGGCTCCAGCGCCTTGGCCGCCCGCAGATGGCGCAGGGAGGCGTCGAATTCCCCCTCTTTCATGTGAGCGCGGCCGGCTTCGATGAGGGCCGCCGCCGTGGGGGCGCCGGTCGCATCCCCGCCGCCAGACCGCAGCTTCACCAGTTTGACGTGCCCCGCCTGGTACTGGTCGAAGAGCAGCTTCGAGACCTGGAACTCCGTGGAGTGGGTCATGTCGCGGATCTCTTCGATGGTGCGCTGGTCGTCCACGTGGTCCATGATCCGCCGGTCGCCTGGGCCCAGGCCGGGGAGGGTGGAGAGGTCGACGATCCCCACGGGGATCATGCGCTCGTCGGGGATCACCTGACGGATGCGCCGCCACTCGTCGACCCGCTGCACTCCCTCCATCACGATGCCGGTGACGTCCATACGCATCGGCACCATGGCGCTCTCGGGCAGGATGTCGTCGAGGAAGCGGAAGTCCCCCTCGGCCCACGAGAAGATGTCGTAGATGCTCTCCTCGGCCTTGAGGCGGAGCATGCGGGTGAGGTCCCGCTCGGCGATGGCGCCGTTCTTGACCAGGATCATGCCGAGCAGGGTCCGGCTCTTCTCCTGCAGCTCGACAGCGCGGTTGAGTTGCGCCTCGTTGATGAGGCCGTGGCTCACCAGGAAGTGTCCCAGGTACTCCTCCGGCTTGTTCGAGGCGGACGAGAGGATCAGTCCGTCCTTGAAGAAGACCTTCTTCTCCGTCTTCCCGCTGACGATTTCCAGGGTCCCGTTCTTCTTGCTCTGGGAGAGCCACTGGAGCAGCTCTTCGAGCTGCATCGTTCTGAGATTGCCGACGATGCCCATGATGACCGGGCCGATTATAGCCCTATGCGAATACTGAGAGATGGACCAGGCCGCCAGCGAGCTATGCATGGATGAAGAGCCTCATCTTCGTGCCGGAGTCGTCCCCCTCTGCCCCTGGTAGTGGCTGGACGAGCCGGGGTCGCCGTAGGCGACGTCCGGCGGGGACTCCATGGCAATGAAGATGAGCTGTGCAATTCGCCTGCCTGCCTCCAGGACGAAAGGCTGGGGCCCGAGATTCTGGAGCTCGAGGGTGATCTCCCCCTCGAAGCCGGGGTCGCACCAGCCGGCCAGGGAGTGATTGATCCACAGCCGGCCCAGGGTGGACTTGAGCTTGAGGTCGCAGGCGACGTCGCGCGGGATGCGCACGTACTCCAGGGTCGAGGCGAGGACCACCTCGCCGGGGAAGAGCTTGATGTGGGGGGCGCGGAACTCCTCGGGGTCGCGGGTGGGGCAGATCCAGTGGTCCGAGACCCGGACGTCATAGCTGGCGGCATTGACCTGATTCTCCTCGAAAGGGGTGACCCCTCCGCTCCGCCCCCAGTCGCGGATCCAGCGGTCCGGTTTGATCATGGCCGGTCTCCGACTACAGGAAGCGGACCGGTGTCGTCACCTGCTCGCGGTCGATGGAGTCCACGAAGCGGATGAGCTTGCGCGACAGGGACATGAAGAGGGTCGAGGTGCGCGAGCCGCCGCCGAAGAAGCGGACACCCCGCAGCAGCTCGCCGTCGGTCACCCCGGTGCAACTGAATAGGATCTCGTTGCCGGGAGCGAGGTCTTCGGTCTTGTAGATCTTGGTCAGGTCGTGGAAGCCCAGGTCCTTGACCCGCTCCTGCTGCTCCTCGTCGGTGGCCTTGAGGCGGGCCTGGATCTCGCCGCCCAGGCAGCGCATGGCCGCGGCGGTGATGACCCCCTCCGGAGCGCCGCCGATGCCCATGACGGCGTGGACACCGGTGCCCCGCACAGCGGCCGAGATGCCGGCCGACAGGTCGCCGTCGCCGATCAGGCGGATGCGGGCGCCGGCGGTGCGGATGTCGGCGATGAGCTGCTCGTGGCGGGGGCGGTCGAGCACCACCACGATGAGGTCGCTCACCTTGCGCTCGAAGGCGGCGGCGATATTGCGCAGGTTCTCGGCCACGGGCGCGTCGATGTGGATCGAGCCGCGGGCGGTGGGGCCGACCACGAGCTTCTCCATGTAGACGTCGGGAGCATAGAGGAGGCCGCCGCGCTCGGAGGCGGCGAGCACGGTGATGGCGTCGGGCGAGCCGGTGGCGCAGAGGTTGGTCCCCTCCAGGGGATCGACGGCGATGTCGACCTGCGTGGCGCCGTCCTGACCCCGGCGCGCTCCCACCTCCTCGCCGGTGTAGAGCAGGGGTGCCTTGTCGCGCTCGCCCTCGCCGATCACCACCCGGCCGTCCATGTCGATGGAATCCATCTCCCGCCGCATGGCCTCGACGGCCACCTGGTCGGAGTAGCGGCGGTCGCCGAA
>JAJKHS010000147.1 GCA_021154885.1 Thermoanaerobaculum sp.
CTGCTCTTTCTCGGCATCCTGCCGCTGATCACCTATCTCACCTTCGCCGAGCGCAAGGTGCTGGGCTACATGCAGGCCCGGCTCGGCCCCAACCGGGTGGGTCCGTGGGGGCTCCTGCAACCCATCGCGGACGTGATGAAGCTGCTGGTCAAAGAGGACACGCTGCCGAGCCAGGCGGTGAAGTGGGCGTTCATCCTCGCCCCCTGCCTGGTGGTGGGGCCGGCGTTCATCATCTTCTCCGTGATCCCCATCGGGCCGCCGGCCGGCGAGCTGGGACACCTCAACTGGTTCATCACCGACGTCAACGCCGGGCTGCTCTTCATCGTCGCCATGGCCACCATCGGCGTCTACGGCTTGATCATCGGCGGCTGGGCGTCGAACAACAAGTTCTCGCTGATGGGCGGTCTGCGCTCGGCGGCGCAGATGATCTCCTACGAGGTACCCCAAGGGCTGGCCCTGGTGGGACCGCTGATGCTCGCCGGCACCCTGTCGCTGGTGGGGATCGTCGAAGCGCAGCGGGATCAGAAAATCTGGTACGTCGTGCCGCAGATCGTGGCCTTCTTCATCTACCTGGTGGCGGGGGTGGCGGAGAGCAACCGCAACCCGTTCGACCTGCCGGAGGCGGAGTCGGAGCTGGTGGCGGGTTTCCACACCGAGTACAGCGGCATGCGCTTCGCCCTCTTCTTCCTCGGCGAGTACGCCAACATGATCGTCATCTCGGCGGTGGCGACGACGCTGTTCCTCGGCGGCTGGCTGGCGCCGTTCCCGCACTGGCTGCCGTGGCTGTCCGTCATCCCGGGGCCGATCTGGTTCGCCCTCAAAGCCTTCATTTTCCTGTTCGCCTACATCTGGTTCCGCGGCACCTTTCCGCGCTACCGGTTCGATCAGCTCATGGACCTGGGCTGGAAGTGGATGATCCCGCTCGCCCTGCTCAACATCTTCGCCACGGGTCTGATCAAGCTGCTGGTCTCGGGAGGCCACCCATGAGCGCGCTTAAAAAATTTGCCGACAAGATCATGCTCCTGGACCTGTTCGCGGGCCTCGGGATCACCTTCAAGAACATGTTCAAAAAGAAGGCCACGGTGCAGTATCCGGAGGAGCGCTGGGAGCCGGCGCACCGCTTCCGCGGCATGTTCCGGCTGGACGAGGACCGGTGCATCAAGTGCACCATCTGCGCCCGCGACTGCCCGATCGACATCATCTACATCGACTGGCACCAGGAGGTGAACCCGGAGACGGGGAAGAAGGAGAAGCTCCTGGACCGCTTCGACATCGACGTCCAGCGCTGCATGTTCTGCGGCCTTTGCGAAGAAGGGTGCCCGACGGAGCCCAAATCAATCTGGCTCACCACCAAGACCTACGAGCTCGCCTCCTACGACCGCTGGCAGAACCTGTACGTGGACATGGACGAGCTCCAGGAGTGGAAGACGCGGCCCGCCTACACCGACGAGGAGATCGCGTGAAGTCCCTCACCCCTGTCCCCTCTCCCGCCGCACTCCCCCCAACCGGGAGAGGGGAACGCAGATCAGGGTTCGTGCCTTTCTCCCTCTTCTCCCGGCGGTCGGGGGGGAGGCTGGGAGAAGAGGGCCGGGGTGATGAGGGTCTTGGGTGGGGGAGCTCTGCTCGGGAGGTCTCATGGAATTCCTGACGGCGCACGGCGCGGACCTCCTGTTCTATCTCTTCGCCGCTCTCGCGGTGGGCGGAGCGCTGGGCGTGGTGACGCTGCGCAGCCCCATGTACGGCGCGCTCTCGCTGCTGGTGACCTTCCTCGCGGTGGCGGTGCTGTTCCTGCTGCGCAGCGCGGAGTTCGTGGGGATCGTGCAGATCTTCGTCTACGGCGGCGGCATCATGGTGCTGTTCCTCTTCGTCATCATGCTGGTGAACCTGCACAGGCTGCCGGATCTGAAACTGTTCCACGGCCAGTCGCCGTTCGTGCTGGCGCTCGCCGTGGCGCTGCTCGCTCTGTTCGGCTACTTCTTCTCCCATCTCGCCTTCGGCCCGGCGTTCGCGCGGCCGGAGGCGTTCAAGACCGTCCAGGGAGCCGCCGTGGGCAACTCCCAGGCCGTGGCCTGGAGCCTGTTCACTCAAGCCCTTCTCCCCTTCGAGATCGCCTCCATTTTCCTGCTGGTGGCGATGATCGGGGCGGTGGTGCTGGGCCGGCGGCAATAGAAAGGGTTCTCATGTTCGAGGTGACGACGACGCACTACCTGGTGGTGAGCTTCCTGCTCTTCGCCATCGGCATCTTCGGGATCGCCGCGCGCAAGAACATGATCACCGTGCTGATGTCCATCGAGCTGGTGCTCAACTCGGTGAACTTGAACCTCATCGCCTTCTCCTACCAGCACTCGAACTTGACCGGCCAGATCTTCGCCGTCTTCACCATCACCGTCGCCGCCGGCGAGGCGGCGGTGGGGCTCGGCATCCTGATCGCCTTCTTCCGCCTGCGCGAGTCCACGACGCTCGACGGGGCGACGGAGCTCAAGGGATAGACGATGAAAGAGCTGCTCTGGGTCATCCCGGTCCTGCCGTTCCTCGGCGCCCTGCTCAATGGCTTCCTGCTGCGCGGCCGCATCGGCAAGCCGGCGGTGGCGGCTATCGCCTGCGGCACCGTGGGGCTCGCGGCGGTGCTCGGCCTGCTGGTCATCACCAGCTATCTGGGCAGCCCCGAGCACGCGGCGAACAAGCCGATCGAGCAGGAGGTCTACTCCTGGGTCCCCTCCGGCCCGCTCCTGACCGCCGCGGACGGGGTGAAGAATTTCACCGTCGACATGGGTTTCCAGATCGATCCCCTGTCGAGCGTGATGCTGTTCGTGGTGACGTTCGTGGGCTTCTGGATCCACGTCTACTCGGTGGGCTACATGGCTCACGAGGAGGGATTCCAGCGTTTCTTCACCTATCTCAACCTGTTCATGGGCATGATGCTGTTGCTGATCCTCGGCAACAACTACCTGGTGATGTTCGTGGGTTGGGAGGGGGTGGGCCTCTGCTCCTACCTGCTGATCGGTTTCTATTACAAAGAGGAATTCCCACCATACGCCGGGCGCAAGGCGTTCATCACCAACCGGGTGGGCGACTTCGGCTTCGTGCTCGGGCTGTTCGCCCTGGTCTCGCAGTTCGGCACCTTGCGCTACAGCGAGATCTTCCCGCGGATCGCGGCGAATCCGTCGCTGCTGCTGGGGCCGGGCCACCTCGGATTGACGCTTGCCGCGTTCATCGGCATCTGCCTGTTCATCGGTGCCATGGGCAAGAGCGCGCAGATCCCCCTCTACGTCTGGCTGCCGGATGCCATGGCGGGCCCGACGCCGGTTTCCGCGCTCATCCATGCCGCCACCATGGTGACGGCCGGCGTCTACATGGTGGCCCGCTCGAACGTGATCTATCAGCTCGCGCCGGGGGTGTCGGGGTTCGTAGCGGCGATCGGCGCCGCGACGGCCATCTTCGCGGCCACCATCGGCCTGGTGCAGACGGACATCAAGAAGGTGCTGGCCTACTCGACGGTCTCGCAACTCGGCTACATGTTCCTGGCCGCGGGCCTGGGGGCGTACACCACGGCGGTCTTCCATCTCATGACGCACGCCTTCTTCAAGGCCCTCCTCTTCCTCGGCTCCGGCTCCGTCATCCACGCCATGGGCGGCGAGCAGGACATGCGGAAGATGGGCGGCCTGCGCAAGCACCTGCCCACGACCTACAAGACTTTCGTGATCGGATCGCTCGCCATCGCCGGCATTCCGCCGTTCGCCGGGTTCTTCTCCAAGGACGAGATCCTGGGCACGGCGGCGCAGCATGGCGAGTGGGTGCTCTACGGCGTCGGCCTGCTGACGGCGGGTCTCACGGCGTTCTACATGTTCCGCGCCGTGTTCATGACCTTTTGGGGCGAGTTCCGCGGCACGCACGAGCAGGAGCACCACCTGCACGAGTCGCCGCCGTCGATGACCGTGCCGCTGTGGGTGCTGGCGGTGGGCGCGGTGCTGGCCGGATTCGTGGGGCTGCCCAAGCTGATCGGCGCGCACGTCAACCTGTTCCACAACTTCAGCGACCCGATCGTCTATCAGATCGCCGGCCATCCCATGGGGGAGCACGAGATGAGCGTGTGGGTGGAGCTGGCGCTGATGCTGGTGGCGATCGGCGTAGCCCTGCTGGGCATCGTCCTCGCCGCGCGGCTCTACGGCCCCACCCGCGGGCTGGCGACGGAAGAGGCGTGGGAGCGGCGCTTCCCGGCTTTGCACCGGCTGCTGTCCAACAAGTATTACGTCGACGAGCTCTATGACCGGACGGTGATCGGCGGCACCTGGGCGCTGGCCCGGGCGCTCTTCCGCTTCGACGCCGGGTTCATCGACGGCCTGCTGGTCAACGGGGCGCGCAACCTCACGGTGACCGTGGCCATGCTTTCGGGATTCTTCGACAAGTACGTGGTCGACGGACTGGTCAACCTGGTGGCCACGATCCTCGACACGTTCTCCAAGCTTTTCCGCCGCCTGCAGACGGGCTACGTCTCCAATTACGCGCTGGTGCTCGCGGCCGGCATGTTCGCCCTGGTGGTCGTCTACATGGTCCTGCACCGGGGCTGAGCGTTCGAGTTTGCTTTAGGGGGAGCCATGCACAACGTTCCGATCCTCTCGATCATCTGCTACCTGCCCCTCGCGGGGGCGTTGCTCATCGCCTTCGGAATGAAGAGCAGCCAGGGGGCGTTGATCCGGAAAGTGGCGACGGGCTTCGTGTTCGTCGATTTCCTGCTGTCGATTCCGCTCTGGTTCCTTTTCGATCGCAACGGCGAGCTGTTCCAGTTTCGCGAGAGCGTGCCGTGGATCGACTCGATCGGCGTGCGTTATGAATTTGGGATCGACGGCATCGCCCTGCTGCTGGTGCTGCTGACGACGCTCCTGGGCGTGCTGGCCTTCCTCTCTTCCTGGAGCGCCATCCACGACCGTGAGAAAGAATATTACATCTTCCTCCTCCTTCTCCAGACCGGCATGCTGGGCGTCTTCATGGCCCTGGATTTCTTCCTCTTCTACGTCTTCTGGGAGGTCATGCTGGTGCCGATGTATTTCTTGATCGGCATCTGGGGCGGCGCGCGCCGGCTCTACGCGGCGATCAAGTTCTTCCTCTACACCCTGGTGGGCTCGGTGCTGATGCTCCTGGGCATCCTGGCGCTCTACTTCTACAACTCCGGCGGCCTGCTCGGTTGGAAGGGGCTGGGCAATCCGGCGACCTTCAGCATCGAGCAGTTCCACAGGATCGGCGCCTCGATTCCACCCGACCTCCAGTTCTGGATCTTCCTCGCCTTCTTCGTGGGCTTCGCCATCAAGGTGCCGATGTTCCCGTTCCACACCTGGCTGCCCGACGCGCACGTCGAGGCGCCCACGGCGGGCTCGGTGATCCTCGCCGGCGTTCTGCTGAAGATGGGCACCTACGGCTTCGTCCGTTTCTCGCTGCCCATCCTGCCTGCCGCCACGATGAAGCTGCTGCCCTGGGTGGCGGGGCTGTCGCTGATCGGCATCATCTACGGCGCGCTGGTGGCCATGGCACAGAAGGACATGAAGAAGCTGGTGGCCTACTCGTCCGTCTCCCACCTCGGCTTCGTCATGCTGGGGATGTTCGCCTTGAACGGGCCGGGCCTGAACGGCAGCGTGCTGCAGATGATCAATCACGGCCTCTCGACCGGCGCTCTCTTCCTCCTCGTGGGCGTCATCTACGAGCGGCGGCACACGCGGCTGATCGCCGAGTACGGCGGCCTTTCGCAAGTGATGCCGGTTTACGCCATCGTGTTTCTGATCATCACCATGTCGTCGATCGGCCTGCCGACGCTCAACGGTTTCGTGGGCGAGTTCACCATCCTGGTGGGGGCCTTCAACCGCGTCTGGTGGTGGGGCCTGATCGCGGCCCTGGGGATCGTGCTCGGGGCGGCCTACATGCTGTGGATGTATCAAAGGGTTTTCTTCGGGCCGCTGACCAATCCGGACAACCGCGGGCTCCAGGACCTCAACCGGCGGGAGATCCTCTACCTCGCGCCGCTCGTCATCCTCTGCTTCTGGATCGGCCTCTATCCGAAGCCTTTCCTGGCCGTGCTGGAGAAGCCGGTGAATTACGTGGTGGCGAAGGTCGATCCTCACTATGCCACGGC
>JAJKHS010000148.1 GCA_021154885.1 Thermoanaerobaculum sp.
CAACGGACCGGAAGGTCGTGGCGTCTCCGGATACGACGCGGCAACGTAGACGTAGAAGCCGCATCCGATGGAGACGACGCGGCTTCTCCAGGAACGACATCGCATCGCCTCCATCGGATGCCGCATCGTATCGAGACGATGCGGCATCCGATCGATCTCTTGCGGCGTCGCCGCTTACGATGCCGCATCGAACGCGAACAATGCGGCGTCGCATCGAGACGATGCGGCTTCTCCGGGATCAACGTTACGTCGTCTACAGAGAAGGCCGCGATGTATCGTTCCGTTGCGGCTCCTCTGCGCACGATGCGACATTGCCTCCAGTCGATGCGGCATCGCATGGTTACGATGCGGCATCGTACGCGGAGAATCCGCATCGTCCCGGTACGATGCCGCGTCGTACGCGTCCGTTGCGGTATATCCCGGGGAGGAGCCTCAACTTTCGGAGCGGACGGCCGTACGCCGCTGGACATGCGGCAATGCACGGGTATATCGTCTCTCCGCTGCGGACCTTGACGCAAGCGCACCGGGAGGTGCCGCGACTTCTCCGTCCCCCGAGGAGCCCGAGATGGATACGAACGTTTCGATCGCGCAGGTGCTCTCCGAAATGGAGACGCAGATCGCCCACCACGAAAGCCAGGAGGCCTTCCACGCGCAGCAGGAGGTCTTCCATCGGGACCAGCGGGCCCTCCATGCGGAGACGCTCGCCAAGGAGCGATACGAGGCCTTCCGGTCCGCGGTGGCAGCCGCCGGAGAGGTCGTGCAGGTCCAATCGGCGGTCGCCGCGCCGGCCGCCGAGCTGGTTTTTCCCGACGATCGTCCGATCACCTTGACGAAGCTGGTCGCCCGGCTGATCGTGAGCAAAGGCGAGGACGAGACCTTCACGCCCTGGGGAGTGGCCCGAGAGCTCAACCAGCGTTTCCCCGCCAAGCTGCGCCACCCGGTCGACGGCCGTGCCCTCTCGGTCTGCCTGCGCCGTCTCCTCGCCCAGGGGCGCCTCAGCCTCGTCAAGAAGGGTGGCGCCGTCCACGAAGCCATCTACGGCCAGCGTAAGCGGAGACAAGATGGCGGGGGGTGAGCCTGCAACCATGGCTCACTGGCTCGGAACAAGTGGGAACAAGTGTCAGTTTCCAGAAGCTCCCGAAGGAGATTGGGCGGTCCGAGTCGGTGTCATCGGGCCAGTTTGGGGCCGCAGGCGCCAAGCTGGCTCGGGAGAGAGCGCCAACCTTCGAGACGGAGATGCCGGTCCGGGCTGTTTGGGGCCGGAGCGTAGCGGAGGTCCCCAAGCAGCGAATGCCTCCACCCTTCGGCGGGAACTGCTGTGCTCCTGCCCCAACTACCGAGCCGACCTGGCTGCGGCAGCAAGTTCCGGGGATGTAGTAAAATGACCTCCATGAGAAGAGCCGAGACCCTATTACAAGAGGTACTGAGCCTGCCCGACAACGAACGGGCTGAGATCGCGGGTGCCCTACTGGAGAGCTTAGAGCCTGCGCCGGAAGCCGATGTCGAGACGGAGTGGCGTCAAGAGGTTGCTGCTCGGGTAGCTGCCCTGGAGGCAGGGGGCGTGACAATGACTCCTTGGGAGGAGATCCGAGATCGGTTCATGGCGAGGCTCAGTTAGCGACGCCAAGGTTGAGTTCACCCCGGAAGCTCTCCGGGAAATCGATGACGCCTTTGAGTGGTACCTTGAACGGAGCCCCAGGTGGCCGAGGCATTTGTTCAGGAAGTGACCGCGCGGTCGCACAGATCGCGAGCTCACCGACGATCTGGCCCTACTTTGAGGCAGGCACGCGGCGGTATGTCCTCAGCCGGAACTTTCCTTACGACATCGTCTATCGAGAGATCTCGGCTGGTATCGAGGTGATCGCCGTAGCACATCACAAGCGGCGCCCTCGGTACTGGCTTCGGCGTCTGCGTCGAGACCGCAGAAAGTGAGCAGATGGTAATTCTCGGCCGCCTTCTACTTGCTTGACGGCCAACGCTCGGAAGGTGAGCGGCGGTAGCGCACGATAGTGCGGTATCCTTCCGCTCGACCGTTTGAGTTAGCCGCCGACTTTTGATGCGGTTCGATATGTGTACCGGCACGACGTCTCCTAACTAAAAAGCGCTCTTAACAGCAAGAGAACAATGCCAATAGCCAGCAAGCCGAGAACTCCGTGTCCCAGTACAGCCAAAGAACGCACGGTCTGGTTCTTGCTCAATAAGAGCGTATCGGGTATAGCTTCAAGCCTATTCTCAAGCAACGCAATGCGACGGCGTAATGCCTCTATCTCCTCTTTTGCCTGCGCTAGTTCAGCGGCGAAGTCTTGGTCAGCCATGGCAGCATTTAGAATAATGTCCTATTCGGAATCTCTATTCGCTGTCTAAACTTCACGTGATAGATCTCTCGGACGCTGCACGGCTAGAAGAGTATGCCTGCCGCTCCACCCTGGCAGCGGGGGCATTTGCGCTGGAACACGTCTGTGCCGTTGGCGCCATACACGTGACCGCATTCCGCCCTGAGACATTCCATCCTATATGCAAGTTGCCCGTGATCGGTGCCTGCAGCGCCGCGATGACCGGAGCAACGTTGATTGTTCCGGTTCAGATATCCGATCCGCGTTGTTTCGGTGCCGCCACTGATGAAGCTCTCCATGGATTTGTGGTCCTCCAAACGGCTAACGTGACGCGCTTCACCGGCGGACGGCGAAGCCGGCCGTCCGAGTGCAAGCGCCGTGTTATGCGACGCACCATTAGGATCGCCATTCGTTCTGCTCGAACGGTCTTATTACTGGCAGTTGCCGCCATAGGCCTCCTTATACCCGCGATCGAAACAGGTAATGAATCCGTCTACAAAGCTCAAGTTTGGCGGCCAAGAAATGTCGACCACCTTTCCGTGTGCATCTCGAGGATCAAAGTCTTTAGGGCGCGGCAGGCGCGCCAGTGCTTCTCGCGCTGCCAATAATGCAGGCTTGTCATGCTTCAAAAAGGCGATGGAAGCATCCACGTACAAATTCCACCCGAAGGCGTCGTCTGCTTTACGCGACTTTTCAAACAATCGAATGGCCTCGTCGGTTGAACCTGCAGTCGCCCGTAACTGCCCTTCGTGCCAGTAAAGGATAGTCGACACCAACCCTCGAGTTTCCCTATATTCACGGATTAAGTCAGCGGCAATCTCGGTACAGACCTCGTGCTGCGCTACAGCACGCCAACCTCCATTCATGTCCTGGTCAAAGGAGTACTCGTCTAAGGCCAGGAGTTTGGCTCGATCAAAAATACACATAAAATCACCCGGCTCTATCGTCGAACTTCCGAGTCCAGGCGACGCCCATGCCCATGCACCTAGACACAAGGAACCAACGAATAGTAACAGGATCAATTTACCTGGGTGGAGAGCCGTGTTCATTTCTGTTCTACCTCTCTACGCATAACGCTTGGGTGGTGAGCGGCGGGGAACCGCGCTTCTTGCGGTTTCCGTCCGCTCGACCGTGGTTGGCCGCACTACCGATACATTGCGATATTTGCATGCAGCTTCTCCTGGACAGCGGCTACTCCAATTCTACCCCGACCACCGCGCTATGGCTAGATGTTTCGCTGCATGCAAGCGCCAGTTTGGTGCCGGAGCGTAGCGGAGGAACCAAGCTGGCTCGGGTTGTACCACGTACGTTCTGGACGAGATGAGGCTCCAAGCTGTTTGGCACCGGAGCGTAGCGGAGGTGCCAAACAGCTAACACACCAATCGTTCGACGGAGGGCCGACTCTCGGCCGAAATGAGGATCTGGCAAACTTCTCGACCTGTTCTGCCCGATAGTACAGCTCAAAGGCGAATTCCCCAAATGTCTGCCCGATCAGGCGGCTCGCTGCGGTACTCAACGATTAGCAACAATTAATAGTAAGTGGCCACATGATGGCTTCGACTCACCTCTCGTTATCGGTACTGCCCCTTCAGGTGATGCCCAGTCACTGGAACTAAGGATAGGATTCGACTATCATGGTATCGCTTGAAGACAAGGACTGAGCCATAGATGCCACGAAAGACGTCCGAAGTGATTCCTTCAGGCATACGCATCATTCTGTCATCATTGGTTGAATTTTCTGCATACCTCTCGCGAATGAACTTATTCAGTGCCGCGAATACACGCCCAAGCAATTCGATAAGATATGTGGAATGATACTCCATCCAGCCTCGGACCTCCTCAGCCATACATGTGAGTACAGCAGCGAGTTCCTGAGCCGAGAAGTTATAGCCCGCAGTGGTCGACCACACATTAAGTTTCTGGATTAGATCACCCAGTCGTAGCAGATGGTGCTTAGTCGTATTGCATGCAACTAGGGCGATCTGTTGCCTTGGCAGCACAAGGGTTACCTCTTTTGAGACATCCGGACACCAAAACGTTGCCTTATCCGACGCACTTAGCCACGTATCGAGAGTTGACACGGCGTCAGTCAGTCCGGAGGATTGCGCCTCAGAAGCGTGCCGAGCACAAAGCCAGGAGAGACCTCGAAGGAGTGACCAATTCTGATACCTGCCAGCTATGAGTGCGCTTCGAGCGCCTTCGGCAAGCAATTCCGTAAGATGGACAAGAAACATCGCAAAGCTTACGCGCGAGTGGAAGAAGACGTTCTGGTCTGGAGGCGCACCTGCAACACCATAGATGTCTGGGCTGATGATGTCGGCGAGAAGGCCATGACTCTCGTGCAGGACAACGACTTCCAGATCACCGTCCGACTGGATCGATGCGAGCTGTATTGCCATGCCCTATGGAACCCTCATGCTTAGCCGGCCAACTTCGGCCTAACCGGCAGGACCGTGCGGCGCGGTTCCTGTCCGGTTGAGGCCCAGTGTTATGCGCCTGTTTCAAGATATGGATCTAGGTTACCTCCGTAGGGGAGACCTATTAAATTCTGAAGAATTGTACCGCAGATGTCTTCAAGCCTACCGATAGTTGGCCCGAGCTCCCGGTCGTCGATGCCGAGAGAGCCGTTATGCACGAGGTCTGAGCGCATGCCGAAGAGTCGCCCGATCCCAAGTTTCGCCTTAACTTCGCTTGCAGAGCGGCCTGTAAGGTGACCCAGAAACTCGCCGATGGGTCTGATGTCAGTAGTATCCCTCATGGGAAAAATCTCCAATATCGTCCACAGGAACAGGAACACTTCTTCGCTTGGAGGCTCTGCCAATGCCTTGGAATAGAAGCGTGAAATGAGACTGAATCGTTTTGCCAAATCAGAGTCACTACCAAGGCGGCCCTTAACTGACCTTGCTACTTCCGCCAGGTCAGGAACCGGAAGCCTACGAGACTCCTCACGCCGTGTCCATGACTCCACAACTACTCCACGCCGAGAGGCAACCCACCCCTTATGAATGCGTCTTCCAAAGATCCCCCGTCCTAGTAACGCGCCAAGAATTGTCAAACCACGATCTATTTCATCTTCACATTGTCTCCGCGCCAATGGGATGTCCTTCTCGGTTTCCTCCGTCGTTCTGGCCGTGAGGACAATGTAGCGGTTGGGCGCCACCAGAGAGACCACATCCTGTCTTGTCACATTAGATTGCTCTCGCAGAGGGAGAGCCTGCAAGGTAGTCCGATCAATGCTGTAACTGCGAGGCAGAGGCGGCAATAACTCGATTTTCAAAGGATCAGCAATCTCCTTTTGCGGATCGCCCTGTAATAGCGCCGTCTCGTACACAGCTACAAATTCGAAGTGGCTTCCCACGAAGTTAGATTCTCCTTATCGCATAACGCTGAGGGCCTAACCGGCGGCAGCGCGTAGCGTTGCCGTCCGGTTTAGGCCGGGGTTAGCCCCGAACCACCGGCCACCATTAGTCAGTACTAGTTCGTATCCCATAGTTTTTGGCCCTACTCCCAACCAATATGCCGGTTAGTCAATTAGCTTTTCCTCGCAAACGTCCCCCAACCAGCTAGAAACCGGATGAGGCAAGTTTTCGCTGGACTATTATTGCTAGAATAAGACCCCAGATTCCTCCAATAGCTGCTCCGCCAAGCAATGGAGAAATGATCGGATGGAATTTCTTACCAGCCGCCACTAAGCGATTAGCGTGGCGATATGCAGCGAAAGACACAGCAAAGGCATATGCAAGCACCACCAATAAATTGCCAGCGCCATACAGCCAGCGAGCTACCATGGCAGAGACGTAGGCACTAACACCGACAATCACCACGTGGACGACGGAGGCGATAACGAGTGGTGGAAGCTCTTCTGGAGGGTGCTCAGGTGAGCCGAGTAGTCTCTCGTCAAATACAATCCTTTTTGCTATGCCGCGGATGCGGTCCAAACTCTCGGCATCCTCAAGGCCAAGCTCCATGCCCGCTCGTAGGATCTCCATCTGAAGCTTCGCCTTCTCGAGTTTCTGCTGATGGGAAACAACCTCTTGCCAAGCGCGCAAGACATATGGTACTCCGATAAACAATAAGAGTACAGTCAAACCTAGCCAATTACTGGCAAGCATATGGGCAAGATCTTCCACAGCTTCATGACCTATCTAGAAGAGTCGACATATCATATAGACACACCCTACAGGTGTTGCTGCCGGCTGACCTGGAGTTCAACGGCAATAGAATTGGCAGAAGGCCAGTCCTGTTGTCCGCTGCAACGACGTGTTAGGCCTCGGCATGCGTCGCCCGCGACTGGGAAATTTCCTGGCCGCATGCCTGCGAGAGGCTCGTGCGCTCGTCTTCGGTCAGCGCCCACTGTTCCGCGAGGTCGGCCAACGAGAACGACAGTTCGGGCCCGTTTGCTCGCGCGATAATCTCCACGACAAAGTCGAGAAAGGGAGTACTTGCTTCCCAAGTGCGGAGAAAATGGTCCTCCAGTATCTTGGCGAAGTAGACGTTCTCGATGCGCATACCCTTGCGGCTCGCGTCGTCACCCTCGTCGGCGAATCCGAGGACGGCGACGCTGGCGTCGCATACTTGGTATCGGAAGGTTGATCGCATCACCAGATCGTTGACTCGGACTTTAACTCCCATGCGCGCCTGCTCCCACATCTCTCGTATCTTCCCAGAGTCAGGGCCCGTGATACAGCGGTGATCTCTGCTGGTCTTGTAGAGATCGAAGAGCGCTTGCTTTTCGGCTACCACCATATTTAGCGTAAGCGTATGACTCACGAAGTACACGCACCGTTTGGCGCCGCCGAGCGTCTCCTTGATCATAGCAAGGTAGCTCTCGCGGCCGAGTTCCACACGCGTAGCTTTCATCTCACCGATGAGGATGTCGCGCTCACGGCGTTCTTCACGCACTTTTCGGAGAATCAGAAGCTCGATGGCGGCAACAGCGACTAGGAGCAGCCACTCCCATCTCGCAATGAACTCTTGAATTGTCGCCATGATCTATTCTCTCTCCAATCGCGATCGGCTCGCGCCCGTGTAACCTCTACTTGAACTTCTCCGCCTTGGCCCCTCAAATCCTTCGCGAATCGCCACAGTCCCGGGCCGGATACCCTTTGGGTGTATCTGTTTACCGGCCTACTCCGCAGGTAGTGGGAGCCTCTGGTAGGCCGGAGCGCTCAGTAGGGGCGGCCTCGGGCTTTCGCGGGTAACGGCTTGGAGC
>JAJKHS010000149.1 GCA_021154885.1 Thermoanaerobaculum sp.
CCGGAGGAGGCATGGCGCCGGGGCCGTCAGGTTTAATGTTAGGAGATTAGTAATCTTCTATGGATATGCCTGACATGCCCTCGGAGGGGATATGGCGTTGGGAGCGTCGGGTATATCCATAGAAGATTAGTATTGTCCGGCGGCGCGTCGGGGTGTTCCAGGAAGGTGAACAGGCTGTCGCGCACCGCGAGGTAGCGCTTGCGCAAGCGCAGGCCGCAGCGGTACCGTGCTTCAAGTACCGCGAATCGGTTTAGTGCAACATGATTTTAAAGACGCCCTCTCCGCAGAGATGGCTCAAGTTATCGTCCTCGCTCAGGTCGTCTCAAAAATCTCACTATTGTGCGATATTGAAATGCGGCTTCGTTGAGCCGTTCCCTGCCGCATGGAACCTTCGCCGGGTCCCGTGACCCTCGGCAGGTCGAACAACAGCACCGTGGCACCGGGAACGGTGACGACCTCGCGCACCACCTCCGTCGAGAGGGCCGCCCATCTGGCACGAACCAGCGGCATGAGCGAGAATGCCGCCGCGGACCTCGTGCCGAGGCGCTACGCTGGGAGGGCTGCGCCATGATCAGCGACGCGGATGTCGTGGTGATCGGCTCCGGCGGCCTCGGCGCCGCGACGGCGTACTACCTCGCCAAGCGCGGGGGCGTCCGCGTCGCCCTCCTCGACAAGCACGACCTCGGCTCGCAGACCTCGCCCCGCGCCGCGGGCATGGTCAGCTGCCTCCGCAAGAGCGGCCTGATGATCGAGCTCATCAAGGACGCCTACCGGAAGATCGAGACGTTCTCCGACGACGTCGGCCAGCCGCTGGCCTGGGTCCACTCCGGCAGCCTCAAGATCGCGCGGCGGCCGCAGGACGCGGAGGTGCTCGCGGCCGACCTGGAGCGCGGACGCCGCGCGGTCCTCGATGTCGAGCCGATCTCCGCGGACGAGGCGCACCGGCTCAACCCGTTCCTGCGACCGACGGGCGTCGTGGCCGCGCTGCGGGTCGGCGACGACCGGTACTTCGACCCCGCCCAGGTCGCCGTCGGGTTCGCGCGCGGGGCCGAGGCGAGGGGCGCGACGCTGCTGCCGAGGACGGACGTCACGGCAGTCGACATCGAAGGCGGCGAGGTCACCGGCGTCCGGACCGGCCGCGGCCCGATCCGGGCGCCCGTCGTGGTCGACGCCGCCGGCGCGTGGACAAGGCAGGTGGCGGAGGCCAGCGGCATCCGCGTCCCGCTCGTACCTACCCGCCAGCAGCTCGTCGTGACCGAGCCGCTGGACGGCGTGCGCGCCGATCTGCCGATAGTGCGGGCCATGGACGCCGCGGTCTACGTGCGGCCCTGCGACGGGGGTCTGCTGTGGGGCGTCTACGAGGACGAGCCGCGCTTCTTCGACATGGCGGAGTTCCCTCCGGGCTTCGAGATCAAGGACATGCCGCTCGACAACGGCGTGCTCCGCGGCGCGGCCGAGGAGGTGGCGGCGCAGTTGCCGATCCTGGCAGCGGCGACGGTGCGCGAGTTCCGCGGCGGCATCCCGACGATGACCGCCGACGGCCAGCACATCCTCGGGCCGACGCCGGCCGTCGCGGGCTTCTTCTTCGCCAGCGGCTGCAACGTGGCCGGCCTCTCGATCTCGCCCGCCCTGGGCGAGGCCCTCGCGGCGTGGATCGTCGAACGGCCGGCCGCCGCTCGACCTCTCGCCCCCCTCGGCGGCCCGCTTCGGGGGCGAGCCTTGGTCGGAGGAGCGGCTCCGGAAGGACGCCGCCTGGCAGTACCGGCACTTCTACGGGGCGGTCTGACTCCCCCTGTGGTCCCCGGCCGGCTGGAACCAGGATACCGAGGCTGACCGACGGAGCGCTCCTCGAGCTTACGGTCTGATACCAGCCCTGGGAAGTCTTGACCGGTGGAGCGCCTCCGCCTTGGCCGCCTTCGAGCAGTGAGCCACAGGTCAGAACTTTTCAGGCCCGGTATGACATCCATGACCTGATGCAAACCTGCCGAGCTATCTAATAATTGGTCATATACCACATTATTACCCAAATATCGCCGCCCGTCGCCTGCCTGAAACGGCCTCAAACGGCCTCAAACGGCGGTCGCTAGCTCACTCGGCGCCCTCACGCAAAGGTCTCATGCTGTTCATGGCAAGCCGTCCAACGATGGCCCGACCTCCGCGACCACAAAAAGTGTCAGCGAGGATTTCGTCCGTTCCGCCAACGTGACCTACTTACGCGGAAGTCTGTCGCGAGGTTCTCGAGGGCGGGGTCAGCCAGGCGGTGACGGCCAGCGCTGCCGCGCCGGCGACGGTGATCGCCCGTCGGACCCGCCGCTGCCGCTGGACCACGCGACCGAGGGTTTCGCCCAGCTCGGCAAGAGGCGATGCCGTCCCGGCGTCGGGCAGGCTCTCCCGAAGCGCGGCGAGCGCCGCCCGTTGGTCGGTGAAGATGGCGACGCGCGCGGCCGCGTCCGGACGCGCGGCGAGGTGGGCCATCACCTCGTGCCGTCGCTCGCCCGTGAGCTGGCCATCGACGAGGGCGTGAAGGTCGTATTCGCTCACATCAAGGTGGCCCATTCGGGTTTCCTCCTCGGGGCCAGCGAGCAGCCTTCGATGACGGCGGACCCCGGTCGACCCCTCCAGCCTGCTTAGCCGGAATTCCTCAGTATCGGTCCGGTTAGTCTGGCCCGTCACTGACCTGCATTAGTTCGCCGGCATTTCCCGGACGGGTCCGGCTGCCGTCCGGAACCCTGCTCCTGCCCAGCGGGATCTGGAGGAGAGGAGCTGCTGGCGGCCCGAGGCGGCCATCCTGCGTCGCGAGCCGCGGACCGGGTCACCACGGCGACCTCGCGACGGCGGTGAGCTCAGGAAGCGATGCGGCTACTGCGGGGCTGAGGAGCCTGTTGCTGAATCGCTGGCGAATCGGTGTGTGAGACCCAGCCTTGGGGGGCTTCGGATGCCCGGGAAGGCGGTGTCACGCCCCTCCCACGGTGGTTTTCTGGCCGCTTGGTGCACCTCGTCGGGCCTCCTCGGCGCGGCGGACGGACTCCCGGCATGGCCAGCGGTGCCGGCGAGCGCCGCGAGAAGAGGCCGGACATAAGGGCGCGTCTGACCGGACCCCCTGCTGCTGATGAACGGCACAGCTCCTGACGGACACGGTCGTCTCTCGTCCCGCTCTCGAATCCGGCTGGTGCCTGAGTTCAGGTGCTCACCATCGATGCTCGACCTTGATGTGACTTGCCCTTTCCCAGGCCGTCCACATAAGGTACTTCCAGTCGATCCGGGCGCGCACCGCCTCGGCCGCGCGCCGGTCGGACAGGTCCTCGCGGAACTGGAGCAGGGTGACCAGCGCCAGGCGCCACGGCGCCAGCCCGGGCTGGCCGCGCCTGGGGAAGAGGTCGGCGAAGTCGGCGTCGACGAAGATGGCGCCGAGCTCGTCACGGAGCCTGAGGAGCGGGTTGCCCTTGCGGAAGGCGGCCCGGGCGACGCGCGCCGTCACCTCGGGCACGGGCTCGATGGGGCTGGGCTTGAGGGACATGGCGGACCTCCCCGGCGCCTCGCCCTTGGCGGCCTCGCGGGCGGCCTCCTTCCTCGCCTCGGGGCTCTTCGCCGCCAGGGCCTTCCGGACGGGCTCGCAGCGCGCCTCGGGATCGCGGCTGGCGGCTCCCTTCAACGCCGCCTGTGCGCCGGGAGGCCGCTTGCCCACGGCTCCCGGCTCTCACGGAAAGCGGGACGGCCGGGTCGGGTCCCGAGGGTCGGCCCCGCGCGCACGCGGGCGCAGGCCTTTTCGGCGCCGGGCTGCTCCAGATCAGCAGCGGGCACGCGGACCGGGCGCATCCTCGGCCTTTCCTCTATGTCGACTTGGGCCGCCTCGCGAGGGGCGACCTTCTCTTTCCCGGCTCGCCTTGCCACCGCACCCGCCCCGGGGCATCCTGGGCGGGCATCCTCTCATCTTCGGGACTTTGCTCGGGCCGTCTCGCGAGGGGCGGCCTTTTTCATGCTCGAGCGGGAGCGCGCTCGCGCCGACCGGCTCGAGGCGGCGCTGGCGGAGCTGCGCAAGCCGGTCCTGGTGCGGCTGCTCGAGGCCGGTCTGCCCACCTGGGTGCCGCAGGAAAGAAATCCCCAACCCGGCTTGTGGTCACGTCCGACAGGGCCACATCAGGGGAGCCCACGACGGGCGCGTCGTTCTACGGGCGGCAGTGGCGGGGCTGGCCAGGATCGACACCTGGCGCCGCCTCCAACCCGGCCGCCCCGAGGTTGTCCGCCGGCTCGTGGCGCTGGCGAACAAGCCGAGGAGCGGCGAGCCGTGACCACCTACGCCGTCGTCGACGCCCGCGGCAGGACGGTGCTGCCGGCGAGCGACGCCGCCACCGCGGCCTTGTACCGCCGGATCTTCGACGACAAGCACGGTCAGGGCAGCCACCGCGTGGTCGCGGCCGGGCCCGAGGTTCGCGCTCCGGTGATGGCGAAGAGCCCGGACGCGCGGAAAGAGGCATCCCACGAGGCCGTCAAGAGCGAGGCGCCGGGCTGATGCACTACGAGATCGAGATCCGCGAGCACGTCCGTGAGAGCGGCCCCGACGGCGAGCCGCCGACCGGCGGCCAGCGCTGGGCCGCGTTCAAGGCCTTCGGCACCGACGGGATCGCGAGACCGCTGCTGTTCGAGAGCCCCGAGGAGCTGCGGGACTACGCCTACAGGAACCCGTGCTTGGCCCGGATCGTGGAGGTGGCGGACGACGGCGGGCGCGTGCCGGCGGACACGACCCTGCCGTGAGACGGACCGACCAGGGGCCCCCGCACTACGAGGTCGAGCTGCGGTGGGTTCTATCGCGAAGTGCGAATCCCCAACCTTCCCAAGGGATTGCACCTCGGAGGCACCTTTGACCCGGACCTACCGCCAGCTTGAGCAGCAGCTCGACCGCCTGCGCGCCCACGCCGCGGCGCGCGGCTGGGACTTGGCGCAGGAGCACGTCTTCCGCGACGACGGCTACAGGTAGACGAGGCTGTCTCGAGTAGCTGCGGGGATGGCCTGCACGGACCCGGCCTTCTTCGGCCGACGCACGACCGGACGAGCATGCTCGAA
>JAJKHS010000150.1 GCA_021154885.1 Thermoanaerobaculum sp.
ATCCACGGCATGCTCAAAAACCAGGAGGATTTCCAGGGACCAAAATTCTTCGCCCTCGAAACGATTACCCCTTGACTTCCAACGGAGTATCTTCGGGGCTTGGGGACGTTGGGGGGTTGCGTACCTGGGGCTGACGCCCCAGGCTACATGCTGCCGGCCCTTCGGGCCTCTTTTCAGACACCCTCTCAGAACTTCCATTGCGCCACCAGCCGGGCCGAGCGCTTCTCCGCGGGATGGAAGTGGACGTCCGCCACCGGCCCCGGCGCGCCCGGCAGACGCGACTCATAGAAGTAGTCGATGTCGCTCGCCGTCTCGTTGAACAGGTTGAAGACCTCCAGGGCCAGGGAGAGACCGGCGGCGAAGTTGTAGCCGAGGCGGGTGTTGACCAGGGTCGAGGAGTGGGAGCGGACGCTCGCGTCCTCGATCAGGGCACTGGGCCTTTTTCAATACGCCCCCTAAAGGTGACGATGCCAGGCCATCTTGCGCATGCGCTACGGGGTGGGCGATGAAGGCCCCCGCGCTCCCCCGGGCGGGGCCATGCAGGGGCGGCGATATCGTAGACGGGCCGGCTGGGCTCCGGATAGTCTCGGCGGCATGGCTGAGACAACCTCCTCCCCTAATGCGGCGTCCACCGAAGCATACCGCGCGGCGGTCAGCACCAGCCTACAGCGACTCGGCGAGCACAGACTGCGAGCGGCTATCTTCTGGGAGTTTGTCGTGATTCTCGGGATGGGAGTTACCGCTGTGATCAAATCTTTGGTGCATTGGCGATGGTGGTCAACGGCGAACGTAATCACGGCCTACGAAGTCTTCGGAGACACAATTTCTCCAATGGTCGGCGGAGCCGTCGTGACTCTCATTGCTCTCGTTTGGAGATGGCGCCGAAAGGTCGAGAAGGCTCGCGTCGCGATCTGGGCGACCGATCAGGAGACTATTGCGCAATTCACAAAGGCGACCAAAGGTGAAAGCGCCGACGACGCGCGGCGCGTGCATCACGCACTTCTAAACCTCTTTGACGCATACCGGGAGCTAGAGATAGTCAACAATCGCACTAGTGACGATTCTTGGAATGCACTCTCTCAACGCCTAGAGGAGTACAAAGCCGCTTATGCAGAGCTGTCTCCGATTGCGCGTCGTTTCCATGAGAGATCTGAGCCAGCTCTAACTCACTTCGTTCAAGCCCGAGAATTTGAGCGTCTACGGGAAGTCATGGATGACGCTAGTGACATCATGCTGTATGGGGAATGCGAGCTTGACCTGAATATCTCGCAACCGAATCCTTCAGTATTCACCCGTAGACCTTCACGCCGTGATCGCTTCATTCTTATCAACATGATAGTCGCTAATCGCGAGGAGCAACCGGTTAGCCTTGTCCCTGTTTGGCATCTATATGTCGATCCTGGACAAATGCATATGACCTATCAGGCGGACGCGGAGCCGCTTAAGGATTGGGAAGAGTACAGAAGGGAAGTGCCGAGCACCGCCAACCCTCCCCTCGCCGTACCGCTGCACCTACCGCCCAAAAGTTCGGCCACAGGTTATTGGTGCTTCTTTATCGGAAACAGCATGGAGAACGTTAAGCGGCTGCAAGACGGTCATAGGTATGTTGAAACCGTATTAGAGATCCACGACTTCGTCAGTGGTCGCAGGACCAAGAGCGATAGATTCATCCTTGAGGCGAAGCTGATCCGGCCGCTGCTATCGCCTCTGCCAACGGATGACAACGCAGAAGAAGAAAGTCAGGAGGCCGGAGAAGACTCTGCCCAACCTCCTGATCTACCTAGCTGAGGCACCCGCCTGCCCTACGCCATCGGCTTCTTCTTGTAGTGTCCCCGCTTCTTGGGAGCTTCAGCAGGCAGAAGGTTGACGATCTCGGCGATAGACCACAGGTGCGGAGTAACACCGGCCGCCATGGCGGGGGAGCAGCGGATCGTCGAATGGATGCGCGCGAAGTTGTAGTGCATGAAGTAGATCGCCAGCGCCGCGCAGTGGTTTTCCAGCTTCTTGCTGTGGGCGTTGGTCAAGCGCGTGTAGCGGCGGAGCCCCATTCTCATGGACAGGTTGGACCGCTCGACGTAGCTGGTGCTTACATGCTTCTTGTCCGGGTTCCCCGTCACCGCGTGCTTTTCACAGCCGATGCACTCTGCGGGCGAGTAGCGGTACTCACCTTCCGAGGAGGCACCGTACATCTTCACCAGCATGGCGTAGTCGATCTCCCCGCCGAAAGCGTCCGGAACGGCGTTTAAGTACATTTTGTGCCCGTCCGTCGTGAGCTGCACCCGGTTGACCAGCCGGCCCGCGAGATCCTGCATGAACTCCGTGGCGCACCCGGCATCGCGCGAGCCCACTAGGAACGTTGGGATTAATTTCGTTGTTGCGTCAATCGCCGTGAACGCCCAGACATCGCCATAGCCGAAGGTGCCGCGCTTCTCTGCGGGAACGTTCTTGGCTTTAGCGTAGCAGAAGGCCCATATTTCATCAACTTCAAATCTATTGCACGGCAGGTCGTGGAACACTTCGTCCATGTAGGCCGCGCAAACCGGGCCAAGCTCGGCGATCAGCCGCGTAACGGCACCCTTCGAGGCTCCCGTCATCCGGCAGGTGGAGCGGATTCCCACCCCTTCGACCAGGGCGGCGATGATGGCGGCGCGGCGCTTCGTGTCCATGCGGTTCATGATGACCTATTATGCCTGAGCAAAACCGAGAAGTCAAGGGCCTCCTCCCCTCCTTCCCAACTTCCACCCAAATCTAAGCTAGCGCTTAAACGGTACCACGTGGCCGGCGGAGGGTTCCGTTGGACTTTCCACCTTTCGGGGTCGTATCGGCGTTACCGGGGCGAGCGGCAAATCCGGGTTCAGCACCTCTGGAGGAAGAGCTGCCAGAACTTCGATGTCGTGTCGATGGAACGGGAGTGCCATCAAGAGATCCTCGATTGTTTGATAGACTTTTGCTTTCAAAAGAAATTCTATTACTCTCTTCAGTAGGCGCGGCGTTTCGACTGGAATCTGGTCATCCAACGGTTCTCGCCTTTTCCAGCCTTTTTTGCTTCGCGCTCGCCATAACATCTCCGCGTCGTTTTCATTAATACAACCGAGGTGTAAAGCGCGCATAATCATCATGCCGACAGAAAGCTTCCACCTTTTTTTGAGCTGCATGAACTCTGTCAGGCTACACTCGAAGACTTCGTCTACAAAGGCCGATCGCGGGAAAAGGAATGCACCGGCAAAGTGATGCGCCTGGGCCTCCAATAGCTTATGGTGCTCGGACCGGTTATGAAACGCGGTCTCGACTTGGCCATGTAATAGAAGGTGCCCTAATTCGTGGGCAGCATCGAAGCGGGACCTAGAAGCCGATAGTTTTTCATCGTTAAGAACCACGTAGGGACGGCCTTGCCGCTGTACCCACACTGAAAAACCATCCAAGGCCGGGGAGCCAAACGGGAATCGGGATACGATCACGCCGTTGTTTTCTAGCAGAAGCACTAAATCGCTGATTGGACCTAGTCCGAGATTCCAGAACTTCCGCGCCTCTAGCGCCAAATCCTCGATGTCTTCCTCCGACACCTGATATAGATTGGCGGGAATGTTGAACTGTGGCATTCTAAGCTGCGGTAATTCAACATGCCGTTCCAAGATATCCACCATCTCTACCACCCAGCCAGCGACCGTTGACGCACTAAGCCGAGCTTTCTTCGTGGCGGAGGCAAGCGACCGGAAGTAATAAGTAGAGTTTTCCTTGAGCGGCAGGGGACGCGTAAAGAATCGGCGCGGCTGACGGAGCACCTCACAAAGGCGGTCCATCACTTCGGGTTGTGGCGATTGTCGCCCCAGTTCATACTGAGAAATCGACTGCCGCGACACGCCTAACAAGCGTTCAAGATCGACAGTGCTAAGTCCTCGTGCTTCCCGAGCCTCTCTGAGGCGAGCACCAATGAATCCAGGGGTCCCTAGCTTCATGATTCCTCGTCTTGAGCCTCCTGCTTGCGCAGGTTAAGAGTGATGTTCTCCGCGATAATTTCTTCTTCCACCGCTTCGGGACTACCAAGGTCGACAGATTGGGAATGGAGCGCCACATCCTCAAGGCGCGTGATCTTGGCCACGGGCTTCTTGGTGGTCTCCTCCTCCCATAGGTCTGAGAAGTGATGCGCCAGACTGATGCTCGTAAGAAGGGACTTACAATCGGCGGCTGGAAAAGCGATGGACACAAAGCCAGGGGATACCAAATCGCGCCCCCATCCGTGCGTCAGAATCCCGTATAGCGCCCTAGTAGGCGGCAACTTAGGGTTAGCTTCTAGGAGCTTCAATTGGCTTGAGGCGAGGTTGGTTCTGTAGATCGCCTCACGAGGTACGGCGCCGGGGCTGCTGATGGCGGATGCAGTGAGGCGGAGTCGCCCCGCCTTGACTACTGTGAACTTGATGTTTTCGCTTTTATTCGCCTTGACGCTCACCTTGAGTTCTTTGAAGTTACGAGCCAGCTTGCGCCATGCGGATTCAAGGTTGGCGCGGCGAAAGTGCCCGCGCATGTATTCCCGCTCGGGCTTATCGTAGCGGGCGCAGTCCCGAGCCAATGCGCGGTATACGGCCCACACGGCACGGACGGTCTCCCGCAGAAATTGCTCAGGAACGGAAGAGAAGAGATACGACTCAAGCTCAGCGGGGGAGACGATCATCGAACCGGCCTCCTATAACCTGCGTCAGACATCCAACGCAAGTTATACGGGCAAAAGGCCGGTTCTGTCAAGGGTCTTGCTTCCAGCGTGCTCGGGCCGCCTTCCGGGCACTCTCCGCCCTCTCCTCTGGCGTCATCTTCTCTGCCCGCGCCTTGCCTCCTTTAAGGCCGCCCTTGCGCCCGGCGGCGACCTTCGGGGGAAGCGGCGCGGGCTCCTCTGCCGGCGGCTCTAGGTGGGCCGCTTGCTGCGCCACCCGGAAGGCTACCTGGGTGAAGTCTGGCTTTGGCTTCTTGCTCATGGCGGTCTCCAGTATGCCACGGGGGCCGGCTCCCGGAGGAGCCGGCCCGCCCGCTGTCAGTTACACGTCTTCCCGCTGTGCCCGGTCGATGGCCGGCCGGGGGTCTTCGATGGGCTCGCTCCCGCCCCAGCGCACCCAAAGGCGCGCCAGCTCGGAAGCGAGGGAGCGAACCTGCGCGGCGGATCGGAGGGTGGCGATGATCCGCCCGGATGGGAAGTAGACGAGGGTATAGAAGCTGCTGCGACGGTCCGGCCCCGCGTTCGTGCCACGGTAGAAGGCGAAGGGATGGGAGGCCCAACCGCGGACCGTTGCCATCTCCTCTCGGTCGGGGAGTCGGACGGAGAAGACGGCGCACCGTCGCCAGCCCATCGGCACCAGCTTCCCCGCCCGCGCG
>JAJKHS010000151.1 GCA_021154885.1 Thermoanaerobaculum sp.
AGGACGGTCGTGCCGTGCGCCACGACCGCTCCCACCAGCAGGGCCGGCAGCACGTTCCAATCGTGAGTGAGCTCGACGGTGAAGAGGATCGCCGTCAGCGGAGACCGCATCGTGCCGCCCATCATCGCCGCCATGCTGACCATGGCCCACAGCCCGGTATCGCCGACCGGAATCAGCCCTGATTCCAACGCTCCCAGGCCGCCGCCCATGATGAGGAGCGGCGCGAGCACGCCTCCCGAAGTGCCCGACCCCAGGGCCACGGCCCAGACCGCGGCTTTGAGCAAGAGCAGCGACGCCGCCGAGCCGCCGGTGAGACGTCCGGCGAGCAGATCCTGAATGGTGCCGTATCCAACCCCCAGCACGCGCGGGTCGAGCAGGCCGCCGACGCCTACCGCCAGGCCGCCGAGGATCGGCCACCACATCCAGTGCACCGGCAGCTTGGCGAAGAGGTCCTCGCAGGCGTAGACGAGAGCGGTCAACAACCCCGACGCCACACCGGCCAGCAGTCCGACGGCGACGGCGAAGCCAAGTGTCTCGGCCCCCAGGACGGCATGGCCGGGGACCGGGAAGATCGGCCCGGCGCCGAGCAACGGCACCCGCACCACCGCCGCGACGACCGAGGCGACCGCCACCGGGATGAAGCTGCGCGGCTTCCACTCGAAGAGCAGCAGCTCGACGGCCAGCAACACCGCCGCCATCGGCGTGGCAAAGATGGCCGCCATGCCGGCGGCGGCGCCGGCGACCAGCAGCGTCTTACGCTCCGCCGAAGAGAGATGGAAGAGCTGGGCGATCAGCGAGCCCACGGCGCCGCCGGTCATGATGATGGGCCCCTCGGCGCCGAACGGGCCGCCGGTGCCAATGGAGAGCGCCGAGGAGACCGGCTTGAGCACGGCGACCTTGGGCTCGACGCGGCTCCGGCCGATGAGGATGGCTTCCAGCGCCTCGGGGATACCGTGGCCGCGGATCTTCTCGGAGCCGTAGCGCGCCATCAGGCCGATCACCAGGCCGCCGATCACCGGTACCAGCACCGCCCAACCCCCCAGTTGATTGCCGGCCGGCGACACGAATTGGGAGGAGAAGCGCTGGTAGTAGGCGAGGTTCGTGATAACCGCGATCAGCCAGACCAGCGCGTAGGCAACCAGCGCCGCCGCCATGCCGATTCCCACGGCCAGGCCGGAGAGCAACAGGACGCGGCGGTCGGTGCTGAAGTCCGCCAACTCGTCTCGCTGCTGATGCGGCTTCGGGTGAGAGAGCTCGTCAGTCTGGGCGTACAAGGAACCTCCTCGGCGGCGGCGCAAGAACATCGCATGACGAGATATCGTAGCATGGCGTTTCGATGCGCTACACTCAGGAACCATGCCCTCCACCCTGGACGACGCGGACTACCGGCGGCTGCTTCAGTTCCGCGTCGATCTGCGCCGGTTCCTGCACTGGAGCGAGGAGCAGGCCGAGAAGGCGGGGCTGACGGCGGCCCAGCACCAGCTCCTGCTGGCCATCCGCGGGCACGGCGACGCCGACGGTCCCACCATCGGCGACGTCGCCGGCTACCTGGTGCTGCGGCATCACAGCGCCGTGGGGCTGGTGGACCGGGCGGTGAAGGCGGGGCTGATCGAACGGCACGAGGACGGGGCGGACCGCCGGGTGGTGCGCCTGCGCCTCAGCGCCCTGGGAGCGCAGACCCTGGAGCAGCTCTCCGAGCTCCACCTGGAGGAGATCAAGCGGCTGGCGCCGCGCATCCGGGCGATCTCGCAGGGGTTGGAGTAAGACCCTCGTCACCCTTCTTCTCCCGTCCCCTTCCACTCCGGGAGAGAGGCCAGGAGCGCGGCCCCTGGTACATCCCTTGCGTCGTGACGAGGCCTTATGAAGGAAGAGATAACGAGAGACGACTCGCAGACGACGCAGGAAGACACCAGGACGAGCGAGCAGTTCTACATCCTCGCCACCAGCACACGCCCGGACGACCGCACCCGCGTGCTCAAGCACGGCGAGAGCTTCGCCGTCTTCGATCGCGCCGGCGCCATCCGGCCCGTGGGTCTGGGCGAGCTGGGCCTCTTCCACGAGGGGATCCGGTTCCTCAGCACCTTCGAGCCGCTCCTGGAAGAGCAGCGGCCGCAGCTCCTGAGCTCGACGGTGCGGCCCGACAACGTGCTGATCACCGACCTCACCCATCCGGACTTCGACCGCTTCCCCGGCGGCATGCTGCCTCGCCACACCGTCCACGTCTTCGGCCTGAGCTTCCTCTGGGACGGCGTCTTCCACACTCGTTTCCGGCTCCACAACTATGGGCTGCGGGAGCTCGACCTGCGCTTCTCTCTGCGCTTTGCCGCCGACTACGCCGACGTCTTCGAGGTCCGCGGCACGCCCCGCCAGCGGCACGGGCACAGGCTCGACCCGGTGATCGGCGGGACGACTACAATCCTGGGCTACGAAGGGCTCGACGGCCGCGTGCGCCACACCCGCATCACCTTCTCCCTGGACCCCTCGGAGCTGACGGACTCCTGCGCCGCCTTCCGGGTGAACCTCCCGCCCCGCGGCGAGTCGACGCTGACCGTCAGCGTCGACTGCGAGGCGGGCCGCGAGGCGCCGCGCACGCTGAGCTTCGGCGCGGCCCTCGACCGCTCCGCCACCGCACTGGAGGCGCGCCGCTCCCGCTGGCCGGAGATCGAGACCTCGAACGGGCAGTTCGACGAGTGGCTCGACCGCTCCCTCTCCGACCTCCAGATGATGATCACCGAGACTCCGCACGGGCTCTACCCCCATGCGGGCGTCCCCTGGTTCAGCACCGTCTTCGGCCGCGACGGCCTCCTCACCGCCTACGAGATCCTCTGGCTCGACCCGACCGTGGCCCGCGGCGTGCTCTCCTTCCTCGCGGCCACCCAGGCCCGGGAGCTCCACCCCGAGCAGGATGCCGAGCCGGGAAAGATCGTCCACGAGATGCGCCACGGCGAGATGGCCGCCCTGGGCGAGGTCCCCTTCGGCCGCTGCTACGGCACCGTCGACGCGACGCCCCTGTTCGTCATCCTGGCCGGGGCCTACCAGCAGCGCACGGGCGATCTCGCCTTCCTGGAGTCGATCTGGCCCCATGTCGAGCGCGCCCTCTCCTGGATCGATGACTACGGCGACCACGACGGCGACGGCTTCGTGGAGCACTCCCGCCGGCCTCCCTTGGGCTCCCAGGGGTGGAAGGACTCGGCGGACGCGATCTGCCACCGCGGCGGCGCCCTGGCCGAGGGTCCCATCGCCCTGTGCGAGGTCCAGGGCTACGTCTACGCGGCGCGGCGGGAGGCGGCGCGCCTCGCCCGTCTCCTGGGGCGCGAGCGCCGGGGCGAGGAGCTGGACCAGCAGGCAGAGGAGCTGCGGGAGCGCTTCGAGCGGACCTTCTGGTGCGAGGAGATCTCCACCTACTGCCTGGCGCTCGACGGCGTCAAGCGCTCGTGCGAGGTGCGGGCCTCCAACGCCGGCCACGCCCTTTTCACCGGCATCGCCAGCCCGAACCGCGCCTGGCGCGTCGCCCACACGCTGCTCAACGAGTCGTCCTTCTCCGGCTGGGGGGTGCGCACGCTCGACGCCGGCGAGGCCCGCTACAACCCGATGTCGTACCACAACGGCTCGGTCTGGCCCCACGACAACGCATTGATCGCCCTGGGGATGTCGCGCTACGGCCGCAAGGACGGCGCGGTGAAGATCCTCTCCGGCCTGTTCGACGCCAGCACGTGGCTCGACCTGCGCCGCATGCCCGAGCTGTTCTGCGGCTTCCACCGCCGCGGCCACGAGGGGCCGACCCTCTACCCGCTTGCCTGCGCCCCTCAGTCCGTGGCCGCGGGCGCGGTCTTCCTCATCCTCCAGGCCTGCCTGGGGCTGGAGATCGACGGCGCCCGCCGGCGGATTACCTTCGACCGTCCCGAGCTGCCCGAACAGCTCGACCGCGTAACCCTGCGCCAGCTTCGGGCCGGCGACGCCGCGGTGGACGTCGTGCTGCAGCGCTACGGCAAGGATGTAGCCCTCCACATCGAGCGCCGGGAGGGTGACGTCGAGGTGGTGATTGTGAAATAGCCGAGCTCCCCTTCCAAGACCCTCATCACCCCGGCCCTCTTCTCCCGCCCCCTCGCCACCCCCCTCCCCGGGAGAAGAGGGAGAACAGCAAGATTGCTCCACCGGGTTCCCCTCTCCTGGGGGGGATGGCGAGGGAGCTGAATTGTAATCTTCGTTCCATTGTGCTGTAATCCTAGTTGCGTGGATTCCCTCCCTCTCACCCGCACCCGCTCCGCGCTCGGGCTGGAGCGCAACGTCGTGGCCATGCTGGCGATGTTCCTCGTGCTGGGGATGGGGGAGGAGCTGTGGACCCGCTTCGTGCCCAAGTATCTGGAGCTGCTGGGAGCGGGCACATGGGCGGTGGCGTTCTATGGCACGCTGCGGGACCTCCTCGACGCCCTCTATCCGTATCCTGGCGGCTGGCTGGCGGACCGCATGGGCCGGCGGGCGTCGCTGGTGACCTTCGCCGTGCTGGCGATGGGCGGCTATGCGATCTACCTCGTGGCGCCGAGCTGGCCGTGGATCCTGGCCGGCACCGTGCTGGTGATGGCCTGGAGCAGCCTGACGCTGCCGGCGATCTTCGCCGTTCTCGGCGACCACCTGCCGCCGGGACGCCGGGCCACGGGGTTCGGGATTCAGGCCATCCTCAAGCGCGTGCCCATCATCCTGGCGCCGCCCCTGGGTGGCTGGCTGATCGCCCGGCTCGGGTTCCAGGGCGGCGTGCGGGCGGGGCTCGCCGCCACTCTCCTCCTCGCCCTGGCGGGGATCGCCATCCTCAAGCGCTCCTACGTGGAGACGGCCGCGCCGGCACCGGACCAGGAGAGCCTGCCCGGTCTCTGGCGGCGGATGGACCCGGGGCTGAAGCGCCTGCTGGTGGCGGACGTGCTGGCGCGCTGGGCCGAGGGCATCCCCAAGGTCTTCATCCTCTTCTTCGTGCTCGACGTGCAGGGCGGCACCGCCCTGGAATTCGGGGCTCTGACCAGCGTGCAGACGATCGCCTCCATCCTGGTCTACATCCCGGTGGCGCGGCTCGCTGACCGCATGAACCGCAAGCCGTTCGTGCTCCTCACCTTCGCCTTCTTCGCCCTCTTCCCCCTGGTGCTGGTGACCGCTCGGGGCACGGCCTGGCTGGCGGCGGCGTTCGTCGTCGCCGGCCTGCGCGAGACGGGCGAGCCGGCGCGCAAGGCGCTGATCGTCGACCTTGCCACGGCGGGGGCGCGGGGCCGGGCCGTGGGCCTCTATTACCTGATCCGCGGCCTCGCCGTCTTCGCCGCTCCCCTGGTGGGGGGGTGGCTTTGGATCCTCGACCGGCGGCTCCCCTTCTACGTCGCTTTTGGCGTGGGAGCCGCCGGCTTTTTGGCCCACGCCCGGTGGGGACCGGGAGACGTGCAGGGCCTTCCTGAAAGGAGACCGTCATGAAGTGGATCACCCGCGAGCGCGTGAAGGTGGACCGCGTGGCCTGCCCCTGGCTGATCAAGAAATTCGTCGATCCGGACGCCGAATTCCTTTTCGTCCCGGCGGCCCAGGTGCTGGAGATCGCCGCCCGCGACGGCGCGATTCCCTACGATGTCGAAGGGGTCGAGCTCGGCCACCACGGCGGCGAGTGCTCCTTCGAGGCCATCCTCCACAAGTACGGGTTGGACGGCGACCCCGTCCTCGTCCTGCTGGGGAAGATCGTCAACGGCGCCGACACCGACAACTCCCTCTGGCACCAGCCCGAAGGCCCCGGCCTCCAGGCCATCGCCGAAGGCTTCCGCCACCTCGGCTTCGCCGACGACCACGAGGTCAACCGAGCGGAGTGGATCGTCTACGACGCGCTGTATGCGTATTGCGGGGCGCGGCTGAGAGCGCCGGCCTCTGCCGTATCCTTATAGCCGTGCGCTGGCTTGGCCTCACCTACACCCTCTCCTCGGCCGCCGCTTCGAGCAAGCGGGTCGCCGTCTGGCGGCGGCTGCGGCAGCTCGGAGCGGTGTCGCCCACGGGCTCGCTCTACCTGCTGCCGGAGAGCGAAGAGACGGCCGAAGCCTTCGACTGGCTCGCCCAGGAGATCGAGGACGGCGGCGGCGAGGCCCTGCTGCTGCGCGTCGACCGCTTCGAGCGCAAAGCGGAGACGAAGCTGATCGAGACGTTCCGGGCCGCCCGCGACGAGGAGTACCGGAAGATCGCGGCCGAGGCCGAGGAGGCGCTGGAGCCGGCCGGCCAGGAGGGCCTGCGGGAGCGCCTGGAGAAGCTCCGCCGCCGCTTCGCCGAGGCGGCGCGCCTCGACTTCTTCCAGGCGTCCGAGGGGCCCCGGGCCGCCGCGGCGCTGGCGCGGATCGAGGCCGCCCTGGGCCGCGACAGCCTCTCACAGGAGATCCCCGCCGCCGCGCGGGAACGCTATCAGGGGCGGCGCTGGGTGACCCGGCCCCATCCGCACGTCGATCGCCTGGCCTGTGCCTGGCTGATCCGCCGCTTCGTCGATCCGCAGGCCGAGATCCGCTACGCCGACGCCCCGGCGGCAGGCGAGGTCTCCTTCGACCTGCGGGAAGCCGACTTCGGCCACCGCGGCAACCTCTGCACGTTCGAGACGATGCTCGCCGCCTTCGGGCTCGGCGCCGACCCCGCCCTCGCCGCCCTGGCCGAGATCGTCCACGAGATCGACCTGCGCGACGGCATCTCGGCCCGCCCCGAGGTCCCTGGCGTCGACGGCATCCTGCGCGGCTGGTCCGCCGCCGGCTGGCCCGACGCCGAGCTCGAGCGCCACGGCGTGGCCCTCTTCGAGGGGCTGTATGCGGCGCTGGGACAAACCCGGTCCACCCCTGCGACCTCAACCAGAAAAAGGAAATCTTGATGAAAACCTTCGCGCCCCTCCCGGCCCTCGTCCTCGCCGTCCTCAGCGTCGTCCTCGCCGTTCTCCCGGGGGCGGCCCAGCCGGCTCCCACGCCCCCTGCCGGCGGTCTCGACACCGCCCTCATCGAGCGCCTCACCGGCGCCAAGGGAGCGCTCGACGCCGCCGAGGGGGTTTTCAAGGTCAGCGTGCCACGCACCGACCTCGGTCTGGAGGTGGCGGGCGTGCGCATGGCACCCCGCCTCGGCCTCACCTCCTGGGCAGCCTTTCGAAGGATGGGGGACCACGCCATGGTGATGGGCGACCTGGTGCTGCGAGAGGAGCAGGTCAACCCCGTAATGTCCGCCGCCCTGAACGCCGGCCTCGAGGTGACGGCCCTCCACAACCACTTCCTCTGGGACACGCCGCGGGTGATGTTCATGCACATCGGCGGTCACGGCCCGCAGGATCGGCTGGCCACGGCCGTGGGCACCGTCTTCCGCGCAATGCAGACGACGCAGACGCCGCCAGCGAAGGTGGACGTCGATCCGGCGAAAACCACCCTGGACCCCAAGGCAGTCGAAGCGATCCTCCACCTCAAGGGGGACCTCAAGGACGGCGTCCTGCGCTTCGCCGTGGGCAAGCCCTCGCACATGGGCGGCGAGGCGATCGGCAACGCCATGGGGGTGAACACCTGGGCCGCCTTCGCCGGCACCGACGCCCGGGCCGTGCTGGACGGCGACTTCGCCATGTACGCCGGCGAGCTCCAGGCCGTCCTCAAGGCCCTGCGCGCCGCCGGCATCGACGTGGTCGCCATCCACAGCCACATGACGGAAGAAGAGCCGCGGGTCGTCTTCCTCCACTACTGGGGGATCGGACCGGCAGCGCAGCTCGCCCATGGGCTCAAGTCGGCGCTGGATGCCCAGGCGGCGGCCACGACGCGCTGATGCGCTACCATCCCCCCCGTGCCGACGCGTTTCCTGGAGGACTCGACCCCCGTCGTGCAGTTCGATCCCCAGCTCGAGGTATCGCCCTTCGTGCTCTTCCGGCGGCTGAAGGAAGGACAGGGTCCGCTGCTGATCGACGTGCGGCCGGGGCCGGGAACGCTGACGCTGGCGGGCGCCGTCCCCTACCCCGGCCCGGAGTGGTCGCCGCCCGCGGACCGCGACGTGGTGCTCTTCGACGACGACGGCACCGTCGCGCTGGACGGTGCCCGTCACATGCAGGCCGCCGGCTGGCCGCGGGTGAAGGCCCTGTTCGGCGGCCTGGAGCTCTACGAGTTCTCGCTCGATCCGCAGGTGGTGGGCGAGGAGACGTTCCTCCTCCGTACCGCCGCCAAACCGTAGGGATCGACGATCACCCCCCGGCTTTCGCGGCCTCCACCTGCTCGTCCAGCTTGGCGCCCATTTCGAGCGTGCGGCGGTAGGCAGCGTCGATGGCATCCGTGAGCACCGCCGAGAAGCGGCCGTGCTGTAGAACGTGGAGGGCGCGCGAGGTGGTGCCGCCGGGCGAGGCCACGCCGTCGATCAGCTCCGAGACGTGGCGCTCCGAGGCGAGGATCATCTCCGCCGTGCCGAGGATCGTCTCCAGCACCGACCGCCGGGCGAGGCTGCGCGACTCGCCGATGAAGTTGGCGCCGTCCTCGATCGACTTGGCGAACAGGGCGATGAGGGCCGGGCCCGTGCCGTTGACGGCCGTGGCGCGGTCCACGTCCGCCTCGTCGGGAACGTAGATCTCCTTACCCATGGTCTGGAGGATGCTCCGCACCATGCCGCGCACCGGCTCGGAGACCTCGGGCGTCGCCGTCCAGATCGTCATTCCCCGGTGGATCTGGCAGGGGAGGTTGGGCATGCAGCGGACGATCGCGGGATGGTCCAGGGCCCTGCCGAGGGTGGCCATGCGGGCGCCGGCGATGACCGACATCACCAGTTGCTCCTGGCGCACCCGCGGCTTGATCTGCTTCAGCACCTTGGCCAACGTCTGGGGCTTGACCGAGAGGACGATCAGGTCGGCGTTCTCCACCGCCTCCAGGGTATCCGTGGTGCCCCGCACGCCGTAGGTCGTGAAGAGCTGGTCCGCCCGCTCCTGGCGGGGGCCGGCCGCCCAGATCCTCTCGGGCGCCGTCATGTCTCGGGAGACGAGCCCGTTGATCATGACCTCCGCCATGACCCCCGAGCCGATGAACGCGATCCGTGGCTTCTCCATCCTTGCTCCTTCCCTCGCACCGTCCTCGAAAGAGGGTGGGATTCTAGAGGAAAAGCTAAAGCGTCACCACCCGGCCTGAGTCCCGGATCATGCGCGCGAAGCTCTGCCAGCCCAGGAGGGCATCCACCGCAGCCTGGACTGCGGCTGTGTCGAGCCCCAGCAGGCGGACCGAGGCGCTGCACGCGTAGAGACGGATCAGGCCGTCGGCGCGGCCCGGAGCGAGCATCTCGGAGAGGGGAGGCATGGCGAGCGACTCCAGCCGCTCGGCCGACACGGGAGGCTGCGGATCGAGCTCGTCCCATCGTCCCCGCGCCCAAGCATCGAGCGCCCCGAAGAACAGAGCCACGTCCACCCGCTCCCCAACCGCCGCCACGCTCGCCGCCAGCGACGTAATCTGGAATCGCATGTCCCACGAGCCGCCGTGGGCGAGGATGAGGAGGTTGGCCATGGTCACGCAGGAGGGCCGCGCGCTAGTGTAGCGTCACAGCAGATTTGACGGGGTGCCCCACATGGGGGGCGCCGCTGATCTGTCTGGCAGCCCTACTGTAGAGACGCCCCGCGGGGAACCCCTTTTGAGATCTAAAAGAATTCGCCATTCCTGGAGGGTGTCGAGAAGCAATCTCACGTGCGGAGCACGTCCCAGACGGCTTCATCCGAGGCCGGAGAGACGATGTCGCCCAAGATCGTCCCGCTGGAGCGAAACGACCCCAACCAGCTTTTCGGTCGGAGGGGTGACGCAATGGGCACGATCTCGGCCACGGGCTCGCCGGAGCGCGTGATCCGCACAGGCTGGCCGGTACGATGCACCTTCTCGACTACCGCGATACAGACAGCCTTGAATTTTGAAATCGCCATACTCTCCACGGCTGAAGCATACCATGACCCCGGGCGCCCCGGCGCCTAGTGAGCGCCGCCCGCGGGAGCGCCCCTCATTGCTTCCTCATGGCTCCAAGTGTGGCCGCAGAGTTCCTTACCACGAGCCCACGCCGTGAGCGAGGATGAGGGGGGCCCGGCTTGGGGAAAGAGTATCAGCCTCTCCCTGCGCGAGACTTGCGCACTGAAACTTCGTCCGATTGGTCTCCAAAAGGGGAAATTGCAGGAGCGCGGAGCGCGCACCATGGAGCACCGCGGTCAAGTCATCGAGCGCAGCACCTGAGTCAAGGAGCACAGCCGCTGTGCTACCGAGAGCAGAGGCTGTGACTGGGAGCGCAGGAGTCGCGCCATGAAGCGCAGTGGTTGCGCCATGGAGCGCGGACGCTGAGACCGGGAGCGCAGCCGCCGGGAACTACCAGACCCCTTCATTCCAGCCCGGCGGCGCGAAACGGTCCTCTCCCTATCGGCCGCTATTATACCCCATACCCTATGGATGCCTGACGCGGTCGATCTCACCACCCCCGCGAGCAGGCGTCGGGCACTCCGGAAGAACAGGGCCGCTCCTCCACCGCTGCCACGCTCGCCGCCAAACGTCGTGATTTGGAACCGCCTGTCCCTCGGCACCGTGGGCGAGGATGAGGAGGGCGACCATAGTGAAATTCAATTTTCTTGCTTCTCATCCCCTATGTCAAAGAACCAGCTCTTACCGGTATCGTTGTCTGGATCCAGTGCAAGCAATCGTTTGAGGTACTCAGTCGCTTCTTCATACTTTCCGCAATTCTTAAGCACTGTAACCATCTGCCGTAACGCGTACACGCTGTTATTGTTTGCTTTTAACGCAAGCTGAAGATATCGTTTCTGTTTTGCTCTTTCTCCGCACCTCCCAGCAGCCACTGCTGCCTCAGAATACATCTGAGACTTCTTTCCCAGATTTTTCTCAGCAACTGCGGCGTCAAGGAAGAGCTGTTCTGCCTCAGGCCAGTTCTTTCTTTGCTTCTCCCGGAAGGCTCGCATTTCTTGGAACCAGACGTTGTTCAATTGATGTTCAGGATCCAAGCGGCCGACTAGTTGAAAGTGCTGCTCCGCTTCATTCCATTCTCCCTGGAAACTAAACAGCCTGCCCAAATAAGTATGGGCAACAAGATTTAACTCATCAATCTCAATTGCTTTACGCAACAACCGTTCATGCTCTGCCCAATTTCGACACTTCTCCGATGCAATAGCCGCCCTAACGTAAGATATAGATCGTTCTCTGATCCGGGTTCCTCTATTAGCCCCTTGCTCAAAGAGATGAGCCGCTATTTCATACCGATGATCCTCCTCCTCGACCAGAGCCCATCCAGTGTAGGAATGCGGTAACTCAGGATCTACTTCGGAAGCTTTACGAAACAACCATCGAGCTGTATAGGGAACCGGACTCTCAGGATTTCCCCAGTTCTTTTGCTCCTTTTCGAGCATTCCCCATGCCTGCCAAGTTGCTGCATCCATTGGATCAGCAACAATACCACGCCAGAACATCCAGCGAGCGTTGAAGCAATCTGCCATGGGAATGTCATGCGACCAATCTTCACGGCATGGACCAATGTTGCCCGCTTGTTTTTCAATAATAGCCCAAGATCTCCAGGAAACCGAGTTGTTTGGATCAACCCTGAGTAGCTGTGAATAGAGCCACCGGGCCGAAAAAACATCCTCAATCCAACTCGTACCAAAATTTCCTACACTCTGTTCGAGAATCACCCAGCTCCGCCACACGGATGGATGTCCTCCGGTTTCTTGGCTCGCCCGTCGCAAAATTTCTCTGGCACTGTATTTAGATCGAACAGATTTTCCCGTTCCGCGTTTCGTAAGATCACCGAGATTACCTCGTTCTGCTTCAAGCGAAGCCCAAGCACACCAAGGGCTCGCCAACCGCGGGTCCGATTCCGTGGCTTTCTGGAAAAGCCAACGGGCTGTATAAAGCTGGCTAGCATCCTGGTACCCTAGATTCCCAAGCTTCGCCTCCATCAGCGCCCACGCAAACCAAGTGTAAACTGGCCGTTGGTCCGTTTCAATTTCGCTCGCTCGCCTGAAAAGCCAGCGCGCGCTAAATTCTTCGCCAGGAGAGCCCACATTCCCTCGCTCGCCCTCTATCTGAGCCAGCGCCAACCAAATACGTGGTTCTTCTGAATCGAACTTCAGAGCGCGACGCAAGACCTCAATCGCAGCATCCGAGTTGCCAAACTTCTTATGATGAACAGACAACATATGAAGCAAAGGGACACTGTTCCAGTCTCTCAAACACAAAATTTTGTATGCAAGCTCCCGTTCCGAACGCAACGCCATAGCTTTTAGAACTCTACAACATGCGAGGTCCTCAATCTTGTCAGGCGCAGCCGCTGTCAGGATCTCAGCATACCAAGACTTCGCAACCTCGTCATGTTTTGCAGCGTTTCGGAACACTATTTCTGCCCAGAAGGGATGGCGCATGCGGACAATGCTCTCGGCATCACTCAAGCCAATAAACCCCTCTGTCGCTCTAAGCAAATCGTCTTGAATATGCATTGTTGGCATGAGTTTCTGAAGAAGTGAACGGGGGATCCCAACATCAAAGCGGTGAAATGCGCTTACGTATACAGAGGCTCGCCTCACCAAGGGACCAAACCGCCCTGTCAGTCGTTCCAACTCCCGTAGCACATATGCTTCGAATCTTGTGTTGTGCTTCGCCTCTAGAAGGATAACCCCTAATTGACTATCCGTCTTTTTTTGGATAACGGCTAACTGGCCCTCCCGAGAAAGATCAGCCAAGCTTCCCAAGTACTCGGCAGCACGCTCAGGGTCACTGCTCAATTTATCAAGAAGCGCCTCAGCATCCAGATCGCTTAATCGTGACAAATCGAATTCCCTGATCTCAGCGACATTATCTAGAGAGCCTCTGCTTGGAGCCCAAACGGAAGTTAGGGCGGTTGCAAGGATAATGACTTTCAACGATATCCGGTGTAAACGCTCGAGGAAGACCTCGATTTCCTCCGCCTCAAGCGAGGATATACTGTCGATAAGCAAAAACAATGGATTTTCATTGGAGATTCTAAGAGTCAGAAATTGATCGGCATCCAAAGGAACCCCAGACTTATGAAAAAAGGTAAGCTGCATTCCTTGGCTCACCAACTCATGAGCCAAGCGCATCAATACTGTCGACTTACCATCCATAGCGTTGCCCGTGATCACAGCTAGGGGCAAGCGACCGAACGCTTCTTGCTGGGCCCGGTCCCTTAAGAACTTCCAGATATCTCCCGTGATCTCTCGATTAGCGTCGTGTGCGGCTAGAATATCGGACCAATCGGGAACGGTACCGTTGTAAAACTCGACCGCACTTTTCTTGGGCGAAGCACGCTCTAAAAGCATCGGCACGCTTTCAAACGAGTCGAGGCGGCTCACAATTGTAGAGAATGTCGGCTCGGAAATGGGTGAGGATTCAAGCAGAAAGAATGTCTTTACAATGCCCTCTACCTCAAGACAACGCCGAATGATCTCTTCTCCAAGCCATGGAGATTCGATACGAAGGTCGGGCCAAGCCTCTTCAAAGTTGGCCTTCAAGGAGGCAAACCAGTTATACTCGGCAATGTTCATCGAAACAGGTAGACACAATGTCCAGAAATCCGGAGTGTGGGCTTCCAAGACGCGGAGGAGGGAACGCTCAATCTTTTTTCGTTGAGAGGCTCTGATGCCGTCACAAAACCACTTGACCTGCCAAACCCTGAGGGCTTTCCCGTCGCGTTTGCGGATCAAGGAATCCAACTCTCCGACAAAGATATCTATTCCTTCATCCCCTCCGCGACCCTCAATATGGCCCCAAGGGGCTGGGGCGAAAGCGTAGCCAACCAACTGCCCGCACAGCTCTTCAAACCTTGTTGAACCAATGAGGCGCAGTTGCTGTTCAAGAGAATATGGCAATCGAGGCACCTCCTCAACTCTTATAATACCGCACTAGGCTCTGCCAAATAAACAAATGGCCGGCGCTCTGGCCGGCCGCTCACCCCGTCTGCCACTCACTCCCTTCTCAGTGCCTAGTGCCCCCCACCGTCCACGTATCCCCGGCCTTCAGCAGCGCGTCCAGCTTGCCGAGGCCCAGGCGGCCCGTCTCCTGCTGCATCTGCTCCACCACCCGCTCCTCGTATGCAGGCTGGGTGACCTGGCGGAAGACGCCGAGGGCTGTCGGGAAGTGCGGCGGCAGCAGCTGCGCGGCGAGGAAAGCCGTGGCCGGGTTGTCCAGCGACTCGTCCCACACCACGCAATCGTCGGGGCCGACGCCGTCGCCGAGCTGGACGACCTCCATCTCGGTTCCCCGCATCCGGATCCCCTTGTCCTTGTTCTTGCCGTAGACCAGGGGCTTGCCGTGCTCCAGGTAGAGGACGTTGTCGTCCTTGGCCTCTTTGTCCGTCATGTAGGTGAAGGCCTTGTCGTTGAAGATGTTGCAGTTCTGGTAGATCTCGACGAAGGCCGTCCCCTTGTGCGCCGCCGCCCGCCGCAGCGTGTCGCGCAGATGGGCCTGGAAGATGTCGACGCTGCGGGCCACGAAGGTGGCGCCGGCACCGAGGGCCAGCGACAGCGGGTTGAACGGGTAGTCCACCGAGCCCGCGGGGGTCGACTTGGTCTTCTTGCCCAGCTCCGAGGTCGGCGAGTACTGCCCCTTGGTGAGGCCGTAGATGCGGTTGTTGAACATCAGGATCTTGACCCCGACGTTCCGCCGCAGGGTGTGGATCAGGTGGTTGCCGCCGATCGACATGGCGTCGCCGTCGCCGGTGGCGATCCACACCTCCAGCTCCGGCCGCGACAGCTTGAGGCCGGTGGCCACCGCCGGCGCCCGGCCGTGGATGGAGTGGAAGCCGAAGGTGTTCATGTAGTAGGGGAAGCGGCTCGAGCAGCCGATCCCGGAGACCACCACGAACTTCTCGCGCGGGATGCCCAACTCGGGGAAGACCTGCTGCACGGCCGAGAGGATGGCGTAGTCCCCGCAGCCCGGGCACCAGCGCACCTCCTGGTCGGTCTGGAAATCCTTCTTGGTCAGGGTCGGCAGGGTGGTCTCAGTTGGCATGGGCGTTCGACTCCAGGATCTGCTGAATCTTGTTGAGGATCTCGTGCCGCGCGAACGGCTGGCCTTGGACCTTGGAAAGGGTGATGATGTCCTTGAGATAGCGGGCCCGCACCAGCATCGCGAGCTGGCCCAGGTTCATCTCGGGGATCAGCACGTGGCGAAAGCGGGCGAGGACGTCTCCGAGGTTCTTCGGGAACGGATTGAGGTGCCGCAGGTGGGCGCGGGAGACCGGCAGCCCCTGCTTGCGGGCGTCGGTGACCGCGCCGTTGATGGCACCCGAGGTGGAGCCCCAGCCCAGCACCAGCAGCTCGCCCTCGGCGTCGCCATGGACCTCCAGCTCCGGGATGTCGTTCGCAATGCGCGCCACCTTCTCCGCCCGCAGGTGGACCATCTTCTCGTGGTTGGCGGGATCGTAGGAGACGTTGCCGGTCACGTCCTCCTTCTCCAGGCCGCCGATCCGGTGCTCCAGGCCCGGGGTGCCGGGGATGGCCCACGGTCGCGCCAGCGTCTCGGGGTCGCGGGCATAGGCCTCGAAGCCCACCGGATCGGTGCGGAACTCGAAGCGCAGGTCCGGCAGGTTCTCGACTTCGGGGAGCTTCCAGGGCTCGGAGCCGTTGGCGATGTAGCCGTCGGAGAGCAGGGTCACCGGCGTCATGTACTTGGTGGCGATCCGTACCGCCTCCAGAGCGATGTCGAAGCAATCCTTGGGCGAGGCGGCGGCCACGATGGGCATGGGCGAGTCGCTGTTGCGTCCGAACATCACCTGCAGCAGGTCCGCCTGCTCGGTCTTGGTGGGCAAGCCGGTCGACGGGCCGCCGCGCTGGATGTCGCAGACGATCAGCGGCAGCTCGGTCATCACCGCCAGGTTCATGGCCTCGGACTTGAGGGCGATGCCCGGCCCGGAGGAGGCGGTGATGCCGAGCGCGCCGCCGAAGGAGGCGCCGATGGCCGCGCAGACGGCCGCGATCTCGTCCTCCGCCTGGAAGGTGGTGACGCCGAAGTTCTTGAAGTGGGACAGCTCGTGCAGCACCTCCGAGGCCGGCGTGATCGGGTAGGCGCCCAGGAACAGCGGCAGTCCGCTGCGCCGGCTCGCCGCGATCAGACCCAGGGCCAGGGCGGTGTTGCCCGTGATGTTGCGATACAGGCCCGGCTCCAGGGTCGCCGCCGGGATCTCGTAGCGATCGTGGAAGAGCTCGGTGATGTCGCAGAAGTTCCAGCCCGCCTTGAGGACCTTGATGTTGGCTTCGGCCAGTAGCGGCTTCTTGGCGAACTGCCGCTGGAGGAAGGTGATGGTGTTTTCCATCGGCCGCGAGAACAGCCAGTAGCACATCCCTAAGGCGAACATGTTCTTGCAGCGCTCGACCGACTTCGACTCCAGGCCGCTGCCTTCGAGCGTCCGCCGGGTCATGGTGGTGACCGCCGCCTGGAACACGCGGTACTTGTCCAGGCTGTGGTCCTCCAGCGGATTGCTGGCGTAGCCGGCCTTGGCGAAATTGCGGGCATTGAACTCGTCGGTGTTGACGATGATGATGCCGTTCGTCTTGAGGTCCTTCAGCTCCTTCTTGAGGGCGGCCGGGTTCATGGCCACCAGCACGTCGGGAGCATCGCCCTGGGTGTGGATGTCGTAGTCGGCGATCCGGACCTGGAAGGCCGACACACCGGGCAGGGTGCCGGCGGGAGCGCGGATCTCCGCTGGGAAGTCCGGCAGGGTCGACAGGTCGTTGCCGAACATCGCCGACGTATTGGTGAACTGGCTGCCCGTCAACTGCATGCCGTCCCCCGAGTCGCCGGCGAAGCGGATGACGACCTCATCGAGCTTCTCGGGGGAGATCTCTCGTCTCTCTTTTTCTGCGACCGTGGTGCTCATGATCCTCTCTTTTCCAAGGATGAAAACAAAGAAGGCCGGGCTTTCATGCCAGGTCTCTGGCTTCGTACAGGGACTACGGGGAGATGCATCGCGGCAAATATTACCAGAGGTCGGCCCCTTCGTGCCCGCGACTTGGGGTCAGAGGCACCTCTCCTTGTAGAGGGGCTGCACGACCGGGGCACACCGCCGCGGCCGTGGCCCGCCCCACCAAGGAGAGACCCCATGCGCAAGACACTCCCGCTGTGTACCGCCCTGCTCCTCGGGCTCCTCGCCGGGGGCGCCGCCCTGGCCCAGGCTCCCGCCTCCACACTGCCCACCCCGCTGCCGGCCGACCTCACGGCGCCGGCGCAGGCCGAGCCTGCCACCACCCCGCTCCTCCAGCAGCTCCAGGATGCGGTCGATTTGCCCCTGGCAGGCGCACAGCAACGCGCCGCGCTGTGCAGCCCGCCGACCGCCTTCGTCTGCGTCAACAAGCAGTGCGAGTGCCAGCGGTTCACCTGCGCCCGGTGCGGGATCAAGTCCTTCACCTGCGACGAGAACACGGGCAAGTCCTCCTGCGTGTGCAAGACTTGCTGAGGGGCCCGGTCCATCGTCTAGGTTTGCCGGAGTTGTAGGGGCGCAATTCATTGCGCCCAGGGCCGGCGTCACCTCAGGGCGCAATGAATTGTGCCCCTACGACGCACGCGGGGCGTTCCGGGAGACGGACAGGCTGAGGCCGCCAGGCATCTTCTGAGAGGTACTATCACCGCCCCGCCGCCGCCTTCGCCGTCTCCCTCTCCTGGGCCTGGCGGGCGGCTTCGACGAGGTTGAAGGCATCGCGGCGCATCTTGGCCCGCTGCACGTCCTCCTCGGGGAACAGCGGACGGTAGCCAAGCAGGTTCTCGTCGAAGGTGTAGGGCTTCATCAGGTCGTTCTTGCCGACGATCGACTGCTCGCGGGTGAAGTAGGCCATGTCGTAGTTGTTCGACATGATGATGGCCTCCTCCGGGCAGGCGTCCACGCAGTAGCCGCAGAAGACACAGCGCAGCATGTCGATCTCGTAGACCACCGGGTACTTCTCGATGTTGACGTCCGGGTGCTCGGCCGCCTCGATGTGGATGCACTCGGCCGGGCAGTTCTGGGCGCAGAGGAAGCAGGCCACGCAACGCACCGAGCCGTCCGGCCGGGTGGTGAGGATGTGGTGGCCGCGGAAGCGGTGGCTGTAGGCGCGTCGCTCCTCCGGGTACTCGATGGTGTACATCTTTTTCCCAAACAGGTTGCGCAGGAAGTGCCGCGCCGTCACCATCAACCCGCCCAGCAGCGGCAGGTACAGGCGCTCGGCGAACCCCGGCTTGTAGGGCTTCACGGTGTTCGGGTACGGCGCGTCCGGCCGCAGGACCGGGCGGGATGGCGGTGTCTGGGCTGTCTGGGCGATCGGCTGCGTCATCGCTCGAGCTCTCCTGCGACGATGTTGAGGCCGCCCAACGAGACGATGGCATCGGAGAGCGAGCCGCCCTGGATCAGGCGGGAGAAGGTGGAGAAGATCGGGAAACACGGTGGCCGGCAGTGGTTGCGGTAGGGCTTCCCCGTGCCGTCGCTGATGGTGTAGAAGCCGAGCTCGCCGTTGGCGCCCTCGACCATGTTGTAGATCTCTCCCGCCGGGACCCGGATGCCATCCATGATCAGCTTGAAGTGATAGATCATGGCCTCCATCTCGTTGTAACAGGCCTCCTTGGACGGCAGCGCGACGTGCGGATCGTCCACGATGTGGGGACCTTCCGGCATACCGCGGTCGAGGAGCTGGCGGATGATCTTCAGCGACTGCCAGATCTCCAGCATGCGGATCCGCCAGCGGTCGTAGACGTCGCCGCCGTAGAGCACCGGCACCTCCCAGTCGACCGTGTCATAGAGGTCGTAGGGGTGGGCCCGGCGCACGTCGTAGCCGACGCCGCTCGCCCGCAGGCAGGGCCCCGTCCAGCCCCAGTTCACGGCCTCCTCGCCGGAGATGGCGGCGATGCCCACCGAGCGGTCGATCCAGATGCGGTTCTTGTTGACCAGCTTCTCCGAGTCCTCGACGAACGGCGGAATGATCTCCAGCAGCCGGCGGCAGCGGGCCTCGAAGTCGGGTGGCAGGTCCTGGATGAGACCGCCGATGCGGCAGGCCGACACCGTCAGACGGGCGCCGCATACGGATTCGAGCAGACCGTAGATCTCCTCGCGGGGCTGGAAGAGATACCAGAAATTGGTGAGGCCCCCGGCGTCGACCAGCGTCGTGCCGTTGCAGACGCAGTGATCCATGATGCGGGAGAACTCGGAGAGGATCGTTCGCGCCCACACCGCCTTCGGCGGCGGCTCGACGCCCAGCAGTTTCTCCACCGTCTTGCAGTAGCCGACGTTGTTGATGAAGGAGGAGCAGTAGTTGAGCCGGTCGGTGTAGGGGATGACGTGCTGCCAGGTGTGGGTCTCCGACATCTTCTCGAAGCACCGGTGGAGGTAGCCGATCTCGACGTCGGAGGCGACGATCGTCTCGCCGTCCAGCACCGCCATCAAGCGGAAGGTGCCGTGCATGGCCGGATGGGTCGGTCCGATGTTGACCGTCATCCGCTCGAACATGTCGTCCTCGTTCTCGCCGGGGGGGAGGTCGAAGTGCGGCTTGTAGATCTTGTCCTCGGTGAGGATCCAGCGCCGCGCCGGGTCGTAGTCCTTGCGCAGCGCATGCCCCTGGAACGCCTCGTGGGTGAGGATGCGGCTCAGGTTCGGGTGCCCCTCGACCCGCACGCCGAACATGTCGTAGATCTCACGCTCGAACCAGTTCGCGGCCTTCCACACCGGGATGAGAGAGGGGATCACGGCGTCGTCCTCGCGCAGCGGCACCTTGAGCCGCAACCGGGCGCCGCGGTGGAGGGAGTAGAGGTGATAGACCGCCTCGAAGCGCTCCTCGCGGTCGGGGAAGTCCACGCCGCAGAGGTCGAGCATGAGGTCGAACTGGGTCTGGGGATTGTCCTTGAGCTCTCGGGCGACCGCGGCCAGCACGTCGCGGCTCACGATCCAGGTCGGCTGGTCGAGGCCGTCCTGAGGCAGGATGCTGCCGGCCGGGAACCTGGCCCGGACCGCCTCGAGCTCCTGCACGGTCGAGGTCGCGGTCTCAGGGGTCTCAGACAGTGGCGCCAGCGTTGACACTCTCGTTTTTCTCCTGGTTGTTCCCCTGATTGCGGCCCTGCTCGCGGAATCGCTTGCGGTCGCGGATCACTTTCTCCTTGAGCTGGAGCAGGCCGTAGATCAGCCCCTCCGGCGTCGGCGGGCAGCCGGGGACGTAGACGTCCACCGGGATGATCTCGTCGATGCCCTGCATCACGTGATAGGCGCGATAGAAGCCGCCCGAGCAGGCGCAGGCGCCCATGGAGATCACCCACTTCGGCTCCGCCATCTGGTCGTAGATCTTCTTCAGCACCGGGCCCATCTTGTCGTTGATGGTGCCCGCCACCAGCAGCACGTCGCTCTGCCGGGGCGAGAAGCGCACCACCTCGGAGCCGAACCGCGACAGGTCGTAGTGGCTCGACACGGTGGACATGAACTCGATCGCGCAGCAGGCCGTGCCGAACGGGAACGGCCAGAACGAGTTGCGCGCGGCCCAGTCCTCCAGCGTCTCGAACGTGGTGGTGACCCAGCTTTCTCCGGTCATCTTGTCCATAGGGTAAGTCCTCTCCCGCCGCCTTGGAGTCTACCACTTGTGACTGGGTGTCACAAGGTCGAGGAAGTGTTGTGGTTGCTGAGGGTTACGGGAACCGCCGGCCGCTCCCCCGGTGACGGGGCCGGGCGCGCCGGCGGGCCTCCCCAGGGATGTCAACGCCTTGGGAGGTGGGGGGATTCCAGGGGTCGGCGCCTTCTCAGATCGGTGCCGCGGGTCCCTGGCCTGGAGCTGCCCTGCGCGCACCGTCCCCTGCCGGGCGGCGGCTCGTCCCAATGGGTTTACGCCTCGGGCCAACGGGTACGCGCCTCTCCCCACCGGGGAGACGCTCCGCCCAAGCAGGGAGGGGCCTCTCCCTATTCGGGAGGACGCTCCGTACGAGCAGGGAGGGGCCTCTCCCCACTCGGGAGACGCTCCGTACCTGTAGGGACGGGGCTCTCCCCGCTCGGGGTTCGGCCCAACGGGCCGGTGGGCTAGATTCTCTGAGAGGGTGTCTCGAAAGTGGTGATCTGTCTGGTAGCCCCACTGTAGAGACGCCCACGGGGAACCCAGCCGGTGAGAGGGCCCGAGGTGAAGCCCTCGGGCCCTCGTTCTCACTCGAACCTCGCCGGAAGGGCCCTACCCCACTACCCCCCGCTCCGGAATCACGTACGAGATCTCCCTAGCGATCCACTCGGGGTTGGCCTGCCCCTGGCAGGCGGCCCACCAGGCTTGCGGCTCGTTGCCGAAGCGGATCATGCCGCTGTGGCTCGCCCGGTCGTTCTCGTCCACCTGCGGAATGAGGTCGACGAAGCCGAGCTTGCTGCGCAGCAGCTCGACGTCGGCCGGCTTGCCCGTC
>JAJKHS010000152.1 GCA_021154885.1 Thermoanaerobaculum sp.
CCTCGTCCGCTCGTACGCCAGCGCCAACGCCAGCGCCAACGCCAGCGCCTACGCCAGCGCCAGCAAAAGGAGACTTAGTTTGCTCATCCATATCGTGTAATTCTTCTCCCTTGGATCATGACGTCCTTTACAAAGTAGTTAAGGGTGACTGTCTATCGAAAATAGCTGGGCGTTGTTACGGTCGACAAATCTGGAATAAAATTTATCAGGCTAACAGAAGTGAAGATCTCATTGATGGGCACCCTGATCTCATCTGGCCTGGTCAATGCCTTTTGGTACCCAAATAGCTTCTGTGGCGTCAGGACCTGGGTTAGGAAACAAAGCTCAAGCATCCCGAAGCCCCGAAGGGGTGCTTGCGGCCTTTTCTGATGCCCTTCGAGGCTCATAGGGAATTTATTAGGCTACTTTTGCCCGGCCCTAGGTACACCCCGGCGTTGTGCCAGGGTACCGTCAGCTTCACTCCAAGGCTGTGAAGTACCTTGAGCACGATTTCGTAGCGCGGCTTGGTACCGGGCGCCAACGCTTTGTAACTCTCGTGGCCGAGCACTGTTACTCTGCGCAATAGCGTTCATCCCACGTGCCTTCGCGACATGGCCAACCGCAGCCAGAAACACGTCGTCCCTGCCCAGTGTCTTGGAGGCCCAAAGGGCCGTGCTCCCTCAGCCCAGGGCAACGCCCTGGGTGCGGAGCAAACAGGTATTTCATGCGGCCTGAAGGGCCGCGCTATCCCGCTCCGGGACCGAATATCGCGCCCCGTTGGGGCTTCAGGGGTGGTGGGACGGGACAACCCAGCCCGTTGGGCTGGGCTTAGGGATTACGGGCCTTCAGCCCTGGAGAGAAAACGCTCCCGGACGTGTAGCGCTCGATCGTGCGGACTGAGGCAAGCATGTCCTCTATCAAGAGGTCGGGATCGTCCTTAGGCATCGATCAGCTCCGGCTCGATTCGCTCCCAGAGCGACGGTTTGATGGCGCCGGGAGACCAGATCCACCCGGCGTCCCAAGGCCTTTCGAGCTCGTCCCCCAGGTCGGCCTCGTGGAGACCCTGACACTCATCGAATATCGGATGAGCCCGGCGATCCCGCTGACGGCGAAGCAGCGAGACGCCCTTCGCCTGCTCGCGCCGTCGGTGACCGTGGTCCCGACACGCGGCGCGGACGGTCTGTATGACCTCACTCCCGGCTCGACGATCGGAGCTCTGAACCTGCCGGAGCTGGCGGTCGAGATCCGGCCCAAAATCGACGTCGACCGGGTCCTGTTCCTCCTCTCCTACGCGCTCGACCCTCGCGCCTGGCGTTCGTCCCCTTTTCTCTTCGAGTCGCGAGACACCCTTCTCGAAGCCCTGGTTCCCGCGTTCATTCACCAGGTCCGGAAGGCGTTTCGGCGCGGCCTGCTCCAGGGCTACCGGAGCGAAGAGGCCGCGCTGGCCGGCGTGCGGGGCCGGGTGCGCTTCGACGATCAGCTCCGGCGCCGCTTCGGCATCGCTCCACCCGTGGAGGTCACGTACGACGAGTTCACCGAGGACGTCGAGCCGAACCGCATGATCCGGGCCGCGGGCGACAGGCTCGAACGAATGAAGCTGCGCTCCGCCGATTCGCGGGCGAGCCTCCGCTGGCTGCGGAGCGCGCTGGAGCGGGTGACCCTGCGCGACTATCACCCCGCCCAGCTTCCTGAGATCGCCTGGAATCGGCTCAATGAGCACTATGGGCCGGCCGTCGACCTCGCCCGGTTGATCCTCCAGGCCATCTCCTTCGATCTCCACCACGGCGACGTTACGGCCTCAGCCTTCCTGATCGACATGAACGCGGTTTTCGAGAGCTTCGTCGTGACCGCGTTACGGGAGGCCCTGCGGCTGAGCCCGCAGATTTTTCCTGGCCGCCGCCAGCTCTGTCTGGATCGCGGGCGGGCCGTCCGCCTGGAGCCCGACCTTTCCTGGTGGCAGGGACCGACCTGCCTGTTCGTGGGAGACGTCAAGTACAAACGTGTGAATGCCACAGGCATCAAGCACCCAGACCTCTATCAGCTTCTCGCCTACACCATCGCCGCGGATCTGCCCAGCGGCCTTCTTCTCTATGCTGCTGGCGAAGGAGAGCCGGTTACCCATGAGGTGGTTGAGGTGGGGAAGCGACTGGAAGTGTTGACGCTCGACTTGAGCGAAGCTCCAGACGAGATTCTGAGGCAGGTGGAAAGTGTGGCCGGGAGAATTCTTCAGATGGCCGCTTCGCGGGCTGATCGCGAGCTCTCTTGCTTGTAACTTCTTTTCGCTCGCCACCACGTCGCTTATCGTTTCTCTTTCTCCAAAATTTCCAGGATCTTCTTCAGGTTTGCATCGATGGAAAACATTTTGAGCTGGGCGATCACGAGAACCAGCCCGATGAAGAACGCCAGAAACGCTATAACCGGTTCCACGCTACCTCCTTCCTGGGTGGAGATCCGCTGATCTTCCGCAGGCAGATCCTACCTTGCAAGACACTCTTGCTGGTGATTTGTTGAGGATCAGGAGGGATTGCTCTCTTAGCCCCGAAGGAGCGGCAGCAGTTCGTTTCAAACGATGAGCTGCCGCCACCCCTTCGGGGCTCTGGAAGACGTGGGGGCGCGGGTTCCCTGGGGCTGGCAAAAAGCGCCAGCCCAGGCTACATGCCGCTGTCCCTTCGGGACATGAAATCTGGACTTGCAGCTCATCCACAAACTCGATCCCGCGCGATGCGGGATAGCATTCATTCCGCGTTCCTTCGCGACATGGCCAACCGCAGCCAGAAACACGTCGTCCCTGCCCAGTGTCTTGGAGGCCCAAAGGGCCGTGATCCCTCAGCCCAGGGCAACGCCCTGGGTGCGGAGCAAACAGGTATTTCATGCGGCCTGAAGGGCCGCGCTATCCCGCTCCGGGACCGAGTATCGCGCCCCGTTGGGGCTTCAGGGGTGGGTAGGGCGGGACAACCCAGCCCGTTGGGCTGGGCTTATGATCGGGAAGGCGCCGCAAATGGCGTGCACATCGTGGCAAAGGATCTGTCAAATGCCGCGTAGTGCATATCTATTGCGGCATAAGGAGTGTCCATTGCGCCAATTGGTGTGTCCATTGCGGCGGAGTCTCTGTCATTTGCCACGACTTACCGAGAATTGGGGCGATGTTCCCGGTCCGCCGTTTCGCCTTGCGCTCCGGTACGATCTCCGGATGGAACCTGTCCAGCCCATCCTCGTCGCCGGTCTCTTTCCCGGTCTCCATGCGGAGCTGATCTCCCTGCTGCGCAGCCTCTCCCCGGAGGACTGGCGCCGGCCCACGGTCGCCGGGGCGTGGACTGTCCAGGACGTGACCGCTCATCTGCTCGACGTGCAGCTCCGGCGGCTTTCGGCCCAGCGCGACGGGGCGCGGCTGCCGCCGCCCGATCCGCCTCTCGCCGGCTATGACGACATCGTGGCCCTCATCAACCGGCTGAACGCCGAGTGGGTGGCGGCTGCCCGGCGCCTGAGCCCGCGGGTGCTCACCGATCTGCTCGACCTGGCAGGCCGGCAGTGGGCCGAGCTGATGGCCACGCTCGATCCGTTCGCTCCGGCGCCGATCTCCGTGGCCTGGGCCGGGGAGGAGACGTCTCTCGTGTGGTTCGACATGGCCCGCGAGCTCACCGAGCACTGGCACCACCAGCAGCAGATCCGCGACGCGGTGGGAGCCCCTCCGCTCACCTCCCGCCAGTGGCTCCATCCCGTGCTGGACACCTTCCTGCGCGCCCTGCCCCACGCCTACCGCGAGGTTGGAGCGGACGAGGGGACGCGCATCGTCTTCGAGGTCAAGGGGGACGCCGGGGGCGATTGGACGCTCGTGCGGGAGGGAGCGGCCTGGACGCTCTATTCCGGTGACTCCACGGAGGCTGACTGCCGGGTCCGCCTGGACCAGGACACGGCCTGGCGGCGGCTGACCAAGGGGCTGACCGCCGGGGAGGCGCTGGCGCGGATGGAGATCACGGGGAATCGCGCCTTGGGCGAGCCCCTGGCGAAGATGCTTTCGGTGATGGCTTGACCCAGAGGCCCCGCGGCCGCTACGCCCCATCCCCCACGGGGATGATCCACGCCGGCAACGCGCGTACGGCGCTGGCGGCGTGGCTCTCGGTGCGCAGCCGGGGCGGCACGTTCGTCTGGCGGGTCGAGGACCTGGATCGGCCGCGAGTGGTGCCCGGATTGGCGGCGGCGCAGATGGAGGATCTCGCCTGGCTCGGCCTCGATTGGGACGAGGGACCGGACGCGGGTGGTCCCCATGCGCCCTATGCGCAGTCCGAGCGGAGCGGTTTCTACGAGGCGGCGCTCCGGCGGCTCGCCACGGCCGGCCGGTTGTTCCCCTGCCGGCTCTCCCGCCGGGACCTCCAAGCGATTGCGTCCGCTCCGCATGGCGGCGAGGAGGCGCCGTATCCCGCGTCCCTGCGCCCCGGGAGCTTGGACCCGGACTGGTTCGAGCGGCTGTGCAGCTTGGCACGGCCGGACGCGGCGATCCGCTTTCGGGTCGACGACCGGCCGGTGTCGTTCACCGATCGGGTTTTCGGTCCCGTGACGGAGCGGGTGGACCAGGCGGTGGGGGACTTCGTGCTGAAGCGGCGCGACGGGCTTTACGCCTACCAGCTCGCCGTGGTGGTGGACGACCTCGCGATGGGCATCGACGACGTGGTGAGGGGGGAGGACCTCCTCGCCTCGACGGCGCGACAGATCCAGTTGATCGCGGCCCTGGGCGGCGCGCCGCCGGCCTATGCTCACGTGCCGCTGATGGTGAACGCGCGGGGAGAGAAGCTGTCGAAGCGCGATCAGGGGCTCACCCTCCGCTCGCTGCGGGAGGCGGGAGCGAGCCCCGAGAGGATTACCGGCTACCTGGCCCACTCCCTGGGCCTGCTGGACCGGCCCGAGCCCTGCCAGCCGGCCGATCTCGTCCCCCTCTTCGCCTGGGAGAAGATCGGCCGCGCCGACTGGGCTCTGCCGGAGGGCGCTATGCCGTCAGCGGGGTCGCCCTGACCTGCCGGGCACGTCTTCCCGTCATGGATGGACCGCCGGACCGGTGGCTGCAAGGAGATCTGGACGGCGCCGCTGGAGGTGCCGTTCGAGCCCTGAGGGCCAGGGCACATTTCTAGCATCGCGTCTCTCCACCGGGAGAACCCGAGGAGGGTGCGAGATGGAGATCCGCCTTTACCAGCCGCAGGACCGCGCCGCGGTGCGCGAGGTCTGCCTCGCCACGGCGTACGACTACGACGGCGACGGCGCGGTCCTCGATCCCCGTCTCTTCACCGACCTTATGACCCGGGCCTGGACCGACTTCGGCGCCGGTCCCCTCTGGGTAGCCGAGCGGGAGGGGCGCGTGCAGGGCTATCTCGCGGGCTGCTTCGATCTCCGCCGCTTCGCCCGTCTCCAGACCTGGCGCGTGGTGCCGCGGGCCGTGGCCGGGGCGATCACCCGCGGCCTGCTCTTCCGGCCCGCCCTCTGGCGCCTCCTGGCGGGCCTGCCCCGGTTCCTCGCCGCCAGCCGGAGAGGGCCGAGGCTCGACCGCTATCCGGCCGACTTCCACGTCAATCTCCTGCCGCCGGTCCGCGGCAACGAGGTAGGCTCACAACTGGCGGAGCTTTTCCTGAAAGAGGCGTCCGAGCGGGGCCTGCCGGGAGTGCACGTCACGGTCTACGAGGAGAACGAGGCCGGCCGGCGCTTCTTCGAGCACCTGGGATTCCGCCCCCTGGGCTGCCAGCCCGCCTTCCGGCCGCCGCCCGCGGACGGGCACATGGAATGGAAGCTCGTGTATGGCCGCGAGATCTGACCGCAAAGGGTGGCCGTGGGGGATCGCCGTCCTTGTGGTCGCGGTTCTCCTCGTGGGCTGGCCGCACCTCGGCAAGCCGGGATCGCGAGACTGGCCGTCTCTCGATCCGCTCGGGAAGGACGACCGGCTGCTGATCGTCGCCCCGCACGTCGACGACGAGGCCCTGGGCGCCGGGGCCTACGCCGCGGCGGCCCTGCGCAACGGCGCCGCGGTCTACGTCGTCTACGTGACGTCCGGCGATTGCAACCGCACCTCCGCCGAGATCATGGACTTCACCCTGCGACCCGGGGTCCAGGATTACCTGTCGGAAGGATCGCGCCGCATCCGGGAGGCCCGGGCCGCCATGTCGCGCCTCGGTCTCCCGCCGGACCACCTCTTCTTCCTGGGCTACCCCGATCGCGGCATCCAACCCATGCTCCAGAGACCGGACCAGGTGATCCGCTCCCCCGGCACCGGCAAGACGGCCGTCCCCTATCCGGCCGCCGTCTCTCCGGGCGCCGAGTACCGGCTGGTCAACCTGGAGAAGGACCTCCATACGGTCCTGGACAAAACGCGGCCGACCGTCGTCGCCCTTCCCGTGCCCTTCGATGCGCACCCGGACCACAGCGCCAGCGGTCGCATCACCCTGATGGTCCTGGAGGACGCCGGCCTCAAGCCCCACCGCCTCGGCTACCTGATCCATGCCCGGCACTTCCCGTCTCCCTTCCGTCTGGCGCCGGGGCACCCGCTGCTGCCGCCCCATCGCTTCGCGGATGAGAAGTGGGCTCTCTTTCCTTTAACGCCTGCCGACGAGCGGGCGAAGAAACGGGTCCTGATCGAATACCGCAGCCAGCGGCGGGACCCCTACCTCTTCGTCCTGATGGACGCCTTCGTCCGGCGCAACGAGCTCTTCGTGCGGATGTGATCCCCTGGTGGATCCGATGGACCGCCGCGGACTCATCATCCTGGTCGTCCTCGCCAGTGTCGCCGGCATGGCGGTCTACCTGGCGGTCTGGCCGCACGAGTTGGGGCACGCCGCCGCGGCCTGGCTCCAGGGCTGCAAGGCGGACGGCTGGCGGACCGGCACCCGCTGGTATCTCTGGGGGAGCCAGGGCGGAGATATCGACTTCGGCTGTCTGGCCCGGCGGGGGAGGGGAGCCCTGGCGCTCACCGCGCTGGCGGGCATCGCGGTGAACCTCGTCCAGATCGGCCTCGCTTCTCTCCTCGGCGCCTGGTGGCGGCCGGCAATAGGGCCGAGGCGGACCTGGTGGCTGGCCGCGACGCTCCTCTGGGCCCTCGCCAACTATGCCGAAGCTTTTTCCTATCTCGTGCTCAATTCCCTCTGGCTGAAGTCCGACATGGCCGGCGTGGTGGCGTCCACGGTGACCTCGCGCTGGATCTGGTTCACGGCGGGAATTCTCGCGGCGGGGCTGATCGCTCGCGGATTGCTCCCGATGATCAAGAAAACGGCGGACGCGTTGGCGGGTGCTGGAGGATCGGTCCGCTTCTGGATGGGGTTCTTCATTCTCTACACGGCCGGGGTGGGACTTGCCGCGGCGGTGAACCGGGGGATCCTTGGTTGACACCAGGCCGGCCGATCTTTTAGAATGATCTTATCGATAGGAGGTGAACCGTGAGGACGTTCAGGCTCGGCTTGGCGTTGCTGGTGCTGGTCTCCGCCGTTTCCGGCTGTAGGCACGGTAGCTCGCCGACGGAACCCGGCGGAGGGATGGACAGCATTGCCTTGGAATCGATCTCTCCCCCGGTCACGACGCCGCTCACCACAGGCTCAGATGTGACCTTCACCGGACGCGTGCGCTACAACCTGGCCAGCGCCTCATCCGGCACCATCTTCATCGTGATCGAAGATCAGTCCGCCATCAACATATCCCCGACGGTTCCGCAGCCGAGTTTGAGCATCTCGCGCGGCAGCGGCACGGTGGAGATCAGTGATCATATCCGGATCCCGACAGGCGTCACCAAGGTGAACGTTTTCTTTCCGGTCGTTCCCTCTGGCGCGACCCGGTCGACGGCGGTCACGTCCGTCACCTACACAGTTAATTAACTGAGCGGCCCGTCGATCTCAAGATCATCGCCACCAAAAACGACATTGAAAAAGATTTTTGAAACACCCCGCCTCCGCCTGCGGCAGATGTCGCTCGGCGACCTGGACTTCGTCGCCGCCATGCTCTCCCATTCCGAAGTGATGCGGTTCTATCCGAAGCTCTATTCGCGGGAGGAGGCGACCTTGTGGATCGAGCGCCAGCTCGACCGCTACGAGCGTCACGGCCATGGGCTCTGGCTGGCGGAGGACCGGGCCACGGGCGAGCCGCGGGGCCAGGTGGGCCTCCTGATCCAGGAGGTGGACGGAGTCGAAGAGCCGGAGATCGGCTACCTCATCCACTATCCCTTCTGGCGCCAGGGTCTGGCCACCGAGGCCGCCCTGGCGACGCGGGACTGGGCCTTCGGCACGCTGAGATTGCCGCGTGTCATCTCGTGACGACGTGCTGGTTGTTTACCAGCATGCAGACAGAACCTCAGGCTGGACTGAATCTCGACGGAAATTGCTCACTGACCGCATTGACGCGCCATGTCAGGTGATCTCCGGTAAAGAAATCGCTGGAGACGTCGCCCTGCTCTGGTGCCGAAAGATCAGCCCACTGGCATGAGGCCAAGGCCGAGTTCTGCTGCACTGATTTCTGCTTGAAAGAGTTTGCTCCGAAGGAGCTTAGGCATGTAGCCTGGGGCTGGCGCTGTTTGCCAGCCCCAGGTAGACGTAACCCCATAAAATCCCCGAAGCCCCGAAGATACTCCGTTGGAAGTCAAGGGGTAATCGTTTCGAGGGCGAAGAATTTTGGTCCCTGGAAATCCTCCTGGTTTTTGAGCATGCCGTGGAT
>JAJKHS010000153.1 GCA_021154885.1 Thermoanaerobaculum sp.
AAGCCTCTCATCGCGAAGGCGATAGACGCCGGGATCTGGTACAACCGCGAGCTCGTCAGGAGCTTCCTGGAGGCCGCCGGCGAGTGAACAAGAAGGGCTCAGTGACGCATAACAGCCTCACGTTAGGCCGCAGAGGGGAACCCGATGAAGCGCACGTGGACGATCATAGGGGTGGGCGACGTGCCGGGCAGCTTCAAATGGTACCAGGCGCTGTTCGGTCAGCCGGCTACGCTTCCCGCCCATGACGACTTTGGGCAAATCCTCGATTCAGATGGAACTGTCTTGCTCTGCCTCCACGAGTGGGGCGCCCACGATCATCCCTCATTGATGAGCCCCGATCACGGGACACCCGGCAACGGTCTCCTGTTGTTCTTCCGTGTCGATGATTTCGACCTGGCGCTTCAAAGGGCACGCGCTCTCGTCACTCGGCTCGAAGAGGAGCCCCACGTGAATCCGAACACTCAAACCAAGGAGTTCTCACTCCGAGATCCAGACGGATACTACGTCACGATCAGTGCGCTCTCTGCGGCCTGACAAGGCAGTGGAGCTGGCTGGCCGCCACCGCGGGGCATGCGAGGCGCCTCAGCCGTCGGTCGACCCGCGAGCCTGCGCACGACATCACGACATATTGGAGGGCCGATGAAGGCAGCCACAATCGCGCGTTATGGGTCACCCGGCGTGATCGAGGTACGCGACGTCCCGGCGCCGGTGCCCGGACCGGACGAGGTGCTGGTCCGGGTCTATGCCGCGACGGTCAACAGGACCGATTGCGGCGAGCTCCTTCACCCGACACTCATACGGCTGCTGACCGGCACCAGGCGATCGCGACGAAATATCCTCGGCATGGATTTCGCCGGAACCGTCGAAGCCGTTGGCGCGGCGGCCAGCCTGTTCAAGCCCGGAGACCGCGTTTTCGGAATGTGCCCGTCCAGGAATGACGGCGCCCAGGCGGAATATTTCTGCATGCCCGAAACCGGGCCCATCGCGCACATGCCCTCGAATCTGCGCTTCGATCAGGCTGTCGTCTGCGAAGGCGCCTTTTACACAAACCCGACCATCGAGCATTTCGCCCTGAAACCCGGCCACAGGCTCCTGATCTACGGCGCATCCGGCGCGATCGGCACGGCAGCGCTTCAACTCGCCAAAGATCGCGGCGCCGAGGTTGCCGCGGTCGTGGCAGGCCGCCACCTCGGACTGGCCCGATCGCTGGGAGCCGACCTGGCGGTCGACTACACCACCGACGCATTCGACCAGCTTGGCCGCAGCTTCGACTTCGTGCTGGACGCGGTGGGAAAGCTGGGCATCCGCCGATGGCGGCGATTGCTCAAGCCTGGGGGCGTCTTCGCGGCGACGGATCGCGGCCCCTGGTCGCAGAATCTGCTGTTCCTGCTCTGGTCGAGGGTCACGGGAAACGGGCGGGTCGTGATTCCCTTGCCGAAGCGGGGAAGCGGGCAGGCGTTCGTGACCGGACTGAGGGGCAAGATCGAAGCGGGCCGATTCATTCCCGTCATCGATCGCAGATATCCTCTCGCCGCAATCGCCGATGCCTATCGTTACGTCCAGACCGAAGAGAAGGCTGGCGTGGTCGTCATCGACATCGTCACGGAAGGTCGCCTGCCGAGCCCGGGTGAAGAACGCTCAAGCGGATAGAGCGCCGTTTCCGGCGTTCGACCTGCTCGACCGGCTCTTCTCATGCGGGTAATTCTGGCCATGCGGAGGCATTCGGAGTAGAATTGAGCGGCGGAATTTGACATAACCCTTCTTCTGGAACTTCGAGGATGAGAACATGAAAAAGTCGGACGCGAGCCAAGACCAGTCGGCATCGGAGCTCATCTCGAAAAGAATCGCCGAGCTCGGGGACTGGCGCGGGGAAACCCTCAGCAGAATGCGCAAGCTCATCAAGGAAGCAGACCCGGACGTCGTCGAGGAGTGGAAGTGGATGGGCACTCCGATCTGGTCGCACGACGGCATCATCTGCACTGGCGAATCCTACAAGAATGTCGTGAAGCTTACCTTCGCCAAGGGCGCGTCTCTGAAGGATCCGGCCCGTCTTTTCAACTCGAGTCTCGACGGAAACGTACGCCGCGCGATCGACATCCACGAAGGAGAAGAAGTTGACGAGTCCGCCTTCAAGGCGCTCGTTCGCCAAGCGGTCGCCCACAACAGTTCTGGCAAGTCGAAACCTTCGAAGAAAGCGAAGTCCTAAGGGATTCCGCCCCTGCACCCCGTTGGAGATCGCCCTGTCGTGCGGTTGCCCCCGAAACGCATTCCGCCGTTCAAGAAGGCCGTGTAGCAAAGGTGATGTGCGAGGCAGGAAAAGGGGGAAGGGCGCGTTGCGTCTGCGCTCGGCCAGCCGATTGAAGGAGACCCTCCTCATCGAAGGGAGGCGCGCACCCGCGAAAAGACTTCCTCGGCCGGGATCTCCGGCTCGCGTCACCGGTGCCTGGGGCCGGTCCGCCGGATTTCGGCCAAGCGCTCGACCAACTCATCTGAACCTTCCCAACCGCCGGCCAGAGCGGAGAGCCCCTGCTGAGCCCTCCTATCTCGCCGGCGCTCAGCGATCCTATGGCGGAGCACCTCGATCAACTCCGCCTGCTCGTCCAGGGACAACTTGTCTGCGGCTTCCCTATCACCCAATGTCTTTGCTCCGAAGGAGCTCGGGCATGTAGCCAGGGGCTGGCGCTGTTTGCCAGCCCCTGGTAAGACGGTCCCCAGAAACCCCATAGCCCTGGAAGGGCGACGGCAGCTCATGCCGCGAGATACAGGCGGGCGAACGCAGCCCGTGCGAGAGATTTCTTCGTCGGAGTGTTCGAAAACGACGGGATCGGGGACGACACCATAGGCGAGCAGACTTTCCAGGTGAACATCCAGCCGCCAGGATCACCCCTGATCATGACGGGAGAGGACGGCAAGTACGAGCTGTCCTTCCGCTACACCGCGTAGAGTCAGGGTTCCGGCCGGAGTGGCGGCTCCTCGCCAGGGAGCCGCCACGGATTCCGGAACGGCCGCCGCCGTCCCTTTCTCAGTTGTCGTCAGATCAAGGACTTAAAGGACAGCAGGGACAGCAAGGACCCAGGGGAAACCGACCAAGCTGAGACCTCCTCGGCCAGAGCCGCATAGTTGGCCGAGCTTATCGCGTCTACTTCTTCGGCGCGCTCCGGGTGCTCGAGATAGCCCTGAACACGCTCGACGTCCTTGCGTTGCTGCAAGTCACGCAGGAATGCCTGAACGGCTTGCCGGAAGAACTCGCTACGGCTCTCTCCCCGCTTCGTCGTTCTTTCTCGACAGAGTCGAGAACCGTCGAGGGCAGGCTGATTGCAACTTTCACGGCATGGGGCATGATGACTTCTCCTACTGGCTTCATATCAGAGCGCGGTTGGCTCCATAGGCGGCCAGGGCGAGCACCCGATCAGGGCATGGCGGATTAGAGTGGCATCGTGTCGCAGTAACGTGTCGCCGCTGAGCGGCGGCCTCAATCGTCCACTCGAGCGGCTGGGTCGAGTGCCTTCAATACCCAAACTCTACAGGACCGCCGACCGGCTTCTTCGGCGGGCACGGAGCTAGCTCATTAATTTTACGGTTATCTGGCCCCTCTGGCGGCTCAACAGCGGCTGGCTGGTTACAATCGTAGGTTCCCATTGGTGTTCCTCCATGAACTGGGACGCAAATTTGACTAACTACGGCATCAGAGATTTTTTAAGCAAGTGAGGCACGGCGGCTAGTGATAGAGATAGCAATGCAAAGACGAGAGCGCGCAGAGACTTCGCATGGTATGCCGCTTTTGTTTCGTTGTTAAGCACATTGATTTCTGTTGCTTTTGCGTAGCGGTCATTGAGGTAGTCTTGAAATTTCTCGCTTGCACCTCCTGTTGCCTCCGGGTTATCGTTATAAAATTTTACGAGTTCCTGGTAATAGGCTTTGAGCTTTGAAGGCGTGGGTATTGCCTCATACATGTATCCGCTATAGAGCCGGGTTAGGTAGTAAACCGAGCTCCCATAGAAAAAAATAGCAAGCATGAGCAGGGACTCAAAAATAAGCGAGAGAGGGTCTGTGGAGATGGCGTGAGCCTCCAAAAGGAATCCGACCAGAGCACCAACAACCGTCACGGCGGTGAGCAATACCGCAACTCTGCCTGTCAACTGCTCCTTGCGGCTAAGCTCAAATAGGTACAATTCCTTGAAGAGATCTTTTTCCATGCCTTCCTATCTTTCTTGGCGCTCAACCTCGTTCTGAACTTTCCGCCCTAGCCATCTGAGTCCTTAGCGACTCGCCGTAGTTCCCGTCCGGGTCTCCTTCGGGCTTGTGGATGTCCCTCATTCTTCGGTGGACTAAGTTTATGCCGATTCCTAAACCTCGTCAATACCTTAGTATCGTTGCGCGGGTGGGGCGATTTCGGGGCTACCCTGTCGGAACCCCATCCCAGTCCAGATCCTGGAGATATCTTCCTGGAAACATTGAAGTTGTCAAGAGCAGCCAGTGCCTCGGCATTCGGGTAAGCGCCCCAAGGGCTTGGGTGTCTCAGCGAACTCGGCGCTCGGCCAGCCATTGAAGGAGACCCTCCTCATCCAAGGGAGGCGCGCACCCGCGAAGAGACTTCCTCGGCCGGGATCTCTCCGGCTCGCTCCCGTCCTCCATCGCCTGGGCCCGTCTCTCAGCCTCTTCTGCCCATTCGGATAGAAGGTCTTCGAGTATCTTCTCCGGAGACGTGGGCTGGCACTGCCCGGCCTCGAATTCTCGCCGAGCCTGTTGGATATCCTCGCCGAGAACGTCTCGCCGGCGCTTAGCGACCCGATGGCGGAGCACCTCGATCAACTCCGCCTGCTCGTCCAGGGACAACTTGTCTGCGGCTTCCAGGATCTCAGCGAAGGTCGGGGGCATCTCCATGCGTCAATACTATACGCACTCCGCACCTCCGCCCGGGCATAAATGCCAGGGCTAGAAGCCTGCGCGGCAGAAAAGCCGACCAAGGACATCAAGGACTACAAGGACAGCAGGGATATAAAAAACTGGACTTGGCATCATCCTTTATGCTTTGAGGTCCTTGCCGTCCCCGATGTCCTTTACGTCCTTGCTTCTTGTTTCTGCCGCACAGGCTCCTAGGAACGACGCCGGGTAACCCGGCTTGAAGTCCCCTTCAGGGGCGACAGGTTCGCCCAGCCATCAAACCTTCTCCACCCAGACGTCGTTCGCGTATTGAGCAAGGGCACCGAGATCGCCCAGGTCTGAGGTGAGCACGGTTCCGCCCGGCTCCGCCAAGGCGACGACGAGCGCATCGACCGCGGAGCCTCGACGCGCCAGCTTCCGCAACAGCGCAGCTCGCCGTGCCAGCGGCTCGGGGACCTCCTCTACGACGTCGCACGTCTTGAGAAACCGGTTCGCGAGAGCGTCGCGGCCAGGATGCCCTTGCAAACACTCGACGAGCACGATGGAGGGAACGAGGGGCGGCCACAGATCCTCTTCGCGAAGCGCCAGGATCAGCGCTGCCGCCTGCTGAGACCGCTCGGCCAGACGGGTGACTCCACCCGAATCGAGGACCAGCACGAAGGTCAGCCCACCTGGCGGGTCGGTCGGCGCGCCAGTCGCTGCGCGACGGCGGCGGCGCGCGTGCGCTGAGCTGCGATGGGTGCTCCGACCTCGGCGATGAGATCCGCAACGTAGCGGTCGGTTTCGGCGAGCAAGTCCAGCCGGCGCAGCTCCGCACGCACAGCCTTCTGAAGCAGCTCCGAGGCCGGAAGACCACGGGCCTTGACCTGTTCGTACAAACCGTCGGGGAGGTAAACCTGCATACGGGCCATACGCCTAAGTATACACACTCGACGCCTACAGGCAAGCCGGCACCCCCCGGCTGCCCCCCGCCCATGCCACAATCACCCTGCCATGGCCGAACCCGCAATCTCCGTCACCGCCGCCCCGCCCCAGGCCGAGCCCCCCCGCTCGCGCCCGTCGCTCTTCGCCCGGGTTCCCCCGGACGGCACCCGCGATGCCGACAAGATCCTCGACCTCTTCGTGGATTGGGCGGCGGAGGCGGGGTTCGAGCTGTATCCGGCGCAGGAGGAGGCGCTGCTGGAGATCATGGCCGGCAAGCACGTCATCCTCAACACGCCCACCGGCTCCGGCAAGTCGCTGGTCGCTCTCGGCCTCCATTTCAAGGCCCTGTGCGAGGGGAGGACGTCCTTCTATACCAGCCCCATCAAGGCCCTGGCCTCGGAGAAGTTCTTCTCCCTCTGTGACGACTTCGGCCCCGAGAACGTCGGCATGATGACCGGCGACGCGTCCATCAATCCCGACGCTCCCGTCATCTGCTGCACGGCCGAGGTGCTGGCCAATCGCGCTCTGCGGGAGGGGGAGCGGCTCGACGCCCCCTACGTGGTGATGGACGAATTCCACTACTACTCGGACCCCGAGCGCGGAGTCGCCTGGCAGATCCCTCTCATCACACTGCCGTACACTCGCTTCCTCCTCATGTCCGCCACCCTGGGCGACGTCTCCGCCATCCAGGAGCACGTCGTCGAGCGCACGGGCTTCGAGGCGGCCCTGGTCAGCTCCGAGCAGCGGCCCGTCCCCCTCGACTTCGAGTATCGGGAGACCCCTCTCCACGAGACGATCGAGGGGCTGGTCAAGGCCGGCAAGGCGCCCATCTACATCGTCAACTTCACCCAGCGCGAGTGCGCCGAGCTGGCCCAGTCGCTCACCAGCATGCAGATCTCCACCCGCGAGGAGCGGGAGAAGATCCGCGACGCCGTGGGCGGCTTCCGCTTCGACACCCCCTACGGCAAGGAGTGCAAGCGCTTCATCTCCTTCGGCATCGGCGTCCACCACGCGGGCCTGCTCCCGAAGTACCGCCTGCTCGTCGAGCAGCTCTCGCAGCAGGGGCTGCTCAAAGTCATCGCCGGCACGGACACCCTGGGGGTGGGAGTGAACATCCCGATCCGCACCGTCCTCTTCACCAAGCTCGCGAAGTTCGGCGGCCAGAAGGTGTCCATCCTCTCGGTCCGCGATTTCAAGCAGATCTCCGGCCGCGCCGGCCGCAAGGGGTTCGACACCCAGGGGAGCGTCGTCGCCCAGGCGCCCGAGCACATCATCGAGAAGCGGAAGAGCGAGAGGAGCGGCGGCAAGAAGAAGGTCACCGGCCCGGCCAAGGGCGAGGTCTCCTGGAACGAGGACACCTTCGAGAAGCTCAGGACCCGGCCGCCGGAGACCCTGAAGTCGCGCTTCCGCATCACCCACGGCATGGTGCTCAACCTCCTCCAGCGGGACGCCGAGCTGGACGACCCCAACCTGCGCAACTTCGACTCCCTGCGCGACATCATCCGCCGCTGCCATGAAGAGGAGGGCGCCAAGGCCCGCCTCCTCACCACGGCCGCTGTCCTCGTCCGCTCGCTCTACCGCTCGGGGATCATCCGCATGCGGCGGGACACCCGCTCCAACTACCTCTGGGCCGTGGTGGCGGACGACCTCCAGTGGGACTTCTCTCTCCACCAGGCCCTCTCGCTCTACCTGGTGGAGACGATCGGATCGCTGGAGCCCACGTCGGAGACCTACGTCCCCGACCTCATCACGCTCGTGGAGTCGATCCTGGAGAACCCGGACGCCGTCCTGCGCAAGCAGGTGGACAAGCTCAAGGGGGAGCTGGTGGCCCAGCTCAAGGCGGAGGGGATGGAGTACGAGGAGCGCATGGAGCGCCTGGCGGAGGTCACCCACCCGAAGCCGCTCTCCGACTTCATCTACGGCACCTTCAACAACTTCCGCGGCAAGCACCCGTGGGTCGGCGGCGAGGACATCAAGCCGAAGTCGATCGGCCGCGAGCTGTTCGAGGGCTACATGAGCTTCGCGGACTACGTCAAGCGCTACAGCCTGCAGCGCAGCGAGGGCGTGCTCCTGCGCTACCTCTCGCAGCTCTACAAGACGCTGGACCAGACCGTCCCCGAGCCGGCGAAGACCGAAGGCGTGTGGGATGCCCTGGGCTTCTTCCGCGCCCTGGTGGAGACCACCGACTCCAGCCTCCTCGAAGAGTGGCAGGGGCTGCTCCATCCGGAGGTCCTGGTGCGGACCAAGGAGAGGGCGGCCGCCCGCGAGATCCTCTGGCTCCAGGAGCTGCTGGCCGACCCGAAGACCTTCGCGGCGCGCATCCGGGCGGAGATGCACCTCCTCGTCCGCGCCCTCTCGCTCAAAGACTGGGAGGAGGCGGCCACCCTCGTCAAGCAGGACCCGGACGATCCCCAGACCCAATGGGATGCCGAGCGCTTCGAAAAGACCCTGGCACCTTTCTTCGAGGAATACGGCGACCTCCCCTTCACCCCCGAATCCCGCCGCCACCACTGGACGCAGATCCAGAAGACCGGAGACCGCACCTGGAACGTCGCCCATACCCTCCTCGACCCTCAGGGCGACCACCTCTGGGCCATCCAGGGGACGATCGACCTGCGGGAGCCGGACGAGGCGGAAGGGCCGATCGTGCGGGTGGGGCGGATTGGGCCTTGATGCTAAGATGGGCCATCAGACGGGAGGGTTGGATGGTCAAGAAATACTCGATCGCAGAAGCCAGGGACAATCTCGCCAGCGTGGTTCATGAGGCCGAGGAGGGAGCTCAGGTCGAGCTGACCCGGCGAGGGAAGCCGGTTGCCGTGCTGATCGGAGTCGAGGACTTCGAGCGGCGGCTATCGAAAGAGAAACCAGGCTTCCGTGCGGCCTATGAGAAGTTTCGCAGGGAACACAACCTTGCGGAGCTCGACATCGACCCCGACGAAATTTTTGGCGACGTGCGCGATCCATCCCCGGGTCGGGATTTCAACTGGTGAGTGTACGATACCTGCTGGACTCTAACGTCGTTTCCGAGCCTACCCGTCCAATGCCGAATCCGGGTGTGGTTCGCACATTACTGGAGCATGAGGGGGAAGTTGGAATCGCTACGGTGGTCTGGCACGAGTTGCTGTTTGGCTGGGAACGTCTTCCGCGTTCACTCAAAAAGAGAACGATCGGGGACTACCTGTTCGAAGTGGTACGCGTGAACATGCCAATCCTGCCATACGACCAGGCTGCTGCGGAATGGCATGCCCGAGAGAGGGTACGACTGACGGCGATTGGCAAGACTCCACCCCTCTTCGATGGCCAGATTGCCGCGACCGCGAAGGTCAACGGTCTAATCCTGGTCACAGCGAACCGGCCACACTTCGAACACTTTGAAGGCCTTACCATCGAGGACTGGAGAGAGTAAAGTCGATCTCTGTTTCGAGATAAGTGCCTTGACCGGCACCCGTTTCGCATTCCTGTTGTCACAGCGCGTAGAGGCACCCTTCTTGGGAAGTTATGGGCAAGAATTCTGGAATTGAGTGGACCCACCACACCTTCAACCCTTGGTGGGGTTGTGTAAAGGTCTCTCCTGCCTGCAAGCACTGCTATGCGGAGACTTGGTCTAAGCGAGTGGGCGCTCGCGTCTGGGGAGTGAGTGCCGAAAGACGTTTCTTTGGCGAAAACCACTGGCGCCAACCCCTTCTTTGGAACGGCGAGGCCGAGAAGGCTGGCGAGAGGCGTCGCGTGTTTTGTGCATCCATGGCAGACGTGTTCGAGGATCGAAGAGATCTTGATGCTTGGCGACTGCGCCTTTGGGCCATAATTGGCGAGACGCCTTGGCTGAATTGGTTATTGTTGACCAAAAGGCCCGAGAACGCAGCTGCGATGGTACCGTGGAGCGACAAATGGCCCGGTAATGTCTGGCTCGGGACGACAGTAGAAGATCAGGAGTGGGCAAATAGACGGGTTCCCGTTCTGCTGAATCTGCCAGCGGTCGTGAGATTCTTATCCTGCGAGCCACTGCTCGGCCCAATTCACATTTCGGGTTGGCTCATGAAAAAGGATGGCCTCGCTAAAGCAGGGGAAAACCGGCCCACAGACGAGGTTGTGTCGAAGGAAGGGCTCCATTGGGTAATTGCTGGAGGTGAGAGCGGTCATGGCGCGCGCCCAATGCACCCCGCTTGGGTTAGGAGTCTACGCGACGAGTGTATAGACGCCGGAATCGCTTTTCACTTCAAACAGTGGGGTAACTGGCGTCCCGTCGAGACACCGCCTCAAGGCTCTGCTAAGATTCTAGTTCATGGAGGCATGCACTTCGAGCGCATGAGTAAGTCAATCGCAGGTCGGGATATAGACGGAAAGTTTTGGAATGGCTTTCCGTTAATTGACGACGCGGAGGCGAAGTGATAAGCGACAATCAGTTACCACTGTTCGACCAGCTTCCTGAGGCGCCGCGCTTTGACTTACCTTTGCGTCGGCTGAAGTATCCCGTTTGGACTGAAAACAAGGCGAGGCTGATCGAACGTTACCTGTACTATTTCGTCTTGGTAACCAAACACGGTACCTATATTGACGGGTTTGCGGGGCCGCAGGAGGCAGAAAAGCCCGATATGTGGTCCGCCAAACTGGTTCTCGAGAGTGAGCCGCGATGGTTGAAGCATTTTTTCCTTTTCGAGAAAGATCCGAAGCAGATCGCCAGGGTTCAGCAGTTAGCGGATTCTCAGCCACCTCGTACACGGAAAGGCAACAAGAGGAATATTCATGTTATCGCCGGCGATTTCAACGAGAGTGTACACCAGCTTCTAAGCGCCGGTCGCTTTAGCAAAAAGGAGGCGGCCTTCTGCCTTCTGGATCAACGCACCTTCGAGTGTCATTGGTCTACAGTAGAAGCCTTGGCACGCTACAAAACGGAAAAATATAAGATTGAGCTATTCTATTTTCTGTCAAATGGTTGGCTGGATCGAGCTCTTGCCGCCCAGAAGGATTTCGCTGTCTTGGAGTCTTGGTGGGGCGACCCCGACTGGTGCAACCTGAGGAGTATGCCTCATCTCGATCGTGCTAAATGGCTCTCAAGTCGACTGCGGGAACAATTAGGCTATGTGTTTGTCACACCCTGGCCAATTTTTGAACGGAAGGGAAGCTCAAGGGTCATGTATTATATGATACATGCAACGGATCATCCCGAAGCCCCTAAGCTTATGAACAGAGCCTACTTTAAGGCAGTAGAGCCAAAGGAACCAGCCGAGCAATTTCGCCTCGACTTCAGCCGCGCGAAAGAGCCTGCGGCATAGAGTTCTTTAGCTTGCTGTCGCCTCCCTGACCATACTAGAGCCTTGGCTCTCGCCCAAGCGCCCTCCTGGGCCCCAGGGCGACAACCTGTGGGCAGAGGAGGCCAAAGGTCGGGTGTGGTAAGCCCTCGCTTGCGGTATTGACCGCTATGACCTACCCTTCTCCTTGTGAGAACGTTCGAGATCACAGCCACGGTTTCTCCCGGTGGGGAGCTTCGGGTAGTGACGCGGGTTCCGCCGGACACCCCTCCCGGAGATTACCAAGCCGTACTCGTACTCGATGAGCCCACAAGTCCTGCGCCTTCAGGTGATCCTAAGCCTCCTCTTCGGCTGAGGGTTTTCGACTGGCCGGGCTGGCCCGCCGATTCGAGGTTCCGCCGAGAGGACATCTACGATGATGATGGGCGCTGAAAGAACTCGGTTTCCCTGATCGTCAAACCACTGCCGGTTCTTCTTGCGCTGGCGACGGTCACCTTCTTGGGTTCGCGCTGGTGAACAATCACTTTACCGTGCCCTTTGAGCTGAAACGCGTACTCGATCGCCGGCCCCTTGGCCCCGAACCGCTTGGAGATACCCTTGATGCCAAGAGTACGGACCTCCCATCCATCCGGCTCGATTTCGAGGACGTGGATGGCCTTGACGATTGTGCGCACCGTCTCCCGGGAATACTTTCCCGTTGGTGTTCTCTTGATGGACCGGACCTTGGCTTTCATGCCTCTTGACTTCAGGTCGTCCGCATCTCGGCCACGGCTTCATTGATGAGCTCTTCGGCAACGCCCTGCCGACGCAGGCTCTCCAAAAGCCGCTCGAGTCCGGGATTCCGGTCGAGCCGTTCGAGGTCCTTCCTCAGGCCCTGTCCGATGTAGGTGCGGATGAGGGGTTGGTATCCTGAAAATCCCAGGACGGGCGCTACCCGCTTGAGCTCCTCGACCACATCCTCGGGCATCCGGATACTGATGGTCGCCATCGGGCGGTCCTTCTGAAATCGATCAGGCATTGCTGGATCTTGATGGGGTTCAGTTGGCAAGCTCGAACCGCATCTCCGGATTCCGCCGGGCGCGCTGGAGATAGGTGGCCATCCGCTCCAGCAGGCCGAGGGTGACCTCCTCGGCTTCGGCGGCCTGGCGGAAGATCGCCAGCGCGGCGAGGGCTTCCGGGTGGAGGTCCCGCGATTCGAAGATGGGAACCATCTCGGCCGCCAGCCGTTGCATCCCGGCGGTGTCCCCTCTCTTTGCATAGACCGCCGCCAGGTGGAGCGATACGAGGGCGGCGTCGAAGCCGACCCCACGCTCGATGAAGGCGTCCCGCGCCTCTCGCAGGGCTGTCTCCGCCTCGTCCAGCCGGCCGCGCCCGAAGGCGATCCGGCCCTCCAGCCAGCGGAGCCGGACGAGATTGATTCTCTCGGCGATGCGAAGGTACAGCCCACGGGTTTCTTCCAGAGCCTTCTGGGCCTCTTCGTGGTGGCCGCTTTCGGTGAGATACCAGACCAGGTTGTGGCGGGCCGCTACCAGGAGTTGCGGCTCCTCCAAGAAGTTGATGCGCGACAGACCTCGCCGGACCAGGCGTTCCGCTTCCTTGAACTTCCTCGCATACCCGAGCGCCGTGGCTTTCTTGATAAGGGCTCGGCCCTCAAGGTGGCGGGCTTTCGCGTCACGATAGATGGCGATGGCTCTGTCCAGCAGTTGGCCGGCCTCCTTAAAACGTCCCTGCGCGTTGCGTAGCGATGCCTGAAAGCTCAGGATTTGCGCTCCGGTCAGCTCGTCTCCGTCCCCCAACCGGTGGTGCTCCTCGGCTCGGCGCAAGGCATCCTCGGCCCGCCGGAGGTCGGAAGCGACCTGGCAGGCGTTGCCGAGATAGGCCCAGGCGAGAGCCCGGGCGTCTTCCACCAGCGCCACTCCATAGTGATGGGTGTCCAGACGGTCCGAAACCTCCACGGCCAGCTCCCCGAGCTCGACCGCGCGGGCCGGGTCGTTGAACCACGTCTGGCGGACCTTCTCCTGAAGCAGGTCGCAGAGTGCGAGCCCATGGAGGCGCACCCTCTCCGTCCGCACCATCGCCGAGCGCTCCGCGCCGGATTTCGCCAGCAGCTCTCCAGCCAGGGTCGTCGCGGCATCGATCTCCTGGAAGATCTCCGGGAGCCGGCCGCGAGCGCCCTCCGAGGCTCGCTGGAGATCTTGCGCATAGTCCGGACGACCGTCGGGGGCGGGCGATGTCGGATCGGGGCGGCGCTTACTCATCCCTGGGCTCCTTGTGAGATCGTTCCGAGCGGCTCCGGGTCTCTTTTTCGAGAGCCTTCAGGAACCATCGCTCGGGGTCGGGAATCCGCCTCCAGCGGTAGGAGAGGCGGACCAGCAACTCGGCCACCAGTTTTTCCGCCTCGCCCTCAGGGATCTTCCACTCTTGGAGGATCTCGATGACCGAGGGCCTGAGTTTGGTCAGCAGGCGATCGAGATCTTCGGGGCTGGGCGCGACGGAAGGCGGCATGTCGAAAGAGCATCTCTGTAGTACGTAGTATCCGCAAGGCGTGAAAACGAGACACGTGCCACAGCATCCGGACAAAAAAGGGGCTCCCTCCTCAGGAACCCCCCTCAGAATGTCCCTTCTAGCCGTTCGGATCCATCTGTCCCCGATGCTCGCCGCCGGGATCTGGGATAACCGTGAGGCCGTCCGGATCGATCTGCCCCCGATGCTCGCCGCCGGGATCGGCGGTCGCCGTCCCGGTCAAGCCGTTGGGATCCATCTGCCCGCGGTTCTTCGTTTCACCGCTCGGGAAGAGACCGGAGACGAAGTCCCACAGAGCGGCGAGAACGCTCCGCTCTCCGTGGTTGGGGACGAGCGCTCGCGGTCCTTGCGCCAAGGCGGCGGGAGGGGCCAGCAACGCGAGCCCCAAGGCGGCGGCGGCCAGGCGACACGGCAATCGGTTGCGAGTCATGACCGTTTTCTCCTCTCCAGGCAGGTCGGAGGCGCGGCCTGGAGCGGCCCGCTCGCCTGCCCTTCAGACGACCTCATAGTGTGAGGGCGGAGAGCCGGATTGCCTGCTACGGCCGTGTCGCACAATCGAACCGGTGGCCGACGATCACCTGGGTCATCATCATGGTGTCGACGCGGGCTGAAGGGTAGTCGGTGTCGTAGACGCAGCCGTTGTCCGCCTCGATGGACGAGTAGAGAAGAGAGGTGGAGGCCGACTGGGGATTGAAGCCCGACGGGACGCCGGAGGCCTGGGGGTCGACGGTCAGCGAGCAACTGGTCTGGCCCGCCGGGATGGTGCATGCGTACGTCCGGCCGGTCGAGCCGGCGCCGTTCGAGAAGATCACCTTCACCGGGCAGACCCGGTCCAGCGGCGAGGCCGAGAGCATCCCGCTCTGGGTGGACACGTAGTAGTCGAGGAAGCAGTAGACCGGCAGTGAGGTTGCGTGGGCGATCCCCGCCGAGGCGAGGAACAGACAGACGAACAGCGGCGCCAGCGCTCTCTTCGACATGAAATCCTCCTTGAGGGTGTGCCCTCGATAGATGAATTGAGCTTAAACGATTCTTTGGTCGACTGGAACGCCGCGCCGGGGTGCCGATGTTGTAGCATCGTCGGGCTGTCCAAACGACCCGACCGAAAGGAGCCGAGATGAGCACCGGCAAGCGCAGCGTCCTTCTCTTCCTGGCCCTGACCCTGGCCGGCTCCGGGATCTCCGGGGTCTTCGCCCAGGGTCAGATCAACCGGCTCCAGATCGTGGTCAAGGACATCAACTCCCACGAGGACATCGCGAGCGTCGAGCCCGGAGGGACGGTCGACCTGCCGCGGGGAGGACCGGTGCGCCTCATCCTGTCGGCCCTCTACTCCGGCGGCAAGACGATCTACCCGGTCACCACCTTCTCCGACCCGGCGCGGGGCGGGATCGGCATCACCCGCTCGAACCCCGAGAACGCCGCGGCGGACCTCGACCTCTCCGGAGCCACCGGCCAGCGAGAGCAGATCAATTTCCTCATCACCGACGAGCGGGTCCCCGGCGACGTGCGCCGGGGGAGCTTCTACGTCCGCGTGGTCCGTGGCGTCGGCTCCGGCGGCTCGCACGAGGGGGGCGGGTACGGCGGTCCGCAAGATCACGACCACGGCGGGTATGGCGAGGGCTCCCGCGGGTCGCGGTGGACGCGCATGCTCTATCAGGCCATCCTGCTGCGCGACCCCGATCCGGGGGCGGCCGGCACGGTCCGCTCCCTCGAGCAGGGCGGCTATGACGCCTTGGTGCGGGCGGCAGAGGGGATCGCCGACAGCGACGAGAGCCGCGTCCGCATCTACGAGAACGGCAACGTCACCAACGAGCGGCGGTTGATCTCCCTCTACCGCAATCTTCTGGGCCTCGCTCCGGAAGACGTGAATCGGTCGACCTGGGACCGGGACCTCCGCCGGCTCCACGACGGCCAGATCGCCGCCGTGGTCGGGGACCTCGTGCGCTCGGACCGCTTCCGCTCCCGCCTGCGCGAGCGCGACCGCTATTAGGCTGGAGAGCCTCAGAGCGCCCCCGCCCAAAACCTCACCCCTGTCCCCTCTCCCACCGCACTCCCCCCGACCGGGAGAGGGGAACGCAGATCAGGGTTCTTGCCTTTCTCCCTCTTCTCCCGGCGGACGGGGGGGAGGCTGGGAGAAGAGGGCCGGGGTGATGAGGGTCTTGGGTGCCCCGAGTGGCACCCTTCTTGCTCCCTCTACTGGATGACAACAGGGGCCGGCAGACGCCGGAAGCCCCTGCCGACGAAACATCTAGAGAGGAACCGTCTTATGAGAATAGCCAACCGAACTCTCGTGCCGGCCGTCCTGGCGGCGGCGCTGCTCTGTCCGCTCGCGGTCCGGCAGGCTCAAGCCCAGCCGGCGAGCCCCCGGCCGCCCATCGCCGGGGTGCAGATCGTGGTCCGTGACCTTTCCACTCAGCAGGACATCGGCACCGTCGAGCCGGGCGGGACGATCTCGGTGCCCGCGGGGAGCCAGGTGCGGCTGATCGCGGCCGCCGTCCCCGCCGGCAATCGCCCGTCGCTCTACCCGGCGGCGACCTTCAGCGACCAGTCCCGGGGCGGTCTGCGCTTCACCCGGAGCCGTCCTGAGAACGGCACCGCGGACGTCCAGGTGGGCAACGCCCGGGGCTACAACGTCGGATACCAGATCCAGGACAACCGGGTGCCGGCCAACCTGCGCAGCGGCACCATCTATCTCCAGGTCGTGCCGGCCGACACCGCCGCCGCGCCCGTGGGCGGGGCTCTGACCGGCAGCGCCCGCGCCCAGGAGCTCACCCGCATGCTCTACCAGGCCATCCTGATGCGGGACCCCGATCCGGGGGCGCAGGGCACGGTCGACTCGATCGCGCGTGGCGGCTATGACGCGCTGGTGCAGGCCGCCGTAGGGATCGCCAACAGCGACGAGAGCCGCAACCGGCTGCCCGGCCAGGGCGTGAGCAACGAGGACCGGCTGAGCTCGCTGTACCAGAACCTGCTGGGCTTAAGCCCCGACCAGGTGGACCGCCAGCAGTTCAGCTCCGACCTCCGGCGGATCAACAACGGCCGGATCGCCGACGTGGTCTCCGGCATGGTGCAGTCGGACCGTTTCCGGTCCCGCGCCAACGTGGCGTCGACGCGGTACTAGGAAATACGAGACAAGGGACTTCAGGGACACCAAGGACATCAAGGACGAAGAAAACCCCAGCTTCGATGGTGTCCCTGCTGTCCTTGAAGTCCTTGTTGGCGCCACTACCCCGGCCCCTCCCGCTGCGCCAGGTAATCCTCGCGCAGGAGGGAGTAGAGGTAGTTGTCCATCCGCCGGCCGCGGAGCTTGAAGTAGCCGCGCAGGCAGCCTTCGCGCTCGAAGCCGCTCTTCTCCAGCACCCGCTGGGAGCCGATGTTCTCCACGGCGCAGCGGGCTTCGATCCGCTCGAGCAGCGTGTTGTGATAGAGGTCGTCGAGCAGGACCGCCAGGGCATCGCTCATCACACCCCGGTTCTGGAACACGGTGGCGAGGGCGTAACCCACCTCGGCCAGGCCGTGCTCCCAGTTGCTCACCACCAGGGTGATCCAGCCCGCCGGCTGGCCGTCCACCTGCACGATCCACTGGAACTTCTCACCCCGCCCCCGGTAGAGGTCGGCCATGCGCTGGCTGGCGACGTCGGCCCGGAGCTGGGCCGTGGGCAGCTCGTTGAGCGGCTGAAAGCGCCGCACGCTCGCCTCGGAGCGCCACTGGCGCAGGAGATCGGCATCCCGCGGCGCCGCCGGCCGCAACGTTACCTGGGGGCTGGAGCGGCGCTCGGGTAATGCCATGGCCCTATTTTAAGCCCGGCCAGTCCCGGAGAGCAGGAGAGCAGACGACTTCAGCCCGCTCCGGCCGCGGCGGTCCGTCGTGCCCTGTTTCGCGCCCACCATTCGCGCAAAGACGGCAGATAGCTCAGGACGGCCATATAGCCGAAGCCCTGCACGAACAGGTAGAGGAATGGGATCGACATCCACATCCCGGCCTTGAAAGCGTAGATCGTGCAGGCCAGGAAGTAGAGCGCGAAGACCGCCTCCGCCGCCCGCGTGGGGTCGCTGCCGGCCCGGTAGCGCTTGGCCCACCAGTTCTGACCGCGGGTCTCGATGCGGTACTTGGGAGTGCGGATGAAGGTGCCGCCGCGGTGGAAGAATCCGGAGATCACCGCCCGCGAGTTGTTCAGCGACAGGCCGATACCCACCCCCATCAGCGCCGGCAGATAGCGGATCTCCCGCCGCCACCCCGGACCCGTCGCCACCTGGCTCATCAGATAGAAGATGAGGACGGAGGCCGTGGCCGACAGGAACATCGGCAGGTCCACCAGGAGCAGCATCCGGGTCGAGGTGCCGGTGCGCATGGTCATGGCCGGGAAGATGAGCAGGGCGAGCACCACCATCAACGGGTAACTGATGTTGTTGGTGAGATGGACGAATGCCTCCAGCTTCACCCGCAGGGGGAGGCGGGCAAGGAAGACCGCCGTCAGCAGCTTGCGGCCGGTCTGCACGGCCCCCTTCGCCCACCGGTACTGCTGGCTCTTGAAGCCGCTGGCGTCCACCGGCAGCTCGGAGGGCACCGCCATCTCGGGCAGGTAGAGGAAGCGCCACCCCTTGAGCTGGGCGCGGTAGGAGAGGTCGAGGTCCTCGGTCAGGGTGTCGTGCTCCCAGCCGCCGGAGGTCTCGATGGCCGCGCGGCGCCAGATGCCGGCCGTGCCGTTGAAGTTGAAGAAGCAGCCGGTGCGGTTGCGGGCCCGGTGCTCGATCATGAAGTGGCCGTCGAGCAGGATGGCCTGCACCCGGGTCAGCAGCGAGTAGCCGCGGTTGATGTGCGCCCAGCTCCCCTGCACCATGCCGAGCCCGGGGTCGGAGAAGTGGGGGACGGTGCGCAGGAGGAAGTCCCCCGTCGGCACGAAGTCGGCGTCGAAGATGGCGAGCAGCTCGCCGCGGGCCTGCGCGAGACCCGCCACCAAGGCTCCAGCCTTGAAGCCCGTGCGGTCGGTGCGGTGGAGGTGGTGGATGTCCACCCCCTTCGCCCGCCACGCGGCGACGACGCCGGCGACGATCTCGGTGGTCTCGTCCGTCGAGTCGTCGAGCACCTGGATCTCCAGACGCCCGGCGGGATACTCGATCTGGCAGACGGCGTCGATCAGCCGCTCGGCCACGTACATCTCGTTGTAGAGTGGCAACTGCACGGTGACCACGGGCCAGCTTTGAGGATCGGAGGGCGGCTCCGGCATCCTGGCCAGGCGCTTACGGGTCCGCACGTACAGCAACACCATCCACAGCCGGTGCAGGCCGTAGAACGAGAGCACGGCCAGGACGGAGTAATAGAGTGCCAGCACGACCGGCGCCCACGGAAAGTGCATGGTCAACGGCCGGGCGCGAGCGGCCGGCCTTGAGGCCCTTCGCCGTCTCGCTGCCGCTCCTGGCGGTTCAGGTGGGTCTGCTTTTCGTCTTCGATCTCGCTCATCATCTGGCGCTGACGCTGACCCTCCTCGGGGCCGCGTTCCTCGGGCTCCTCTGGGCGGCACGGCGGCTGGAGGCGATGGAGGCCCCGTCGACCCGGGCGCTCCTGCTGGCAGCTCTGCTGCTTCGCCTCCCGCTCCTCCCCCTGCCACCGACGTTGTCCGACGACGTGCTGCGCTATCTCTGGGATGGAAAGGTGGCGGCAGCCGGCCTCAACCCCTATGCCCTCCCCCCGGCGGCCGGCCGGCTCATTCCCCTCCGCGACGACATGTGGCGGCGGCTGTCTCATACCCAGGTGCCCACGGTCTACCCGCCCCTCTCCGTCGCCGCCTTCAGTATAGCGAGTCGGCTGCCATTTCCACTCCTCGGTTGGAAGGTCATGGCCACGGCGGCGGATCTCCTGGCCTGCTGGCTCCTTCTCGGGGTGGCTCGCCGGCTCGGAGTACCCCCCGGGCGGACCGCCTGGTACGCCTGGAATCCCCTGGTGACGCTGGAGGTGGCGGGCATGGGGCATGTCGACGCTCTCGGGGTGGCGGCGGTGGTGGCGGTCGTGCTCTGCCTGCTGTCCAAGCCCAGGCGGCCGGGCGCCGCAGCGGCGTGGGCCGCGGCCGGAGCCCTCGCAAAATTGGTGCCGCTGGCGGCGTTCCCCCTGTGGGCGCGGCAGGCGGGGCGGCCGTGGCGGTTCCTCGCCATGGCCGGCGGGCTGGTGGCGCTGGCCATGGCGCCGGTGGTGGTGGCCGCTCGCGGCGTCCCCCCGGGGCTGGTGACCTACGGCATCTCCTGGGAGTTCGACGGCCCCGTCTACGAGCCGCTCTGGCGCGCCCTGGACCGGGCCGGCGCCGCGCCCGCCCTCGCGCACGGGCTCGACCGCGTCAAGGTGTGGACGGAGGACTACCGGACCGTCAACCCCCTCTATCCTTATCTCTATCCCCAGCTCCTCGCCAAGCTCCTCCTGGCGGGCGGCATGGCCGCCGTCGTGCTCGCCTCGCTGCGCTGGCGCGATCCGGCGGCGGGCACGGGCCGCCTTTTCGGCGCGCTGCTCCTCCTGTCGGCCACGGTCTACCCCTGGTATCTCCTCTGGGTGCTCCCCTGGGCCGCCCTGCGCCGCCACACCGCCTGGCTGGCCCTTTCGGCGCTGATCCTCCTTTCGTACATTCCCCAATTCGCAGGAGTGCCGCTGTGGCCCTGGGTGTACCTGGGGATCTGGGGGCCGTTCGGAGTGCTGCTGCTCTTCGGCTCCCCCGCCCAAGACCCTCATCACCCCGGCCCTCTTCTCCCGCCCCCTCCCAACCCCCCTCACCGGGAGAAGAGGGAGACCAGCAAGATCGCTCCAACCGGGTTCCCCTCTCCCGGTGAGGGGGGTTGGGAGGGGGCGGGAGAGGGGACAGGGGTGAGGGCTTCGGGGTGGGGGGGCTCTGAGGCAAAGACCGGGGGCGCCGGCTGATGCCCACCTACCGCCTGACCCTCTCCTATCGCGGCGCGGCCTACGCCGGCTGGCAGCGCCAGGAGAACGCTCTCTCGGTACAGCAGGTGGTGGAGGAGGCGCTGGAGCGGCTGCTCGGCCGGACGTTCGGGACGGGACGGGTGGTGGGCGCCAGCCGCACCGACGCCGGGGTGCATGCCCGCGGCCAGGCGGCCCACCTGGAGCTGGCGGCGCCGTTCCCCGAGCACGGGCTGGTCCACGGCGGCAATCACTACCTGCCGGAGGACGTGCGGATCCTCGCCGCCGTCGCCATGCCCCCCGGCTTCCACGCCCGCAGGCACGCCTGGGGCAAGGAGTATGTCTACCGCCTGAGCCGCGCCGCCGTGCTCTCGCCCCTGGACTCCCTCTTCGTGGCGCGGCTTCCCGGCAGGGTCGACCTCGAAAGGATGCAGCGGGCGGCCGAGGCCCTGCCGGGCCGGCACGATTTTTCGGCGTTCGCTCTCGCCGGAGGCTCCCATGGACAGCCGTTCCGGCATATCGTTGCCGCGCGCTGGGAAGAGGCGGGAGAGGAGCTGCGCTTCCGGGTGGTGGGCGAGGGTTTTCTGCGCGGCATGGTTCGTGCTCTGGTGGGGACACTGGTCGAAGTCGGTACCGGGAGGAGATCCCCCCAGAGCTTCGCCGGTCTCCTCGCCGGCGGACCGCGGGCGGCGGCAGGCCCCACGGCGCCCGCCCATGGGCTCGTGCTGGAGCGGGTGTTCTACCCCCCGGAGTGGAGCGCCGAAGGCGATCCGGCCCCGCCTGTGATAATTTAGGGACCCTCAATCATGGCCGACCTGTCCAAACTCGCGGAACCGGGATCTCCCGAAGAGCTTCTCGTACGCCGGATCGACTTCGGCCGGCTGCCGCGTCACGTCGCCATCATCATGGACGGCAACGGCCGCTGGGCGAAGTCGCGCGGCCTGCCGCGGGTGGAAGGGCACCGGGCCGGAGTGGCCTCGGTGCGCGAGACGGTGGAGACGGCGGCCCGGCTCGGCCTCGAGGTCCTCACCCTCTACGCCTTCTCGGTGGAGAACTGGAAGCGCCCGCGCTTCGAGGTCTGGACCCTGATGAACCTGCTCAAGGAATACGTCCGCCGGGAGCGGGAGGCGCTGGCCGAGAACGACATCCGCTTCAACGTCCTCGGCCGCTGGGAGGAGCTGGACCCGTCGGTGGTGCGCGAGCTGCGGGCCACGGTCGAGGCCACCCGGCACTGCCGGGGCCTGAGCTTCAACATCGCCCTCAACTACTCCGGACGGTGCGAGATCGTGGACGCCTGCCGCCGCATCGTCGCCGACTGGGCGGCCGGCAAGCGGGCCGACATCGACGAGGAGACCATCGGCCGCTACCTGTACACCTCCGGCCAGGCCGATCCCGACCTGCTCGTCCGCACCTCGGGCGAGCTGCGCGTCTCGAACTTCCTGCTCTGGCAGATCGCCTACGCGGAGATCTGGGTCACCGGCACCCTGTGGCCGGACTTCCGCCGCCGCGACCTCTTCGAGGCGATCCTCGACTTCCAGCAGCGCGAGCGCCGCTACGGCGGCATCCAGCAGCCCGACCCGGCGGAGGACGTCTTCGCCTCGGGCCGGCTTCCGGGCTGACCTCCCCCCGCAGCGGCGCCGGACGATGCAGCGATTCCTCACCGCCGTCATCGGCACTCCCCTCGTCCTGGTGGTGCTGTTCAAGCTGCCCCCCTGGGTCTGGTTCGTATTCATGGCCGTGGTCCTCGAATGGGCGGCCTGGGAGTACCTGCAGATCGTCCGCCCACGGGCTTCGCGGGCGCCCCTGCCCATCCTGCTGGTCCTCGTGCCCGTGGCGGCCTGGGCCCTCTCCTTCGCCCTCGCGGACGGCGTCCAGGTGATACAGATCCGGCTCCTTCTCCTGTCCGGGCCGCTGGTGATCGCCGTCGGCCTGGGGACGCTCCTGCTCCTCAGCCGCACGCCGCTCGAGGAGACCATCCCGGCCTTAGGGATACTGAGCTTCGGCATCCCCTACTTCGCCCTGCCGATCGCCAGCCTCTACCTGCTGCGGCGGATCGACCCCTGGGTGATCGTCCTGCTGATGGCCATCGTCTGGCTGGGGGACACGGCGGCCTACTACGTCGGCTCGCGTTTCGGCCGGCACAAGATGGCGCCGGTGATCAGCCCCAAGAAGAGCTGGGAGGGTGCCGCCGCGAGCTTCGGCGTCGCCCTGGTGGCGGCCGCGGTCTGGAACTACGGCCGGCTGGGACGGCTCGACCCGGGGCTCCTGGCGGTCGCCGCGGCGACGGCGGTGGCGGCCCAGATCGGCGACCTGGTGGAGTCGATGATCAAGCGCGGCACGGGGGTCAAGGACTCGGGGCACCTCCTGCCCGGCCACGGCGGCCTGCTCGACCGCATGGACGCCATGCTCTTCGCCGCCCCCGTCCTGCTCTTCGGCCTCTGGCTGCTGCGGGCGGAGGTGGTGCCACGGTAGGAATCTCCGAAGGCCTCCGGCCGTTCGGTATAATCACGGAACGATATGACTCACCTCACCGACATCCTCACCAACATCCTCGCCTTCGCCTTCGCGCTGGGCGTGATCATCGTGGTCCACGAGGCCGGGCACCTGATGGTGGCCAAAGCCTTCGGCGTCCGCGTGCTGACCTTCTCCGTCGGCTTCGGTCGCCGGCTCTGGGGCTTCCGCCGCGGCGAGACCGAGTACCGGGTCTCGCTGGTCCCCCTCGGCGGCTACGTGCGGCTGGGGGGCGAGAACCCGGAGGAGGTCTCCGACGATCCGCGCGAGTTCCTCAACAAGCCGCGCTGGCAGCGCATCCTCGTCTACCTCGCCGGACCGGCGATGAACGTCGTGCTCGCCGTCGTCCTCATCGCCGGCCTGTTCATGGCCGGCATCGAGGTGGTGAACCTGCCGGACACGCCGCCGCTCATCGGCGGCGTCGAGCCGGGCACGTCGGCGGCCCAGGCCGGGCTGCAGCGGGGCGACCTCATCGTCAGGATCAAAGGCAAGACGGTCGAGGACTGGAACGAGGTGGTCTTCGCCCTCATCGCCTCGCCCGACCGGCCGGTGCCCCTCGACGTCCGGCGCGCCTCGCGCACCTTCACCGCCGTGGTCACCCCCAAGCGGGTGCCCCGCTACGACATGGGCGACTTCGCCGGCCTGCTGCCCAGCATCCGGCCGCAGATCATCAAGGTGATCGACGGCACGCCCGCCGCCGCGGCCGGATTCCGTTCCGGCGACGAGATCCGCGGCGTGGACGGCCGCCCGATCCTGGACAGCAAGGCCTTCGTGGACGCCATCGCGGGGCGGGCCGGCCAGCGGATCGAGGTCCAGGTGGTGCGCGACGGCCAGCTCCTGATCGTGCCCGTGGTGCCCCGCAACGAGGGCGGCGCCGGCAAGATCGGGGTGCAGATCGGCTTCTACCAGCGCTACGGCCCGGCCAAGGCGATCGTCGAAAGCGTCCGCTACAACGTGCAGACGGTCGAGGACACCTTCCGCATCCTGGGCAAGATCTTCAGCCGCGAGCTGTCGGCCAAGGGGGCGCTCGCCGGCCCCCTGGAGATCGCCAAGCAGAGCGGCGCGGCGGCGCGCCGGGGCTTCAAGGACCTCCTGCTGCTGATGGGCTTCATCAGCCTGAGCATCGCCATCATGAACCTGATGCCCATCCCCATCCTCGACGGCGGCCAGATCTTCATCCTCGCCGTCGAGGGGGTCATCCGGCGCGACCTGTCGCTGCGCTTCAAGGAGGTCATCAGCCAGGTGGGCTTCGTCATGATCCTGCTGCTGATGTTCGTGGTGATATGGTTCGACTTGGTGAAGAACCTGCCTGCGAACCTGCTGCCCGGCTCCTGAGCCGGAAGGAGCAATGATGTCCGGTCCGATCTCCATCGGCGACGTGGCCCCGAACTTCGACCTCAGCTCCACCGAGGATGCCGTCCTGATGCTGAAGGACGAGGTGGTGCGCACGGCCCTGGTGATCTACTTCTTCGCTGACCCAGCGAGTGAGCGGGTGCAACGCGACCTCGACGCCCTCAGCCGCTGGCAGGAGCCGCTGCGCAAGCTCGCCGCCAAAGTGCTGGCCGTCTCGCCGGCCAAGCTGGACGACCTGAAGCGCCTCCAGGTGCAGCGCAAGCTCCTCTTCCCCCTGCTGCACGACGACCGCAACTTCTCGGCCGCCTACGGCGTGGTCTCCTTCGAGGAGGGGCAGCCTCAGCCTGCGGCCCCGGCCCTGGTGGTCGTCGGCCGCCGCCAGGAGATCAAGTGGCTGGCGAACCCCGTCACCTCGGCGGAGGAGGCCATGGCGCAGGTGGAGAAACTGCTGAAGGACCTGCCCTCCCCCACCCGCAGCTATCCCAAGAGCGTGATCAACCGGTTGATCGACGGCTGGGTGAACTGAGGAAGCCGCTCTAGGGCGGCTGCGGGGAAGTGTAGGGTAGAAAGAATTCCTCGCTGCCGAGGTGGTACAAAGAGGCGCTCTTGATCTCCGACAAGGGAATTGTCAGCAGTAGCTCTTCCGCCTCGATGTTGAGCTTGGCGATGAGAGCTTCGAGATCGTAGATCAGATCAAACTTGACTCCCAGTGTCTTGTCGTCACGATGGCCGCTGAGCGCCGGAAGCAGAGAGACGAATTGATTCTCTGGTTTCAGGTTGGGAGATTCAGTGAGGTGACCGACATACACCTTGCGGCTCTGGAGGCTGATCAGGACCGGGATTTCTGCACGGCCGCCCTGTGGAGGAGCTGAAAAAACTGATTGCCTGAGTTGCGGATGGCAAAGTCGAGCGCCTTTTCTTTGGCTGGCCAAAGGAAGCTGACGGCGGCTCCCCAGAGCCCCGATTCCTCGTCGTCGAGACCCCATTCTTGAGGGGAGGACGAACGCAGATAAGCTGCATAGAGCCAGTTCACCAGAAAGGGGGCAATCAGGCCGATAAGCAGTGAGAGCGTAGCCGTCCCCGAAAGGGGAGGACCTTGCCAAAAACGGACCCACTCCGCCTCAGTACCGCGGCCGAGCCCTGAGAAACGAGGCCAGAAATAGGTGATCAGCCGAGCAGGTATGATGAGGAGCAGGCCGAAAAAGGCCGACTCCAACAAGAGACGATAGCCGTCGAGCCGCTGAGCCCGAAACTTGAAAAAATAGCAGAAGTGAACGAACCAGAAGCCTCCGAGAAGGGGGAGAAGGAGGAGGTTGGTGGGCATCGAGACCCGGGCGCGCCTCTACCTCAGACCTTCTTGGCAGCGGACGCTCTCAACAATTGGTAGAAGCCCTGTACCTTCTTGTCCGCCAACAGCGTGGAAGCACGGATCTTCACTCGACCATCGGAGGTAATCTGGTAGTCGCGCTTCTTGGCCTGTTGCTCTTTGTCGTTTCGGGCCATGGCTCCCTCCTCAAAGAATCTTAACACGCTTCGAGGGCTTCCGCGGCTTCCTCAACCCCCGCAGCACCTCCAGATCCCGCCGGTGCCCCGCCATCTCGTCGCCGGGCTCGGTCTCCAGCACCATGGGGATGGCCCGCAGCCGGGGATCGTGCAGCAGGCGCGCGAAGGCGGCGAGGCCGATCTCGCCGTCGCCGATATGGGCGTGGCGGTCGCGCCGGGAGCCGAAGGGGCGCACGGAGTCGTTGAGGTGGAAGCAGCCCACGGCCGGCAGGCCCAGCCGCTCCTCGATCTCGGCCACGAACTCCTCGTAGCCTTGGCGCTGGTGGATGGCATAGCCAGCCGCGAAGGCGTGGCAGGTGTCGAGGCAGACTCCGACGCGGTGCGGGCTCGCCACCCGGGCGCGGATGGCCGCCAGGTGCTCCAGACGGTAGCCCAGACAGGAGCCCTGGCCGGCGGTGTTTTCCAGCAGGACGCGGGTGGTACCCTGCGACGGCTCCGGCAGGGCCGCCAGCACGGCGTCGAGGGATCGAGCCACGAGGTCGATCCCCGCCTCCTCCCCCGCTCCCAGGTGCGCCCCCGGGTGGAGCACCAGGCCGTCGATCCCCAGCCGGGCGCAGCGGGCCAGCTCGTCCGCCAGGGCCTCTCGCGAGCGGGCGAGCAGCGCCGGATCGGTGGTGCAGAGGTTGATGAGATAGCTCGCATGGGCCACCAGCGGCCCGACGCAACTGCCGGCGCGGGCGGCGCGGAAGGCCGCCGCCTCCTCCTCGGCCAGCTCGCGCCCCCGCCACTGGCTGGCATTTTTAACGAACACCTGTGCAGCGGTGCAGCCCAGGGCCGTGGCCCGCTCGATGGAGGTGACCAGGCCGCCGGCCACCGAGACGTGGGCACCGAGGGGAGGGAGCTTCGCCATGGGCGGCATTGTAGACGGGCGGG
>JAJKHS010000154.1 GCA_021154885.1 Thermoanaerobaculum sp.
CCGGCATCGCGGCCCCGGTCGCGCTATATTCACCCGATCATGAAAACCATCCTCCTCCTCTCCGTCGCCCTCTGTCTCTGTCTCCTTGCCCTGGCCCCATCCACCGGTGCCCAGTCCCCGGCGTCCGCGCCCTCCCCGCAGCCCGCGGCGCCGGAGCCGACGATGTCGTTCGAGGAGTACGAGCCCAAATCGACCCTGGTGGTGCCGGAGCACGTCGTCACCCGGGCGAAGTATCCGTTCATCGACATCCACAATCATCAAAATCCCGTGGAGATGACGGCTGAGCAGACGGCCCAACTGGTCAAGGACATGGACGGTCTCAACATGGCCGTGATGAACAACCTGAGCGGCGGCAGCGGCGAAGAGTTTCAGAAGGGGTGGGCGCACCTCGGCGGGCGCTATCCCAAGCGCTTCACCCAGTTCGCCAACGTCGATTTCTCGAAGATCTCCGAGCCGGATTTCGGCAGGAAGGCGGCGGCCCAGCTCGCCGACGACGTGAAGCACGGCGCCGCCGGCCTCAAGGTCTTCAAGGACCTGGGGATGTTCGTCAAGGACAAGGACGGCGGCCGGGTGCACACGGACGATCCGCGGATCGATCCGGTCTGGGACAAGTGCGCCGAGCTCGGCATCCCGGTGCTGATCCACACCGGCGAGCCGGTCGCCTTCTGGCAGCCCATGGACCGTTTCAACGAGCGCTGGCTGGAGCTCAAGCAGTTCCCCAGCCGCCGCCGCAACTCTTCGCAGTTCGCGCCGTTCGAGCAGACGATGGCCGAGCAGCACAACCTGTTCCGGCGGCACCCGAAGACGATCTTCATCGACGCCCACCTGGGCTGGCTCGGCAACGATCTCGGCCGGCTCGGGCGGCTGCTGGACGAGATGCCGAACGTCAACACCGAGATCGGCGCCGTGCTTCATGAGCTCGGCCACCAGCCGCGCGCCGCCCGCGCCTTCCTGATCCGCTATCAGGACCGCGTCCTGTTCGGCAAGGACATCTGGGAGCCCACGGAGTACCACACCTATTTCCGCACGCTGGAAACGGCGGACGAGTACTTCCCCTACTACCGCAAGCGCCACGCCTTCTGGCGGCTCTACGGCCTCGACCTCCCCGACGAGGTGCTGCGGAAGATCTATTACAAGAACGCTTTGCGGATCCTGCCGGGGATCGATAAGTCGACGTTTCCGGGGTAGCGGCGGCCAGGACGGCTTGAAGTCCTTGTCGTCATACTGTAGGATGGCGGCCGTCCTGTAGTGGTCACCGAAAGGGGTTCTTCTGCCAAACTCAAGTGGCGAACTGCCTCCTCTCCTCTGGCTCGGGCTCCGGACCTCCTCTCCCTGGATAGCCAACCGAAAGGCGGTCCGCGATGCCAGGTGATGCGGATTCGGCGCGCCGGTCCCCGCCGCCCGGCCCCGCGGCCGGCGCAGCGCCTCCCTCTCCTCCCACTCCGACTCTGCCCAAGGGTGGGGGCGCCATCCATGGCATCGGCGAGAAATTCGCCGCCAATCCGGTCACCGGCACGAGCTCCCTGTCCGTGCCTCTCGCCACCAGTCCAGGTCGATCCGGTTTCGGTCCTCAACTCTCCCTCTCTTATGACTCCTGCGCGGGTAGCGGACCTTTCGGCTTCGGGTGGTCCCTCTCCATTCCCGCCATCTCGCGCAAGACGGACCGCGGCCTGCCCCAGTATCGTGACGCCGAGGAGTCGGATGTCTACATCCTCGCCGGCGCCGAGGACCTGGTGCCGCTCCTCAAGCCGGACGGCACCCGGTTCGAAGATCATGCCTCGGTGCCGGGCGTTACGATCCATCGCTATCGCCCTCGTATCGAAGGGCTTTTCGCCCGGATCGAGCGGTGGACCGACCGTACGACCGGAGAGATCCACTGGCGCTCCATCACCCGCGACAACGTCACGACCCTTTATGGCAAGGACGACAATTCGCGGGTTTTCGATCCCGCCGACCCCGATCCGGCGCACCCCACGCGCATCTTCGAGTGGCTCCCCTGCCAGGGCTACGACGACAAGGGCAACGCCCTCGTCTATGAGTACGCGGCGGAGGACGACAAGAACGTCGATCGCACGCAGGCCAACGAGCGCAACCGGGTCCGCCCGGCCAACCGTTATCTGAAGCGCGTCCGCTATGGCAACCGGGTCTCGCGCCTCGTCCAGTCCGACCTGACGAAGCTCGACTGGCTGTTCGAGGTGGTCTTCGACTACGACGAGGGACACTACGAGGAGCTCGGCCCCGGTCCGGTCCAGCCGGAAGCCGGGCAGGTCCGCGCATCCGCGTCCAAGGCGCGCGACTGGACCGTTCGCCCGGACCCGTTCTCCTCCCACCGCGCCGGGTTCGAGGTGCGGAGCTATCGCCGCTGTCGCCGCGTGCTCATGTTTCACCGCTTCGCCGAGCTCGGCGCCGAACCCTGCCTGGTGAGCTCGACCGAGTTCGATTATAAAGACCTCGATTATTCGCAGCCCGTCACCATCGAAGCCGAGCTCGCCCACCCGGGCAGCACACGCCTGGCCTCATTCCTGCGTGCCGTGATCCATTCCGGATTCATCCGGGATGAGACCCAGCCGGTGCTGGAGCGCGACGGCGCCAGGTATCTCACCTATTTCAGGAAATCCCTACCGCCGCTGGAATTCGAATACAGCCAGGCGATCATTCAGGACGACGTCCGGGACCTCGATCCGGGCAGCCTGGAAAACCTGCCCGCGGGCCTGGACGGCACGAATTACCAATGGGTCGACCTCAATGGCGAGGGCCTCTCCGGCATCCTGACGGAGCAGGCCGATGCCTGGTTCTACAAACCGAATCTGGGCGATGGCCACTTCGGGCCGCTCGAAAAAGTCGCCACCAAGCCTTCGCTGGCGGCTTTGAGCGGAGGCCGGCAACAACTGGTGGACCTCGCAGGGGACGGTCAACTGGACCTGGCGGCCTTCGGCGGTCCGACGCCGGGTTTCTTCAAGCGCACGCCGGACGAGGACTGGGAGCTCTTCAGGCCTTTCTCCTCGCTGCCCGGCATCTCCTGGGATGAGCCGAACCTTCGTTTCCTTGATCTCGACGGCGACGGTCACGCCGACGTGCTGATCACCGAGGACGAGGTCTTCACCTGGTACCCGTCGCTGGCGGAAGAGGGCTTCGGCCCCGCGCGGCAGGTCCGTCAAGCGCCGGACGAGGAGCGCGGCCCGCGACTGGTGCTGGCCGACGGCACGCAATCCATCTATCTGGCCGACATGTGCGGCGACGGCCTCGTCGATCTGGTGCGCATCCGCAACGGCGAGGTCTGCTACTGGCCCAACCAGGGCTACGGCCGCTTCGGGGCCAAGATCACCATGGACGACGCGCCGTGGTTCGACCACCCCGATCAATTCAACCAGCAGCGCGTGCGCCTGGCCGACGTCGACGGCTCGGGCGTCACCGACATCCTCTACCTGGGCCGCGACGGCGTGCGTCTGTACTTCAACGAGTCCGGCAACCGCTGGAGCGCGCCGCGCCGCCTGCGCCAGTTCCCGCGGGTGGACCGGCTCTCCTCGGTCATGACGGTCGATCTGCTGGGCAACGGCACGGCGTGCCTCGTCTGGTCTTCGCCCCTGCCCGGCGAGGCCCGCCGGCCGCTGCGCTACGTCGACCTGATGGGCGGGCAGAAGCCGCACCTGCTGATCCGATCGATCAACAATCTCGGCGCCGAGACGCGCGTCCACTACGCCGCGTCCACGAAGTTCTACCTGGCCGACAAGCTCGCCGGAAAACCCTGGATCACGCGCCTCCCCTTCCCCGTGCACGTGGTGGAGAAGGTCGAGCACGTCGATCACGTCAGCCGCGCCCGCTTCGCTTCAACCTACACCTACCACCACGGTTATTTCGACGGCGTCGAACGCGAGTTCCGCGGTTTCGGCAGGGTGGAGCAGCAGGACACCGAGGCGTTCGAGGACTACGTGGTGGGCGTTCAGCACGTCGAGGGCACGCAGGAGCTGGCCCCCGAGCTGTACCAGCCGCCGGTCACCACGCGCACCTGGTTCCACACCGGCGCCTTCCTGGGCGGCGATCGCATCCTGCATCAGCTCCGCGACGAATATTACCTCCACCAGCAGCACCTCCCCGAGCCGGTGCTGCCGCCGGGCATGGACGAGGAGGAGATGCGCGAGTGCGTGCGCGCGCTGAAAGGGCTGCCGCTGCGGCAGGAGGTCTACAGCTTCGACGGCTCGCCGCAGGCGGAGCTCCCCTACAGCGTGGCCGAGACCAACTACGACGTGAAGCGGTTGCAGCCGCGCGCCGGACAGCGCCACGCCGTCTTCTTTGCCTACGGCTGCGAGACGGTGACGCACTATTACGAGCGCAACCTTGCCGACCCGCGCATCGCGCACAGCTTCAACCTGGAGATCGGCCCCTACGGCGACGTGCTCAAATCCGCCGCCGTCGTGTACGGCCGCCAGATCGTGGACCCCGCGCTGCCCGCCGCCGTGACCGGCGATCAGCAGCGGTCGTACATCGCCTGCACCGAGGTCGACTACACGCCCGACATCGACCAGCTCGACCCCTGCCGGCCTACCGGCTGCGCACGCCGTGTGAGTCGCGCGGGTACGAGATCACCGGCGTCGCGCCCGCGGCCGGGCTGTTCACGCTGGCGGAGCTGAAAGGCAGGATCGCCGGAGCGGCCGGTATCGATTATGAAGTCGTCGCGGATGGCGTAAGCGCCCAGAAGCGCCTGCTGTCGACGTCGCGCATGCTGTTTCGCGACAACGCCCTGGCTCCCCTGCCGCTCGGCCAGTGGGACACGCTCGGCCTGGGCTATGAAAGTTATCGCCTGGCGTTCACCCCCGGGGTCACCAGCGCCCACTACGCCGGCAAGATCGCCGATGCCGACTTCACCGCCACCGGCTATGTCCACTTCAGCGGCGACGCCAACTGGTGGATCCCCTCCGGCACCGTCGTATTTCCCCCCGATCCGGCCGCCCATTTCTACCTGCCCACCGGCGGCAGGGACCCGCTGGGCCTGGAGACGACCACCACCTTCGACACGTACGACCTGCTGCCCGAGCGCGTGCGCGTGACCCAGGCCCCCTGGAGCGATGTCCGCTCTACCAACGACTACCGCGTGCTCGGCACGGTGATGCTGACCGATTCGAACCAGAATCGCGCGGCCGTGGAGATCGACGCGCTGGGCATGGTGGTGAAATCGGCCGTCCTGGGCAAGGCCGGCGCGGGCGAAGGCGATACGCTGGCCGATCCCACGGTGCGCATGGAGTACGAGCTGTTCAATTGGCTGAATCAGGGCAGGCCCAACTTCGTGCATGTCTTCGCGCGCGAAAAACACGGCGCAGCCAATCCGCGCTGGCAGGAGAGCTACGTCTACTCCAACGGCAGCGGCGGGGTCGCGATGGTGAAGGCGCAGGCCCACCCCGGCAAGGCGCTGCGGGCCAACCCCGACGGCAGCGTCTCGGAAGTGGACGCCGACCCACGCTGGGTGGGCAACGGGCGCACCATCCTGAACAACAAGGGCAACCCGGTCAAGCAATACGAGCCCTTCTTCAGCACCACCCACGAGTACGAGGACGAAGCAGCCCTGCGCCAGATCGGCACCACGCCGATCCTGTACTACGACGCCGCCGGCCGCAACGTCCGCACCGACTTTCCTGACGGTACCTTCGCCCGGGTGGAATTCGACCCGTGGTTGCAGCGGAGCTTCGACCCCAGCGACACGGTGCTGCAGAGCCGATGGTATGCGGACCGCGGCAGCCCCGACCCGCTCACCCAGCCCGAGCCGCTCAACGACCCGGAGCACCGCGCGGCCTGGCTGGCGGCGAAACACGCCAATACGCCCGGCACGGTGCATTTCGACAGCCTGGGCCGCGCCGTGTACGCGGTGTCCGACTACGGCAACGGCAAGACGTCCGCCGTGCGCTCCGAGATCGACTTCACCGGGCGCTTCACCAAGATGTTCGATCAGCAGCAACGCCAGGTCGCCAGCGGCTTTACCGGCATGGCGGGCACGCCGATCGCCGTGGAGAGCGCCGAAAAGGGCCGCCGCCTGAGCTTCCTCAACGTGCTGGGCGGGCTGGTGAAAAGCTGGGATGAATTCGGGCGCGCCTTCCGCGCCGAGTACGACGTGCTGCACCGCCCCCTCAGCACGTTCGTGCAGGAGACCGGAAAGACCGAGATCCTGTTCAACTACATCGTCTATGGCGACCGCCATCCCAACGCCGCGCAGCTCAACCTGCTGGGCATCGCCCACCAGGTCTTCGACCCGGCCGGCATGTTGCGCGTGCAGGCCACGGATTTCAAGGGCAACCCGACGGCGGTCGAACGCGTGCTGGCGCACGACTACAAGAGCACGCCCGATTGGGGAACGCTGGCCACGCAGCCCGATTACGCGGCGCTCCAGACCGCCGCCAACGCCGCCCTGGACACCGGCGAGCCCTTCGTCGCCAACTCCACCTACGACGCGCTGAACCGCCCGGTCCAGGTGACGCTGCACGGCGGCACCGTCATCAACCCGGTCTACAACGAGGCCAATTTCCTGGCCTCGCTGCCGGTGCAGATCGAGGGCAAGGGCCCCTTCGTCGAGTTTCTCAAGGAACAGGACTACGACGCCAAGGGACAGCGCCAGCTCGCGCGCTACGGCAACGACGTCCTGATCCGCTATTTCTACGACCCCCACAACTTTCTCCTGACCCGCCTGCTCGCCGTCAAGTCCGGCGACGACCCCGCGACCAACAGCTTGCAGGACCTCCACTACACCTACGACCCCGTGGGCAACGTCACGCAGCTCCGCGACGACGCGCAGCAGACGCATTTTTTCAGCAACGCGGTGGTGAAGGCCGAGGGGCTGTACGAATATGACGCGATCTATCAGCTCGTCAAGGCCAGCGGGCGCGAGCTCGCCGGATTGACCAACGACACGATCCGCGACGACCGCGACATCGATTTCGTGCCGCAGTTGCCCCACGTGAACAACGTCGCCGCGGTGCGCACCTATACCGAGCTTTATGACTACGATCTGCTGGGTAACCTCCTGCAGATGCGCCACACCATCCCCACCAATCCCGCGGGACCGGGCAACTGGACGCGCCACTATCACTACTCCTATCAGGACGACCCCGCCGACCGGACCAACCGGCTGGCGGCCACCAGCCGCGCCGGCGATCCTGACGCCGGCCCGTATACCGCCACCTACGACTACGACCACTACGGCAACATGACTCGCCTGCGTTTGCCCAGCCCGAACGAGCTGGTCTGGAATTTCATGGACCAGTTGCGCCAGGTCGATCTGGGCGGCGGCGGCACGGCCTACTACGTGTACGGCGTGGCCGGGCAGCGCGTGCGCAAGGTCATCGAGCGCCTGGGCACCACGCGCATCGAACGCATCTACCTGGGGGCCCTGGAGATCTATCGCGAGCGTCACGGCAGCGCCGCGCCCCATTTCGAGCGCCGCACGCTGCACATCGCCGACGGCACCGGACGCATCGCCCAGGTGGACGTCAAGACCCGCGACGACGAGGGCATCGATCCCGCCAACCCGCTTGACGCGCCGCTCATCCGCTACCAGTACGGCAACCACCTCGGATCGGCCGTGCTGGAGACCGATGCCACCGGCACCGTGATTTCCTACGAGGAATACCACCCCTTCGGCACCACGGCCTACCGCTCCGCCAAACCGGGCGTCGACCTCAGCCTGAAGCGCTATCGCTTCAGCGGCAAGGAGCACGACGACGAGACCGGGCTCTATTACTACGGCGCCCGTTATTACGCTCCCTGGCTGGGGAGATGGACCAGCACGGATCCGGCGGGGCTGGTCGACGGGTTCAATCTCTTCAGGTTCGCACACAACAACCCGGTGATGTTCGTCGATCCCACGGGCATGGATCCCATCACGATCGTGCAGCGACGGCGTTTCACCGGTCAGGAGAGCTTCGAGCAGATCCAGGCTCTCGCCAGCCAAGTTCCCGGTTACCATCTCGATCCAGGGGTCACGGCGGAGAACTACACCTCCCGGTACATCCCGGGGAGCGGTCCCCACGGCGAGGGGGGCATCTGGAACGTGATGAGCGAGGGCGCTGCCCCACCGCCCAGCAGCGACGATTCCTCAACGCAGACTACGCCCCCTCCGACGCGGGCCGGCATCACGGGTGTGCAGGAGGCCGCTCGCCCCAAAGCTGCAAGCACCCCCGACCCGGTGGCGAGAACGCGCGTGGGATCGCCGCGCACCTCCGCCCCCGGCGAGCCGCAGGCGGGACCCTACAACCTCTGGTCCAACGAACGTGGCGGGGGCCTGAGGAGCGCGGCGGATGCGCCCGGCTTCATCATGGAGGACACGACTCTGGAGGAGGCCGCAGAGGCGACCGCCAAGCGCCTCGGTTACAGCGGCAGAAATGACCCCAGGCTCAAGACGAACCAGGCACATTTCGAGGAGATCTGGCACCCCACGTCCGACGCTCTGGCGAACCGGGCAGGCCTCAGCCAGATCGGCGTCGAGTCGCACGGCATCGACCCGGCCTCGGTGGCGAGGAACCCGGGTTACAACCCGGCCAGGTCCGTCCAGGTCTCTCGCGAAATCCCTCGCGTCCAACGCGCGGGCGGCGCCATGGCCGGCTTGGGGCTGCTGTCGGGTGCGCTGGTGCTCTACGGCGCCAGCCAGGTCCAGAACGCGGCCGTGCGCTACGTCGGCTACGCCGCCGGGGCGGCGGAGATCGCCGGTTCGCTGCGGTATGCCCAGGGCCTGCTGATGCTCGGCAGGGCGTCGGGCAGCGCCGCCGTGATGTCACAGGGCGCGCTGCTCGGTCGCTTCGCCGGCGGCGCCGGAGCGATCGTCCTCTCCACGTATTCGCTCGTCAATCATCTGGAGCAGCACGACTACGGAGTCGTCCTCGGAGATGCCGCGGGCATCGTGGGCGGCGCGGCCGTGCTGGCCGGATCGGGACCCGTGGCCGCGATTGCCGGCGGTGTCGCCGTGTCCAATATTGCCGGCGACTGGGTCGAATCCAAAGTGACGGCGGCAACCGGCAGCAGAACGGCCGGCGTTGCCGCAGGCACGGGAGCCGGAGCCGCGGTCGGCGCCGCGGCCGGGGCTGCCATCGGCGTCTTTTTCTTCGGGGTCGGCGCCGCGCCCGGCGCCCTCATCGGCGGCGCCATCGGCGGGATTGCCGGATTCATCGGCGCTTTTTGGTAGCCAACGGGACGAGCTGAGGCAAGGACGCATGGGACTGAAAGACTGGTTCAAGCTCCGTCTCCCCTCGTTCGCCGAGCTGCGCGCGGCGAACCGCTCTGCCGCGCAAACCCTGACGCGGGCCGAAGCGCAGGCACGGATCGAGAACCACCCGATCCTCAACCACCCGGCCGCCGCCGAGGAGCGAAAGCAGATCCTCGCCCTCCTCTCGGGTCCCTTCGATCGCGCCGCCTACGCGCGGAGCCAGGAGCTTCTCACCGCCGCCCTGCAGGCGCAGGATTACCTCCTCCGCCCGGGCACGGTCGAGGACGTTTGGATCCTCGAGGGTCTGTTCGATCGTCTGCTCGATTTGAAACCAGAGGACGTTGTGTGAAGAGTTTCCAGAAGGAGCCATCATGAAACTTCAAGGTCGCAGGCTTTCCAACGGCACCCAGGGCGACGACGTCCGCCTCCTGCATCGCGAGCTGCTCCTCCTGGGCTTCCACCTCATCCCCGAGGACGAGACGCATCCTGGAATCTTCGGTCCGCACACCCTGGTGGCGGTGCGGGAATTCCAGCAACGAGCCGGACTGCCGGTCACCGGCGTCGTCGACGAGGCCACGGCGCACGCCATCAACGAGCAGGTCGCCGGCACCCCGGCCCAGGCCACGGCGCCTGCCAAGCCCGGCAGCGCGAACTCCAAAGACGGCTCCGATCAGAAGCCCAAAGACGGCCCTGACCAGAAACCCACAGACGGATCTGACAAACCCAAGGACGACCAGGACGGCCAGGATCACGGCCATCCCGAGGAACCCTGGCTGCGCGTCTACGGCGCGGTGCGCGATCAGTACGGCGAGCCGCTGAACGACGTGATCGTGCAGGCGGTGGACCGCGACCTGCGCCACGAGCAACCGCTGGGCAGCGTGGTGGTGAAGGACGGGCGCTACGAGATCCGCTACCACCGCTCGCAGTTCGTCAAAGCCGAGAAGGATTCGGCCGACCTGGTGATGAAGGTCCTCGGCTCGGAGGGCGAGGAGCAGTACAGGACGCCCATTCACTACAACGTGCCCGACGAGGTGGAGATCAACATCTCTTTGCAGGGCGGGGAGTACCAGGGCCCGTCGGAATGGGAGGTGTTGACCAGCACCTTCACGCCCCTGCTGGACGACGTCGCGCCTCAGGACCTGCGCGAGGACGATCAGTACCAGGACATCTCCTTCCTGGCCGGCGAGACCGGCACCTCCCCTCTCCTCATCGGCACCTGGATCGCCAGCTTCCGTCTCAACGCCAAGACCACGCGCGAGCAGACCCCGCTGGCGCCCGAGGTGTTCTACGGCTTTCTGCGCCAGGGCGAGCCTTCGATCTTCCACGATTCGCTGCTGGACGACCTGCAACACCCCGACCGCGTGACCCTGATCGGGGACAAGCTCCTGCGCGCCCTGGCCGAGATCCTCCCCGACCGCCAGCGGGCGCTGCTGGAAAAAGCCATCGCCGACAACCTCATCCCGGCGCGCATCAAGGTCCAGTTGCAGAATGTCCTGGACACGCTGCACCGCATCAAGCTGCGCTACGCGGCCGACGTCAACCTGGGCGGCGGCAAGGGCACCATCGGCCAACTGCTCGAGATCACCCCCATCGCCAAGCAGCAGCAGGCCGCGTTCCTGACCGCCTTCACCGCCCATACCGGCCCGCTCAAGGATTTCTGGCAGAAGCTCGAAGACGACAAGGTGCTCCCCCACGACGCCGTGCAGCAGGTGAAGCTCTCATTCGAGCTGGGGGCGTTGACGCGCAACCACGTCCCGCTGGTGGGCGCGCTGGTCCAAGGCTTCCAGAGCGGCAACTTGAAGGCCAAGCAGGATCTGGCGAAATACGACCTCGACGATTGGCAGCGCCTCTTCCAGAGCCCGGGCCCGGATGGCAAGCCCATCGGCGTGCCGGCGAACATCGACGGCGACACTCCGGAAGCCAGGATGCAGCAGTTCGCCACCATCCTGGACCAGCAGTTCGAGCGCGCCTACCCCACCGCCTCCTTCGCCGCCAAGCTGGGGCGCGCCGAAGTTGCCGCCACGCCGGGGCGCGCCGGAGTTGCCGCCAAGCCGGCCACCGCCCCCCAGACCTCCCTGAGGTTCGGCGGCGACCTGGTGCTGTTCCTCAACAACAACCCCGGCTTTCAGCTCGACCGTTTCCGGGTGGATCCCTACGTCGCGCAGAACGCGGACGCCCTGCGGGGCATCAAGAACAAAGCGGCTGTGCTCACCGATCTGAAATCCGTCCAGCGGGTCTTCAAGCTCAAGCCCACCCAACCGGCCGTGACCGCGTTGCTGTCGCGCGGCATCGACTCGGCCCAACAGATCTATTTCATGGGGCCGGGGCAGTTCGCCAGGACCATGGCCGACTCGGGTATCAATGCGATCGAAGCCCGGCAGATCTACCGCAAGGCGGAGAGCACCTACGCGCTGGCGCTGACCCTGTTCAGCGATTACAACCTCGCCATGAACGGGATCAGCCCGTTCGCCGTGCCGTCCCGGGCTCTCGACCCCAAGACCCAGGCCCAGATCGCGACGCTGCCCAACCTGCAGACGCTCTTCGGCTCGCTGGATTATTGCGAGTGCACGTACTGCCGCTCCGTCTACAGCCCGGCCGCCTATTTCGTGGACGTCCTGCGCTTCCTCGGCGAGCGCGGCACGCAGGGCAGCGGCATCAACGCCGGCAAGAACGTCCGCCAGGTGCTGCTCGAACGCCGCCCCGACCTGGGCGAGATCGAGCTGAGCTGCGAGAACACCAACACGCCGCTGCCTTACATCGACCTGGTCAACGAGGTTCTGGAGGACGTGGTGGCGCCGCCCCAGCCGGTGACTTTGAACGGCGCCATCGCAGCGGACCTGGTCGCCGGACAGATCAGGCAATCCGTGCAGGCCGAGCTCACGGCCAAGGGGGTCGCCATCGGCGCCGACGCCCAGGTGTATGCCCCCGACAGCCGCGGCCAGTGGGCCATCCGCGACGCGCAGCACGCCTACAAGGTCTTCCAGGCCGCCGGTGCGCTGCTCCTGCTGCCGACCCGCCAGACCCTCCTGTCCGCCGCCGAGCTGCGCGCCAATCCGGAATACACCAATCCGAGCGCCTACGGCAAGCTCAAGCAGGAGATCTTCCCGCTCGACCTGCCGTTCGACCTCTGGCAACTGCAGGCGCGCGCCTACCTCAACCACCTCGGCGTGCCGCAGCCGCGCCTGTTCGAGCTCTTCCAGCAGAAGGCGGCCGACGGCGTGACCCTCTCGCCGAGCAGCCTGCAGATCGACTGCGCCTGGCTGGGCCTCACCGAGACCGAGCGCCAGATCGTGACCGGAACGCTTCCAGGCAAGCAAGCCTGGGATTTCTGGGGACTGGCCGCTACCGGCAACAACATCCCCAACCCCGACAACCCGGCCGACCCGACCGCGAACGTCACCGGTACCTGGATCACGGTGCTGAGCAGCGTCGACGTCATGCTGAACCGCAGCGGGCTGGCCTACAAGGAGCTGCTGCAACTGCTCGACATGCTCTATGTCAATCCGGCCGGCAGCATCTTTATTTTCGACACCGCCGATCCCAACGCGGCGAATTGCGATACGTCGAAGTTCGTCATCCGCAACCTGACCGAGGACGCGCTCAACCGGATGCACCGCTTCATCCGCCTGTGGCGCAAGCTGGGCTGCGCGATGTGGGAGCTGGACCTGCTGCTGCCCGACACCAATCCAGACGCCATCGTCGACAAGCGCATCACCGACGCCGTCCTTCAGGACCTCTCGCGCATGAACCGCCTGCGGCAGTCGACCGGCCTGGACTGGCGCGCCCTCTACAGCCTGTACAACGGCATCGATCACAATCTCTACGTCGACCGCAGCCAGGAGGGCGCGCCCGCCGTACAGACGCTCTACCAACGCCTGTTCCGCAACAAGCTCGTGGACGCCGTCGCCAGCTTCCCGCCCAGCCCCGGCGAGATCACCGGCACCATCGCGGACAAAGTGCCGGGCATCCTGGCCGCCTTCCGTATCAAGGAACCCGACCTCGACCTGATCCTGGCCGATCTCGGCCTCGCCAAAACCAATAACCTGGATGCGACGGTGTTGAGTCGTATCTACCGCATCGCGGTGCTGGCGCAGGCGCTCAGCCTCACCGTCGATCAGTTCCTGCGGCTGAAACGGCTGTGGGCGCAGGACCCGTTCGCGAATCCGGACGCCACCCGCAAGCTCGTCGAGCTGGCCCGGCAGGTGGCCGCCTCCGACTTCTCGGTGCTGGAGCTGGATTACCTGCTGGCCCACCGCTTCACGCCGAGCTCCGGCGTAGCGCTGGAAGACAAGACGATCGTCACCGTCCTGCAAGCCCTGCGGGAAGGCCTCCAAAAGATCGGCGACGACCTGCGCCTGAAGACGGAGGAGACCAAGGCGGCCTACGTCAAGAGCAAGCTGGGCCTGTTGCCCGCGCTCAAGAAGGACGCCGACCAGGTCATCGCCCTGTCGCTCGTCGACGGCACCTGGCAGGGCACTGCGGCCAATCGCAACGCGCTGATCGATACCTTTTTCGCCGGCGTGCTGGACCTGGCCGTGGCCAAGGTCAACCTCGCGGCCATCCCCGGCGGGCTCTCCCCCGCCGACCACCAGGTGGAGGTCGACAAGCGATTCGATTACGTCCAGCCCGCCCTGGAAGCCTTCCTCCTGCAGACGCAGAAGGAAGCTTTCATTCGCCAGAAGATCGCCGAGGTGCTGCAACTGGACGTGCCCTCCGCCGGCGCGCTGCTCACCGGCCTGCACCTGCAGGGCGTCGCCGACACCCTGCTGCAGAGCATCAACGACCCGCGCCTGCTCGCCCGCCTGGCCAATGGCACCTACCAGTTCGCGCTGGACGAGACGAATTTCCCCGCCATCTTCCAGAGCCTGCGCCTGCTGCACAAAGACGCCCTGATGACGGCCAAGCTGCAGATCAAAGCCGTCGAGCTGGCCTGGTGGCTGGACGGCACGCACGCCACGGACATGGGATGGATGCATCCCAGGGACTTCCCCATCGACACCACCACCCACGTGGACGTCCAGCAGTGGGTGGCGATCCAGCAGTTCTTCACCTGGAAAGGCAACCTGCCCAAGTCCGACCTGACCGCCTTCGAGCTCGCGACCAACATCCTGGACAACACGAAAACCTCGGCCGCGAATATCGCCGACCTGGCCCAGGTCACCGCCGGGGACGCCGCCGACCTCAACACTCTCGCCGCCAGGTTCCACTGGGTGGATACGGCGGCGAGCTTCGACGTCATCAAGCAGGAGCTCAGAAAATCTGCCAACCTGGTCCGCCTGGCCGATTGCGTGGCGGCACTGCGTCGCCTGGGGGTCAACGCGGCGCGCGCCGTGCAGTGGGCCAAGCCTGAGCCGGACAGCGCCGACGCCGCGAGCCTGAAGCAGACGGTGAAGGCGAAGTACGACCTGCCGCAGTGGCAACAGGTGATCCAACCCCTCCAGGACGGCTTCCGCGAGCAGCAGCGCCAGGCTCTGGTCGACTGGCTGGTGACGCACCCCAATCAGGCTCAAGGGCAGAGCTGGTCGGACACCAACGGCCTGTACAGCTATTTCCTGATCGACGTGGAGATGAGCGCCTGCATGCTCACCTCGCGCCTGAAGCAGGCGGCCGCCTCCGCCCAGTTGTTCGTGCAGCGCTGCCTGATGAACCTGGAGGTGGACGTCCTCGCCAAGACCGATCTGGATCCCAAGTGGAAGCAGTGGAAGTGGATGAAACGCTTCCGGGTCTGGGAAGCCAACCGCAAGGTGTTCCTCTACCCGGAGAACTGGATCGAGCCGGAGCTGCGCGACGAGAAGTCCCCCTTCTTCAAGGAGCTTGAAAACGAGCTGATGCAGAACGACGTCACCAACGAGACGGCGGAAGACGCCTATCTCAACTACCTGGAAAAGCTCGACAAGGTGGCGAATCTGGAAATCCGCGCGATGTTCAACCAGGTCATCAGCGCGGATGAATCCGTGCTGCACGTCTTCGGCCGCTCGCGCAGCAGCCAGGCGCCGGAGTATTACTACCGTAAACGGATCAACCGGGCGCGCTGGACGGCCTGGGAGAAGGTGGAGCAGGACATCAACGCCAATCACTTGGTAGCCGGAGTGCACAACCGCAGGCTGTACCTGCTGTGGCCGCAATTCCTTGAAAAGGCCTACCCGGCGCCGGCCACCATCCCCACGCCGCAGGCGAATTCCAGCGCCAACCTCGTGCCGCCGAGCAAGTACTGGGAGGTCCGGCTGTTCTGGAGCGAGCTCAAGAAAGACAAGTGGACGCCCAAGGTGCTGTCCGACTCCTTCGTGCAGCACAACCAGTCGGCCGCCGGTGGTGATCACCTCGAAAACCTGGATTTCCGGACCCGCCTGGCGCCCCAGATCCAGTTGCGGCTGTACAGCTCGGAGGCCCCGGCGACGCGCGCGCCCTTCAGTCTGTGGCAGTTCGAGAAGCTCGGCAGGCAGGTCACTCCGCAGAGCACCGCCGCCTTCGAGCACATCATCTCGCCCGCCGACAGCCAGTACGCCAACAACCTGATCCAGCACACCTCCTTCTCACACTACTTTTACTACGGCGTGGTGGAGGAGAGCGGGAAAGTGCACTCGCTCGCACCGCATGCGAATGCGGTGGCCATCCGGCTGCTGCGGCAGATCCGTCCCGGCCTGACCTACTCCGTGATCGATTCGCAGGCGCAGGCGTTCGCGGGCGACGGCTCCTTCTTCGTCTGGGACCCGAGCCGCACCTACTTCGTGGACTACAGTTGGCACACTGACTATTCCTACTTCTCGCGGGCCTGGCACGTCCAGCAGGTCTCCGCCTTCAAATTCTTCATCCATTATCACCCGTTCGTCGAGCTGTTCATCAAGGAGCTCAACATCTGGGGCATTCCCGGCCTGTTGAACCGGCGCATCCAGGTGGCCCCCGCCACCGTCCCCAGCAGCCCCGCGCTGTTCAACTTCGCGGATTATCAGCCGGACACCAGCGTGGTGCCGCCGCTGCCGGTGGAGGACGTCGATTTCTCCTATGCGGGCGCTTATGCGCCGTACAACTGGGAGCTGTTCTTTCACGTGCCGTTCTTCATCGCCAACAAGCTCGCCGCCAACCAGCGCTTCGAGGAGGCGCTGGCCTGGTTCCATTACGTCTTCGACCCCACCAGCACCGACACCGCGACTCCCAACCCCGACACCCCTCAGCAGAAGTTCTGGATCACCAGGCCGTTCTACGAGACCACCAAGGCGGACTATTACCAGCAGAAGATCGAGAACATCATGCTGGCCATCGCCAAGGGCGATGCCGTCCTGCGCGCGCAGGTGCAGGAGTGGCGCGACAACCCGTTCAATCCCCACCTGATCGCCCGCCTGCGCACCGTGGCCTACCAGAAGAACGTGCTGATCAAATACATCCAGACCCTGATCGCCTGGGGCGACCAGCTCTTCGCCCAGGACACCATCGAGACGATCAACGAGGCGACCCAACTTTACGTCCTGGCCGCCTCCGTGCTGGGGCCGCGCCCCAAGAGCATACCGAAGAAGGTGGCCAACCCGATCAAGACCTTCTATCAGTTGCAGCAGGAGGGCCTCGACGCCTTCGGCAACGCGCTCAAAGAGGTGGAGAACCTGCTGCCGGCCGTCCCCTCCGCCGGCGGCCAGGGCGATAATACCCCGGAGCTGCCGCACCTGGAGGTCCTCTACTTCTGCATTCCCAACAACGAAAAGCTGCTGACGCTGTGGGACACCGTGGCCGACCGGCTGTTCAAGATCCGTCACTGCATGAACATCGAGGGCGTGGTGCGCCAGTTGGCGCTGTTCGAGCCGCCCATCGACCCCGCCCTGCTGGTCAAGGCCGCCGCCGCCGGTTTGGACATCGGCGCCGTGTTGAGCGATGCCAACGCGCCGATGCCCCTGTACCGCTTCCCGTTCATGATGCAGCGGGCTTTGGAAATCTGCACCGAGGTCAAGGCGCTGGGCAGCGCCATGCTGGCGGCCCTGGAGAAGAAGGATGCCGAGGCCTTCGCTCTGCTGCGTTCCGGCCACGAGGTGGTGATGCTGGAGCAGGTCCGGCTGGTCAAGAGCCAACAGATCGACGAGACTTTGAGGAGCCTGGAGGGTTTGCAGGAGTCGAGAAAGGTCGTCGAGGAGCGGCAGGCGTACTATGCGAAGCTGATCCAGGATGGGCTGAACGGCTGGGAGATCGCCAGCCTGGGATTGACCGGGGGAGCGATCGTCGCGGAAATAGTGGCGACCGTCCTCAACGCCGTGGGCTCCGGCACCAGCATGATTCCGGAGGTCACGGCGGGAGCGAGCGGTTTCGGGGGCTCCCCCCACGTTACGGTTACCCTGGGAGGCAGGAGCGTCACCAGCGCGGTCAGCAAGGCGGCCGACGTGTCTCGCGGCATTGCCAGTATTTTGCAGATCAGTGCGGGCATGACGGCGACCCTCGGCAGCCACAATCGCCGGGCCACGGAATGGGATTTCCAGAAACGGCTGGCGGAAAAAGAGCTGCCCCAGGTGGACAAACAGATCGCCGGTGCCGACATCCGCCATCAGATCGCCCTTCAGGACCTGACGAATCAGGACAAGCAGATCGAGAACGCGCAGAAGGAAGATGACTTCATGCGCAGCAAGTTCACCAACCAGGAGCTCCACGACTGGATGATCAACCAGCTCTCGACCGTCTACTTCCAGAGCTACCAACTGGCCTACGACATGGCCAAGCGCGTCGAGCGCTGCTTCCGCTACGAGCTGGGCCTGAGCGACTCCAGCTACGTTCAGTTCGGCTACTGGGACAGCCTGAAAAAAGGCCTGCTCTCCGGCGAGAAGCTCTTCTACGACCTGAAGCGGCTGGAGGCGGCCTATTACGAGCAGAACCGGCGGGAATACGAGCTGACCAAGCACGTTTCGCTGGCCCAGTTGGACCCCATCGCCCTGCTCAAGCTGCGGCAGAACGGCGAGTGCTTCGTGGATATACCGGAAGCGGTCTTCGACATGGACTACCCCGGCCACTACTTCCGGCGCATCAAGTCCGTCGGCCTCTCCATTCCGTGCACCACCGGACCCTACACCACCGCCGCCTGCACCCTGACCCTGACGAGCAATCACCTGCGCAAGGACTCGACCCTGCTGGCCAACAAGTACGCGCGCGACCTCACCATCGACGACCCGCGCTTCCGTGACGAGATCGCCGCCATCCAGTCCATCGCGACCAGCAACGCCCAGAACGATCACGGCATGTTCGAGCTCAACTTCCGCGACGAGCGCTACCTGCCCTTCGAGGGCGCCGGCGCCATCAGCTCCTGGCACGTCAAGCTGAACAAGGACTTCCCGCAGTTCGATTTCTCGACGATCTCGGACGTCGTCATCCACCTGAGCTACACGGCCCGCGAGGGCGGCGAGCTGTTGCGGTCCAAGGCGGTCGATCACTTCAACCAGAGCCTGAACGACCTGGCCCTGGCGGAGGCCCGGCATGGGCTGTATCGCGTGTTCGACCTGAAGAGCGAGTACTCCGCCAAGTGGTACAAGTTCCTGCATCCGGCCAATCCCGCCGACGATCAGGCCCTGCTGCTGGACGATCTGCCGGACCGGCTGCCCTACTTCACCCGCCCGTTCGCGACCAAAAAGGCCCGCCAGATCGAGGTGGTGGCGCTGATGAAGGACGGCTCCAACTACAAGGTGATGCTGAGCCCGTTGGGCAACTCGGCGGCCGACCTGCTGTCCCTGGTCCCGGATCCCACCTACCTGGGGCTGCACCGGGCCCTGAAAGACCTCACCGGCAGCGAGATCAGCTTTGGCGCCTGGACGCTCAAGCTCAAGCTCGACGGCGCTGCGGACTTCAAGTCCCTGCCGGCGGACGCGATCCACGAGCTGTTCCTGATCGTCAACTATACGATCGCCTGATATGCTGACGCCCGCGGAAATCGACATTCTGGTCCGCCGGATCGCGGCGCGTATTCGGCCGCAGAAGATGATCGTCTTCGGGTCCTACGCCAAGGGCACGGCCACGATCAAGAGCGACCTGGACCTCCTGGTGATCAAGGAGACGGACCTGCCGATGGCAAGCCGGGCCGATGATCTCAAACCCCTGCTGGCCCGCGTTCTGATCCCGGTCGACGTCCATGTCTACACGCCCGAAGAGGTGGCGGAGTTTGGCAAGGAACCGTTGTCCTTCATCCAGAGCATCCTCCGAACGGGTCGAGTCGTCTTTGAGGTTTAGGGTCCCATGGCACCGAGGTTGCACATTTTCCAACAGCTATGGAACGCGCCCAGTCTCCGGACCGTCCCCAGCGGATGTCGCTCCTCACCCTCGCCCTGATCACGGCCGGGTTGTACTTCGGCCGCCAGGTGCTGATCCCGCTGGCCCTGGCTCTCCTCATCAGCTTCATCCTCACGCCGCTCGTCCAATCTCTCCAGCACCTTCGGCTGGGACGCTTGCCGGCAGTGCTGATCGTCGTCGTCCTCGTCTTCGGGGGGATCGCCGGTCTGGCGTGGACGATGGGGGCGCAGCTCGTGGACCTGGCGGAGACGCTGCCGCGGTACGAGCAGAACATCCGCGGCAAGGCGGCCGCTCTGCGCGGCGGCGGCTCGTGGGTGATGAGCGAGGCGAAGGCGACCGTCGAGCACATCCAGGAGGAGCTGGGCCTCGCGCCGCAGGGCTCGCCTGCCGCTCCGCCGCCGCGGCTCGCCGGCAAGCCGCGGGCCGCCGTCACGGCTCCGGTGCCGGTCACCGTGGTCGAGCCGCCGCCGTCGCCGTTCGCGGTGCTGCGGACGGCGCTGTCCCCCCTGTTGCGGCCGCTCGGCACGGCGGGCCTGGTCGTCGTCTTCGTGATCTTCATGCTGATCCGGCACGAGGACCTGCGCGACCGTGTCCTGCGCCTGCTCGGCCAGGGGCGGCTCAACGCCACGACGCAGGCGCTCGACGAAGCCGCGCACCGGGTCAGCCGCTATCTGCTCATGCAGTGTCTGATCAACAGCGGCACGGCGATCGCCGTGGGCCTCGGGCTGCTCCTCATCGGCGTGCCGAACGCACTGCTCTGGGGGCTGCTCGCCGGCGTCCTGCGCTTCATCCCCTATGCCGGCCCCTGGATCGCTGCCACGCTGCCGGTGCTGATCTCGCTCGCGGTCTTCCCCGGCTGGCTGCAGCCCATCCTGACAGTGGGTCTCTTCCTGCTGGTGGAATTCCTCAGCAACAATTTCGTCGAGCCGCTGGTCTACGGCTCGGAGACGGGCATCTCGACCATCGGCATCCTGGTCGCGGCCGTGTTCTGGACCTGGCTCTGGGGTCCGGTCGGCCTGCTGCTGGCGACGCCGCTCACCGTCTGCCTGGTGGTGATCGGCCGCTACGTGCCCCAGCTTCATTTCCTGAGCGTGATGCTGGGGGACGAGCCGCCGCTGTCGCTGGAGGCCCAGATCTACCAGCGGCTGCTGGTGATGGACCCCGTCGAGGTCGGGGCGGTGCTGGAGGCGAGCCTCAAGGAGAAGACCGTCGCCGAGCTCTACGACGGCGTGCTGATCCCGGCCCTCATCCTGGCGGAGCGCGACCGGCATCGCGGCGAGCTCTCTCCCGAACGGGAGGAGTTCATCGATACCACGGTCCGCGACTGGATCGAGGAGCTGGCCGGCCGGACCGGCGAGGACGGCAGCCTGGGCCTCGAGCTGGCCGCGGTCGAGCCGGCGCGGCTGGTCTGCGTGCCCGCCCATGACACGGCCGACGAACTGGCCGGCCACATGTTCGCGCAGCTCGCGGCGCGCGGCGGCACGGCGACGGTGCTGGCGCACGACCTGCCGCGCGCCGAGGTGCTGCGCCGGCTGGCGGAGGCGAGGCCTGAGCAGGTCTTCATTTCGGCCCTCGCGCCGTTCGCCTACACCCAGGCCCGCGAGGTGTGCCGCGACCTGCGGGCCCACTTCCCGGGGCTGCGGATCGTCGTCGGGCTCTGGGACCTCCGCGCCGAGGCCGACCGGTTCCGCCGGCGCCTGGCCGCGGCGGGAGCCGACGAGGTCGTGGCCACCTTGCAGGAGGCGGTCAAGGCCATCCGGCAGCCCGACCGGACCGCCCGGCCGGCGGCGGTGGCTTGATGGCAGTGGCCTGACGGCAGGAGTCCCGAGTAGACTGCGGCCATGCCGATCTCGGACGCCGACCTCCGCCAGCTCCGACAGGCGCACGACCTGCTGGAAAATCCCAGGCTCACGGCCCGGATGATCGCCGCGCTGGGCAGGCCCATCGAGCTGGCCCTGGTGCGGCTGCCGGCCGGGCTCCAGGGGCGGGTGCATGCGATCACCCAGAGCTCGATCGAGAAGGCCCTCGACGTCGCCATCCGCAGCCTGCGCAAGAGCAAACCTCCGGGATCGAAAGCGCACGACCGGCGGCACAAGATCTTCACCGCGGCCTCGGGCGCCGTGGGCGGCGCGTTCGGTCTGGCGGGGCTGGCGGTCGAGCTGCCGGTCTCCACGGCCGCCATGTTGCGCTCCATCGCGGACATCGCCCGCAGCCAGGGAGAGGACCTGCGGGCGCCGGAGGCCCGGCTCTCCTGCCTGCAGGTGTTCGCCCTCGGCGGCCCCTCGCGCGCGGACGACGCGGGCGAGACCGGCTACTACGCCATCCGGCTCGCTCTCTCCACCACGATCAAGGAGCTGGCCCAAGTGCTGGCGGAACGGGGAGCCGTGCGGGAGGGCACGCCGGCCCTGGTCCGCTTCGTGACCACGATCGCCGCACGCTACGGCGTGACCGTCTCGGAAAAGGTGGCGGCCCAGGCCGTCCCCGTCCTCGGAGCGGTGGGCGGAGCGGCGATCAACGTCCTCTTCATCGATCATTACCAGGACCTGGCGCGCGGCCACTTCACCGTGCGGCGGCTCGAGCGAGTCTACGGCGCCGAAGTGATCCGCAAGGCCTATAAGGAGCTGGGGAGACCCGATCGATGATCCGAGCCCGGGCTGGACGAGCCGCTCTCCTGGCGGCTCTGGCCGTTCTGGTTCCGTTCCTGGCGAGCAGCGCGCCGGGCCCTCAGGGCAGGGGTCGCCGGGAGGCGGAGATTCCCATCACCGAGAAGCCGGTCCCGGAGCTGGCGAGCTTCGACCGCATCGTCACCGGCCTGATGGCGAAATGGGGGATCCCCGGCGGCTCCGTCGCGGTCGTCAAGGATGGCCGGCTGGTCCTGGCCCGGGGTTACGGCTGGGCCGACCGGGAGAGCCATGCGGCCGTCGAGCCGGACTCGCTCTTCCGCATCGCCAGCCTGTCCAAATCGCTCACCACCGCCGCCGTTCTCAAGCTCGTGGAGGAGGGCCGGCTGCGGCTCGACGACAAGGCGTTCGAGCGGCTCAGGGACCTCAAGCCGCACCCCGGCGCCCGTTTCAATCCGGCGCTTCACCAGATCACGATCCGCCAGCTCCTGCAGCACACCGGAGGATGGGACCGCGACAAGAGCTTCGACCCCATGTTTCAATCGCGCGAGATCGCCACGGCGATGGGGGTTCCCCCGCCGGCCAGCGCCGAGACCATCGTCCGCTTCATGCTGGACAAACCCTTGCAATTCACTCCCGGGACGCGCTACGCCTATTCGAACTTCGGCTACTGCGTGCTGGGCCGCATCATCGAGAAAACCACGGGCCAGCCTTACGAGGAATTCGTCAGGACCCGGATCCTGCGCCCGGCCGGCGTGACCGCCATGCGGCTCGGCCACACGCGGCTCCAGGAGCGCGCGCCCAAAGAGGTCCGCTATTACGGATTTCCAGGCATCGGCCTGGCGCAGTCCGTCTTTCCCAACGGCCCGGCCCAGGTGCCCTGGCCCTATGGCGGCTGGTTCATCGAGGCGATGGACGCGCATGGCGGATGGCTCGCCTCGGCGACCGACATGGCGCGTTTCATCGACGCGGTCGACGGCTGGAATCATCACCCGCAGATCCTGCGTCCCGCGTCGATCCAGCAGATGATCGCCCGTCCCGCGCCGCCGCCGTGGAAAGGGAGCGACAATTGGTATGGCATGGGCTGGCAGGTGCGGCCCGAGGGAGGCGATGCGAACTGGTGGCATACCGGCTCGCTCGACGGCACCACCACCCTCATGGTGCGGGCGGGCAACGGGCTGACCTGGGTCGCGCTCTTCAACCTCCGGCCGAAGGATTCGGATGGGTTGACCAGCGAGCTCGACGCCGCGATGTGGAAAGCGGTGCAGGAGGTCCAGCGGTGGCCGGGGCATGATTTGTTCTGATTCCAGCGGTGGCCCCTCGCCACCAAGACCCTCATCACCCCAGCCCTCTTCTCCCGCCCCCACCCAACCCCCCTCCCCGGGAGAAGAGGGAGACCAGCAAGACGGCTCCAACCGGGTTCCCCTCTCCCGGGGAGGGGGGTGGCGAGGGGGCGGGAGAGGGGACAGGGGTGAGGGCCCTCGGGAGGGGGCGCTCTGAGGCTAAATAGCCTACCCGCAAAACCTTTCCAACACCGCGCCCGTCTCCGCGGCCAAAGCCGCGACGAGATCGCCGGCCGGCCGGGGAGACGCCAGGGGCGCCCCCTGGCCGCCGTAGAGCCCCAGGAGGTCGTCCCGCCCGGCGCGGGCCGCCGCCAGACGGATCTCCCGGGTGATCGCGTTCTGCAGCGGGTACGGGAGGAGCTCCGACGGCGGTTGGGCCATCTCCTCCGTGAAGCGGTTGGCGAGCACCCGCGCCAGCCGGCCGGTGAAGGCGCGGGTCAGAGCCGTGCGCCGGGCGCGCTCCCGGTCGGCGAGAGCCGCGCGATGAAGGGTGTTCGCTCCGGACTCCCGGCACATCAAAAAGGCCGTTCCGATCTGCGCCGCATCGGCGCCGAGGACCAACGCCGCCGCCACGCCGCGGCCGTCGGCGATGCCGCCCGCGGCGAGCACAGGCACCCGCACGGCGCTCACCACCTGGGGGATGAGCGGCAGCGTCCCGGTGAGCGACTGCTCCGCCGGTCGGAGGAAGCTGCCGCGGTGCCCCCCGGCCTCGAACCCGGAAGCGCACACGAGGTCGACGCCGCTCGCCTCCAGGGCTTCCGCCTCCTCGACCGTGGTCGCGGTGCCGATCAACAGGATCCCCTGCTTGCGCGCCGCCGCCGCCATGGGCGCGGGCAGCAGGCCGAAAATGAAGCTGAACACGGCCGGCCGCGCCTGGAGCACGGCCTCGAACTGCCGCTCGAAGTCCTGGACGCCGGGCGCCGGCGGCTCCGCGAGAGGCGGCAACCCGAGCTCGTCCCGGTAGGGTTGCAGCCGCGCCAGCGCGCGGGTGGCGTCAACCTGGGAGCCCGGGTCCTCCTGCGCACGGGGAATCCAGAGATTGAGGGCGAAGGGCTTGTCGGTCAGGCGCCGGATCTCCGCCGCGGCGCGCAGGATCTCGGCCGGCTCCAGGTGATAGGCGCCGAGCGATCCGAAACCGCCCGCGTTGGAGACCGCCGCCACCAGCTCCGGGGTCGACGCACCGCCGCCCATCGGTCCCTGAACGATCGGGTAGCGGCAGCCGATCCGCTCGGTGAATCGAGTTGAGGTCCACATCGAGAGACTCCTTTCCATGCCCGCAGGGTCCGGTCTCCCGGGCCCTCGAACCTTATAACTCTTTTGCGGCCCCCGGACGAACCTCCTCCCAGGCTTCACGCCACGGCCGACTCCACAGTGCTTGACAGACAGTAACGTACCTAGTTACATTCCTCACCCAAGAGCTGCAAGCCAGGTCTCGACTTTCATCCCTTGCGGGTGCATCACCTTTGAGTGGGAACAGAGCGAGGCCCTGCGGGTGGACCTGGAGCAGTACCACTAGCGAGAACGAAAATGAATCACGACCTGCCACTCCATGCAAGGCGCCACCGGCCGCCGACTCACCCTGGAGCGATCTTGCGCGAAGACGTGCTGCCGGCATTGAGCCTCTCGGTCAGCGAGGCCGCGCGACAGCTTCGCGTGACACGCCAGACTCTTCACCGGGTCCTGGCTGGGAAATCCGGCGTCAGCCCGGAGATGGCGGTGCGTCTGGGCAAGTTCTGCGGCAACGGCCCGGGGATCTGGCTCCGTATGCAGCAGACCTTTGACCTGTGGCACGCCGAGCGACGCCTGCGCGATGATCTGGAGAAGATCCCGGCCCACAAGATGGGATAGCACCCCCGAGGTGAGATCATGAAAAACCTGCTCGCGCTCTGCCTGCTCCTCCTCCCGGCCTCGTTCGCGTCGGCCGCGGACCGCCCCGTCTACCAGCCGCCCACGGTCTCCACCTTTTCCATCGTGGCGATCGATCCGGCGAACGGGGACCTCGGCGTCGCCGTGGCCTCACGTTACTTCTCCGTCGGCTCGGTGGTCCCCTGGGCCCTGGCCGGCGTGGGCGCCGTCGCCACCCAGGCGAACGTCAACGTCGGCTACGGACCGCAGGCGATCGACCTCCTGCGCCAGGGCCTGACCGCCCAGCAGGTGCTCGCCAAGCTCCTCGCCGACGACACCTTCCCGGGCAAGGACGGCCGCCAGGTGGCGATCGTCGACGCCCACGGCAACGTTGCCACCTACACCGGGCCGAAGGCACCGCACTGGGCCGGGGACCGGCACGGCAAGACCTGGTCGGCGCAGGGCAACATCCTGGTCGGGCCACAGGTGCCGGAGTCCATGGGCAAGGCGTTCGAGTCCACCCAGGGCGAGTTGGCCGAGAAGCTCTACGCCGCCCTCAAGGCAGGGGACGACGCCGGCGGTGACGCGCGCGGGCGCCAGTCGGCCTCGATCCTCGTCGTCCGCAAGCAGGGCGGGAGGAACACCAACAACGACCGCTACGTCTACATCAACGTCGACGACAATCCCCAACCCTTCCCGGAGCTGCGGCGGCTGCTCGACCTGAACCTTTCCTACCTGCACGAGGAGGCCGCGGGCCACCTGCTGGAGAAGGGAAACCCGAAGGAGGCGCTGGCCGAGGCTCAGAAGGCCGCGCGCTACGCGCCGGGCCATCCCTCCACTCACTTCACCCTCGGTCTCGTGGAATACCTGAACGGCAACAAGGACGTCGCCCTGAAGGAGCTCCAGGAAGCCCGGAAGGCGGACCCCGGCTTCGACAAGGATTTCGACGAGACCCTGCGCGACAGCCCGGAGCTCAAGAGCCTGAAGGAGGACGCCAAGTTCCTGCAAGCCCTGCGCGGGGAGCAGAAACCCCCGGCGCACTGATGGCACTGGGCTGCGAGCCCGTTCGGCGCGATGGCCTCGAGCGTCCTCCATCGGTGTCTGGCACGCTTCAGCCCATGGCTACAGGCTCTTCCCGCCTCTCTTTCAGGGGCTCACGTTGACCGAGCGAATATGCTGTGGTATCATACCGGCATTCGATAGGGATCGGTCACTTGAGATAAGGAGTGGAGCCATGTCCTCAGAGCCGACGCAGCCTTCTGTCCGTCGAAGTCTCGTCTTCCTGTTCGTCTCCCTGATCTTGAGCGGGACCTCACTGTCCGCCCAGCAGGTCAGGGTGAGCCCGGCGTTGCCGACCATCCAGGATTCCATCGTCCTCCAAGCGTCCTTCGCCTGCAATCCCATCAACCCGCCGACGATCGAAGGCCAGACGATCACCCTGACGGTCACGGGGCCGCTCCGGCCGTGTGCCGCAGGACTGAACACGTGGTCCTCTTTCCCACTGCCGCCGCTGCCGGCGGGGAGCTACACCGTACGATGGCTGGTCGACGGCTTCGAGCTCCAGACGACGACCGTTTTCCAGGTCGCGCCCCCCAACACGATCCTCAGCCTGCTCAGCAACCGCTTCCAGGTGATCACCACGTTTTCCGACCCGTTCACCGGTACGAAGAAGGGGGCTGACGCTGTCCAGCTCAGCGACGAGTCGGGATACTTCTGGTTTTTCAGCGACACGAACGCCGAGATCACCGTGAAGATCCTCGACGGGCAGGTCGTCAACGGCCGCTCCTGGGTCTTCATCGGCAGCATGACCACCGTCGGTTTCACGGTTCTAGTCACCGACCTGCAAACACCGAAGGACTGCGCGCGGCTGAATGGTGACACCGCGACCTGCGTCCGCAAGCTCTACACGTCCCCGGCCGGCACGAACCAGAACATCTTTGATCTCCAGACCTTCACCGGAACCGCGCCGTAAAGAGTCGTAAGCCCCGGTGGCCCGTTGTATCCGAATGACAGCTCGTCGTATCCGAACGACGTCTCGTTGTATCGGCACAGCGGCACGTCGTATGGATGCGACGGCCCATTGTATCGATACGACGGCCCATTGTAAGCATCCAACGGCCCGTTGTAAGGATACGATGGCGCGTTGTAAGCATCCGACGGCCCGCCGTATCCATACAACGGCCGTTGGAAGGATACGACGCCCCGTTGTAAGCATCCGATGCCCCGTCGTATGGGTACAGCGGCCGTTGTAAGGATATGACAGCTCGTTGTAAGCATCCGGCGGCTCGCCGTTCCATACGACGAAGCGTTGTAAGCATCCGACGCCCCGTCGGATCGGGATAGCGGCCGTTGTATCGGTACGACGCCGCGTCGTAAGCATCCGACGGCCCGTCGTAGCCATACAACGGCCGTTGGAAGGATACGACGGCGCGTTGTAAGCATCCGACAGCCCGTTGGATCGTTACAACGGCCGTTGTCTCGATACGATGCCCCGTTGTATGGATACGATGGCCCGTCGTAAGCATCCGCGAGGCGTCGTATCGGTATGACGGCGCGTTGGAAGCATCCGACGGGCCGTCGTATCGATACATCAGCCCGTTGGATGCAGACGGCCGCCCATCGTTCGATACTACGATCCGTCGTCAGCATGCGGCAGGCCGATGTCGGCCTACGACGGAACGCCGGCCGCTTCAGTCCAGGCGTTTTCTACCCGAATCACCTCAGCGCAACGCCCGGTCCCGCCAGCGGCGCACGCTCATCACGTCGAAGCGCTCCCCCTCGAAGACGATGCGCTTCACGGGTTTCTTGCCGTCGTCGCTGGCCCGCTTCAGCCAGTCGCGCACCTCCATCCAGCGAACCTCGCCCTCGGAATTCCGGATCACCAGCAGCACGGGGAACTTCTGCGCCATCCAGTATCGGGCGTGGCGCTCGTCCCTGATCGTGAAGATTTCCTCGCCACTCTTTCGCTCGCGCAGGTAGGAGTCGCCCGATTTCAGTTGCAGGAACAGCATCTCGCCCGTGGCCTCGTTGTGGTCGTCCTTGAACTCAATCTCGATGTCGATACCGTGGTCGCTGACGTTCTTCTCCCGGCAGATTTGGCCTGCGAGCGCCACGGTGGAGATCACCTCGCCGACCAACGCACGTTCCTTGCTCTCGTTGTCCAGGACGATGGCGGATTGCCTCTCCAACTCGCGCACCCTCTGCTTCGACTGATCGCTGGCGAACAGCTCCTCCAACTCATCCCAGAGCCGAATGCGCTTCTCGCAATCCACGCAAAGGATGTCCTTCTTGCCCTCCTCCAACTTCTTCATCGCCACTTCGCGATTGCCCACTGGCGTAAAGCAATGCGGACAAACGTAATGCCGCAGCCGCACCACATCCCTGGCATTCCGCAGCAGGTGTTCGTGGACATATTTGCTGAAGATGATCTTCTCCTCCACCGGGATCGTGGGATCGAAATACACCTCCAGCTCGCCCGCGCCTTCCGCACGGCGGGTCAGCTTCACACCGAGTTGTTTTCCGAGAAGTGTCTTGAAGTCGGCAGCGTAGCGCCACAACTCATCGCTCTCGAAGGACTCCGTGTGATGCAGTCGCACCACCAGCGTGGCGTAAATGTCGTCGAGGAAGCCGTTGAAGCGATAACTTACCAGCACCGCAGGATGCCCCACCAGCTCTGGGCGTTCGCGCCGGTAATAACTTGGGAAGATCAGCAGCGCGCCCCTTTCCGTTTGTTCGCGCAGGCAGAGACCCCGCTCCACCAGCGTCTGGTGCATGGCCAGCAGGACGAACCGCTCCTCGTCGGCTTCAAGACGCGCCATCGAGGAGTGATACGTGAGGTTGCCGTTCAAGACCCGTTCCTCCGGCAGGCAGCCGCGTTCATGCTCGTCCTCGCGCATCGTCTGAATCACGGCCTGGGCGTAGGCATTGATCCGTTCCGGCTGGAGCAGCACCCAACTGCCGAACTTCAGCTCCCACACCACACCGGGGCCGGCCAGCAGACTCACCACAGCGCGGAGCTCGTCGTCGGTGAATCGCGTGAATTCTCCGGACAACCGCAGTTGCAGCGTCTCCCGCAGCTCGTTGAAACGCATCAGCACCCGGCCGGAGTCCTTGAGGAGGACGATCTCCTCCTTGAGCCGTTTGAAAAGAAGCGGCGAGGAGCGCCACGGAATGTCCTCCCATCGGATGCCGTCGAGGATGGCTTCCTTGAGCTCCTCGCAACGCTCTCCAGTTTTGGCGCTGGTCTCCAAGAAGCCCCCAAACCCGCGCTCCTTCGCAAAGGCCTCAATTTGACTCCGACTGGTTCTGAGGCCGCCCGCATCTACCCGCCCGGCGACCAACAGCTTGGCGAACGCTTGGCGGGAGGCGCGGGTGAGATCGCGGTCCCACTGGCCCAGCGTCTCGAACAGGTCTTCTCTCTGGCCGTCGAAGACGAGCACCGCCAGCGCGGTTTCGTTCATGTAGAGCTGATGGATCAATCGCTGGTCCGCCTGACCGCCGAAATCCCAGAGCCAGATTTCCCGTTCGATACCGTCGCCGGAAGACACCGGCAGCTTCCACTGCGTCGCCCACGCGCCGACCGTCGAGTCGCTGGGTTGCCATTTTTCGCCCGCCAAAACTTTGGAAAGTCCCGTCTTGCCCGCGCCACTCTCGCCGACGAGGAGGACTTTGGCGTTCGTGTACTGGATTTGGTCCGGAGCGGTCGGCAAGGCCGGCTCGGGGGCTACAGGTGCACGCGCCTCAGTGATAAATTCCGATAGGTCCCACACTCGGATGCCGCCGTTGATGTCGCCGGAGAAGGCGCGGCGTTGATCGGCGCTCCAAGCCACGCCACAGATAGTCGAGTTGTGACTTTCAAAAACGCGCAGATAACGCCCAGTCTCTACATCCCATAGCCGCACGGTCCTGTCATCAGCGCCAGATAGGGCGCGGTGTTGATCGGCGCTCCAGGCCACGCTATTCAAACCTTCCGTGTGACCCTCGAGGACGCGCCTGCAGCGACCGGTCTCCGTGTCCCATAGCCGCACGGTGTTGTCATCAGCGCCGGATAAGGCGCGTCGTTGATCGGCGCTCCAGGCTACGCACCGGACGATGTCCGTGTGGCCTTCAAGCACGCGCAGGCAACGCCCCATTACCACATCCCACAACCGTACGGTATTGTCGAAGGAGCCGGATAAGGCGCGGCGCAGATCGGCGCTCCAAGCCACGCACATGACCTTGTCGGTGTGGCCCTTGAGCACTAGGCAACGCCCCGTCTTCACATCCCAGAGCCGCACAGTATGGTCATCAGAGCCGGATAGGGCGCGGCTTTGATCGGCGCTCCAAGCTACGCAGTTGACACCATCAGTGTGGCCTTTAAGCACGCGCGGATACCGCCCCGTCTCCACGTCCCAAAGCCGCACCGTCATGTCATCGCCACCGGAGATGGCTCGGCGTTGATCGGCACTCCACGCCACACTCCTGACTACATCCGTGTGACCTTTGAACACGCGCAGGCAGTATCCCGTCTCTAGCACCCACAGCCGTACGACGTTGTCCGAACCGCAGGAGAGGACGCGCTTTCCATCAGGACTAAACGCATACGACCAGATCTCCGCCCTGTTATCGAGTTGGATAACACCTTCTGAAACCTGTTCACGCGCGGTCAGTGCATCGGCCACCGGCGGATACACTGGCTGGCAAGCTTCGAGAAGTTTAGCGTAGGTCTCCTCGCGCTCCGCCGTCCGCCAGTCGATGAAGAGGAATTGGCTTAAGGAGCCCTTGATGGGGGCCTCGTCGAGCCGCAGGGGAATGAACCGGCGCTCCTTATTCAGCGGATCGCGAAAACGGAACGTGCCAGCCTCCAACTGTGCCCAGTCGGAGCCGAACGCATTCGCGGACATGCAGAGCACGAGCAAGCGGGAGTGCTCCAGCCCTTCCTCGATCTTCGCCTGAACATGGTCTCCGGGGCGGATTACCCAGTCATCGAGCCAGACGCGCAGGCCGTCCGCCCGCAGCCGCTCGGCGATGGGGCGCACGACGGCCTTGTCCTTCGCGCTGTGGCTGAGGAAGACGTCGTATTGGAAGTCGTCAGGCATGGTTCACCTTGGGTGCCGGGCTCCTTCTGGTCCAACAGAGCTGTGTCTCCAAGCTCAAGTATGATACCCCTCTTGGACAACGGGTTTCCGGACTAGGGGCAGCAGAAAGCCGAAGCAGGGACTTCAGAGACAACAGGGACACGAAGAATATCGTCGGAGCTTTCCTCGTCCCTGAAGTCCCTGCTGTCTACGGCACAGGCCCTAAGGAGAAATGCCATGGCTATTTGGCAAAACAATACCAGGGAAGAATTGAGCCGAAAGATACTGGAGGAGGCGGAGGAGCACCGGCGGAGGCATCCGGTGCCGCCCATGGAGGAGGTGCTGAAGGAGAGCCGGCGCTTGCGGGAGTCGCTCCCTCGGAATCTCGACCTGCCGGATAGCACGACTCTTCTGCGCGAGGATCGCGAGCGTTGAGCCGAGGTGGGTCGTCGATGTCGGTGTTGCCGCAGCAATCGGCACCCGGAATTGCCGGGAGGGATCTGCATCGAGCTACAGGCTCTCTCGACTGAGCCCCGCATCCCGTGCGACCTGCGACATGCCGCGAGCACGCGCAATATCGCCCAAGGCACGCGCGATTCCTACGGCATCATCGGGAGCCTCGGTGAACCAGGCGTCGAGATAGATGGCCATCTCTTCAGGTGTACGCAGTTGCTCCGCCACGTCGTAGGGAACAATTTTGGTTCTTGAAGACTTGGTCACGGTCTTGGCAACCTCAGTTCGTCACCACCCTCCCCGGCACGCACGCGTCGGTCCGCGGATCGCAGGTGCAGCCGGCCACGCCGACGCACTGGTAGTAGCCCGTCTGGGTGAGGCAGGAGACGGTCGGGCAGGCCGCGGGCGCCGTGCCGGCGGACGTGCCGGAGACGACCGCACCGGTGCACAGACCCGCCAGGGCCAGCAGACCGAAGATACGGGACAGGGTTCGACGGCTCATCGGAAACCTCCTTTCGCAATCGCGGACCGATGATCCTCCCCTCCGTCTGGGGCGTCAAGGCACCGCGAACTGCGAGAAGAGGACCGGGGTGAGGAGGGCTCCTGTACAATCCCCCTCCGGACTGTTTCCCCTTCTACGAGGTGCCCCATGCTGCGCACGTCCTTCGCCGTTTCTCTGACGCTCTTCGCCCTTGGTGCGATGCCTTCGGGCGCCGCCCCGCCCGTCGCCGGCGACCGGCTGGATCAGGAAATCGATCGCCTGGCGGCCCAGGTCGAGCCGGACGTCATCGCCTGCCGGCGCCAGATCCATGAGCACCCGGAGCTTTCAAATCGCGAGGTGGAGACGGGGAAGCTGGTGGCCGAGCGCCTTGGCAAGCTCGGCATCGCGGTGAAGACCGGGGTGGCTCACACGGGCGTCGTCGGCGTGCTCAAGGGCGGCAGGCCGGGTCCGGTCGTGGCTCTGCGGGCGGACATGGACGCACTGCCCGTCACCGAGGAGGTCGACGTCCCTTTCGCCTCGAAGGTGCGCACCACCTATGACGGCAAGGAGGTGGGCGTGATGCACGCCTGCGGACACGACGCCCATACCGCCGTCCTGCTGGGCGTGGCCGAGGTCCTGTCGCGGCTGAAGGCCGACCTCCCCGGCACGGTCGAGTTCCTCTTCCAGCCCGCCGAGGAGGGGGCGCCCGCGGGCGAGGAGGGGGGTGCGCGGCTGATGCTCAAGGAGGGCGTCTTCCGCGACCTGAAGCCGGAGGCCATCTTCGGCCTGCACGTGACCCCCATCTTCGACGTCGGCCAGATCGGCTGGCGCACGGGCGGCATGCTGGCCGGCGCCGACGGTCTGCGCATCGTGGTCCACGGCCGGCAGACCCACGCCGCCTATCCCTGGAAAGGGCTGGACCCCATTGTCGTGGCCTCGCAGATCGTCCTCGGGCTGCAGACGATCGCCAGCCGCCAGATCGACATCACGGAGGCGCCGGCCCTCATCACCATCGGCAAGATCGAAGGCGGCGTGCGCGAGAACATCATTCCCGACGACGTGGTCATGCTGGGGACGATCCGCTACCTGGGCCAGGGGATGGAGAAGGACATTCAGGATCGCATCCGGCGCACGGCGACCAGCATTGCCGAGAGCGCCGGCGCCAAGGCCGACGTGACGATCGAGGAGCGGGTGGCCCTCACTTTCAACGACCCGGCGCTGACCGCGAAGATGTTGCCCAGCCTGCGGCGCACGGCGGGCGAGGCCAACGTCCGCGAGGCCCAGCCGTCGCTGGGGGGCGAGGACTTCTCCTATTACCAGAAGGAGATCCCCGGTCTGTTCATCTGGCTGGGGATCAAGACGCCGGGGGCTGATCCGGCGCTCTTTGCCACCAACCATTCGCCGCGCTTCCGCGTCGACGAGTCGGGCCTGAAGCTCGGGGTGCGCGCCCTGAGCCGGCTGACGGTGGACTACATGCAGTCACCGGCGAAGAGTCAGGGAGCGAAGACGGCGCCGTAGCTGCGCGGCCGCGACGACATGGCCGCGCCCATGGATCCCCGGGAGCGGAAGGCTCTGCTGGCGCTCACCTCGACCGCCTTCGCCTTCCGCTTCGCCCTCCTCCTGCTGCCGCGAGTGATCCGTTGGGACGAGCCGGTCTACCTCCTGCTGGGCCGAAATCTCTGGAGCGGCCTGGGCTTCACCTTCAGTGGCCATCCCGAGCTGCACCATTCGCCGCTGTTCCCCCTCCTCGCCGGCGCCACCCTGAAGCTGACCGGCCGGCCCGAAGCGGCGAGCGACATCTGGTACGTCCTCTTCGGAACGCTCCTCACCCTCCCCGTCTATGGCCTCGCGCGCCGTCTCACCTCGCCCGGCGGCGCGCTGCTGGCGGCGGCGCTGGTGGCCTTCTTCCCAGCCCTGACTACCGCCGTCCTCTACTGGGGGACGATGACCGAGCCCCTGTTCCTGCTCCTCATCTACTCGGCGGCGTATTGCGTACTGCGAGGGCTGGACGGCGATTCCTCCCTGGGGGCATTCGCCGCTGCCGGCGCGCTGACCGGCCTCGCCTTCCTGGCGCGGCCGGAGGGGATCCTGTGGATGGCCTCGCTCGCGGGCGCCGCGCTGGTAGTCCTGGTTCTGCGCCGGCGGCTGGGGGAGCGCCGGCGGCTGACCTCTCTGGCCGCGATCCCCCTCGTCTTCCTGGCCGTGGCCGCGCCGCAGCTCCTCTTCCTTCACCGCCACACGGGCCAGTGGATGATCTCTGGCAAGCTCGGCATCACCTACGAGATCGGCCGGGCGGTCGAGACCGCGGACCCGGTGCTCTACGACGAGATCATCAACACCCTCGACGCCGACGGCGAGATCCGCGCCGCCTCGGAGGCCCGCTACCGGCGCGGCGAGGCCGGCACGGCGGCGTTGAAGCCCGCCGAGGCCTCCGGCCGCCTCCTGCGCAACCTCGGGCACGTGCTGAAGAGCAGCCTCAGCTCGGAGATCTTCTCGGCGCTGCTCCTGGTGCCGGCGGCGTGGTGGCTGCTGTGGGGGGCGAAGAAGACCAGGGACAACAGGGACGACAGAGACAGCAGGGACGGGGGAGAGATCCTGCTGGCGGCCCTGGTGGCGCCGGTGACGGCTTTTCTGGCGTTCCACGTTCAGCAGCGGTTCTTTGCTCCGGCGTTTCCGGGGCTGCTGATCTGGACGGCGGCGGGGCTTCGGGACCTTTACCAGCGGCTGCCCGCCGGACGTTCCCGGACGGTGACCGCGGCGACCACGACAGCGGCGGCCGTGGCTCTCGCCGGCTACTTCGTCTGGACCGATGTGGAGATCGTCCGGCACGGCATCGCCACCTCGGACTTCGGGCACCAGGCCGCGGGGCTGTGGCTCAAGGCCCACAGCGCCCCGGAATCGGCGATCATGACCCAGGACACCGCCATCTCCGTCTACGCCGACCGCGGCTACGTCTTCTCGCCGCGGGCGCCACTCGATCAGTTCCTGGCCTACGGCCGCCGCCACGGTGCCACCCACGTGGTGGTGGACGAAGTGGAGGTCACGGTCGTCCGCCCCTTCCTCAAGCCGCTCCTGGGACCGCCGCCGCCTGAGCTGGCGCCGCTGTGGACCGGCCGCGACGGCCACGTGGGCCGCACCCTGGTCTTCGGAGTGCGTCCCGGGTCAACGTAAAAGATGGATTCAAATGAGGGTTGCAATATTCCCGGAGTGGTGTAAACTCGTTGAAACGTCTACCTGTTTGAGGGGTAACAAAAGAATGAGAAAGGCTGCACTCTGTTTCAGCGTCCTGGCCCTCGGAGTGGTGACCGCGGCCGGAGCGGGCACGTTCTATGTGCCCGTCGTCCAACCCTCTGCGTCGGACGGCCACCGTCTCCCCACCCATTTGTGGATCTCGAACCTTGGCACCGGAGAGACCTCGTACCGTACCTCCTTCCTGCCCGTGGGCGTGGATGGCGCGGCTTTCAAGAGCATCGCCGAATCCGCGCCGCAGAAGGTGAAAGTGGGCCGCATCCAGGTGGTCGACGACGCGGCCGAGAGCGGCCGGACCGGGCTCCTCGCCATCGAGGCGGAGTCCGAGCTCCAGGTGGACGCCTGGGTCGAGACCCGCCACGGCCGCCAGACCTTCATGGGCGGCCTGCCGATCATCTCCGAGGCGAACCGCTTCGAAGCCGGCAGCGAGGCCTTCCTCAACGGCGTCTCCCCGGTCCGCACGGCCCAGCTCGCCCTGGTGAACGTCGGCGCCGACTCGACCTCCTGCAGCGTCGACTTCGTTCGCATGGACGGCACCCTGGCCGGCGGCAACGCCCAGGTCGTCCTGCCGGCGGTGTCGATGAAGCTGTTCGACGACGCGCTCGGCCTGAGCGGGATGACGGAGGACGTCAGCGTCCGCGCCACTTGCGACCAGCCGTTCTATGCCTTCTCCGTCGAGAAGAACCCCCGCAACTCGCGCGTCTCCTTCATCTCGCCCGCGAACGAGGCCAAGCTGGCGCCGGTCACGGCGGAGGCCACGGCCCCCATCGTCTTCGAGCGCCCGGGGCAGATCCATTTCGCCACCAAGGCCACCCCGAAGCTCAAGCAGGCAGTACCCGTGACCAAGGCGCTGCAGCTCGACCGGCTGGTCTGGGACCTGGACATCACGGTGGGCCCGTGGAACGCCCAGGCTCCTGCCTGCGCCCATAACATCGCCTTCTTCCACCGTGGGCGGTTCCGCAGCAACTGCTTCAGCAACCTCAATGCCTTCGGCCCCAACAAGTATTGGATGAAGAACAACCAGAACATCGATCAGCCGGCCGGCGCCAACACCAATAACCGGATCAACTTCCGGTTCCAGCAGGGCACCACCTACCATGTCAACTATGTGTTCGACGCCGTCAACAAGCAGGTCCACGTCATCCTCCAGGAGGGCGGTCACGACGTGGCCCACCTCGACATGCCCGCCACGGCGCAGAACCATATCCTCACCGTGCCGGCCACCGGCCTGATGCTGGAGATGGGCAACCTCACCAACCAGGTGGGCTGCGAGGTCGCCAGCCTCGGCTGGACGTGGTCCAACCTCCGCCTGACCATGTTCCCGCACTGAGCCGCGAGCTCGCACGGGAGCGACGGACGGGCCGGCGGCAACGCCGGCCCGTTTTCATTTCAGGCCGGCCTCGCCGAGTCAGGGATAAAGCTCGACGCCCTCCACCTGCGGGGTCACCAGCGTGCCGGCCTCGCCACGGGTGATGCGGACGATGTCGGCGAGGGCGCCGATGGCGGCGGTCTTGCCGGTGCGGGTGGCGAACTCGATGGCCGCCTCCACCTTCGGCCCCATGGAGCCCGCGGCGAAGCCAAAGCCGGCCAGCGCCTCGGGCGACACGCGGCGGATGGCTTTCTGGGTGGGCTTTCCCCAGTCGAGATAGACGGCGTCGGCGTCCGTCGCCATGACGAAGAGGTCCGCCTCCAGCTCCCGGGCCAGCAGGGCGCTCGCCCGGTCCTTGTCCACCACGCACTCGGCGCCGTGGAGGGTTCGGTTCGGACCATACATGGTGGGGATGCCGCCGCCGCCAGCGCAGATGACGATGCACCCCTTCTCCAGCAGCCACTTGACGGGCCGGATCTGGAAGATCCGTTTCGGCTTCGGCGAGGGCACCACGCGGCGGAAGCCCTTGCCGTCCGGCGCCAGGGTCCACCCCTTCTCCGCCGCGAGGCGCCGGGCGTCCTCCTCGTCGTAGACCGGACCGATGGGCTTCGTGGGGTGCTGGAACGCCGGATCGTCGGGATCGACCTCCACCATCGAGAGGATGGTGGCGAACGGCTGCTCGAACGGGAGGATGTTACCCAGCTCCTGCTCGATCATGTAGCCGATCATCCCCTCCGTCTGGGCGCCCAGGACGTCCAGCGGGTAGGTCCCGACCTTCTCGTACGCCTCCCCCTGGAGGGCGAGGAGGCCCACCTGGGGACCGTTGCCGTGGGAGATGACGAGCTGATGCTCGCGGGCGAGAGGTGCCAGGGCCTCGGCGGCGACGCGGACGTTCCGCCGCTGATTCTCGGCCGTCATCTCCTCGCCACGCCGCAACAGGGCGTTGCCGCCCAGGGCCACCACGATTCGCATAGAAAGTCCTCGACGCGAAGTCCCCGGGAGCTACGTGTCCGGGGAGGCGGAAGTCTACTCCCGGAGGGGCGTCCGCAGGAACGGACCCGTCTTCCACGTTCCGTGATAGAATAACGGCTCTTGGAAGCGGGAGCGTTCAGGGAGAAATTCAACGTCATGACCGATCAAGATCTCAGGGACATCGTCGCCTCGATGGCGCAGGAAAACAAAACGTGGGCGCAGGAGAACAAACAGCGGATCCAGGAGACGGACCGGCAGTTGCGCGAGCTCGGGAAACAGATCGGCGGCCTGGGAGAGAAGTTCGGCAGCTTCACCGAGGGGCTGGCGTTCCCGTCCATGAAGAAGATCCTGACGAAGAAGTTCCACATGGACTTCGTCGCGCCCTACGTGGAGCGCAGGCGGAATGGCCGCTCCATGGAGCTGGACGTGCTCGCCTACTCCAACTCCACCGTCCGCGCAGCCTACGTCGTCGAGGTGAAGAGTCACCTCCGCCTCGACGCCATCCAGCAGATGAAGACGATGCTCCGCGATTTCCGGGAGTTCTTCCCCGAGCACGCGGACAAGAAGGTCTACGGCATCCTGGCAGCCGTCCATACTCCGGAAAGGGTACGAGAAAAGGTCCTGCGGGAAGGCATTTACGTGGCGAGCATCCACGACGGCCAGTTCGAGCTCCAGGTTCCCGAAGACTTCCAGCCTCGGGCTTTCTGAAACTTAGCCGCCCGTCCGTCGCAGCCTCAACCTACTCGTATCGGATCGCCTCCAGCGGCTCGACCGATGCCGCCCGCTCGGCGGGGAGCCAGCTCGCCATCAGGGCCACGGCGGCCAGCAGCACGGGCACGGCGGCGAAGATGCCGGGATCGAGCGGGCTGGTGTCGAAGAGCAGGGCGATCAGCAGCCGGGTCGCCGCGAAGGCGCCGAGGAGGCCGAGGGTGATCCCCACGAGGCTGATCACCAGCCCCTCGCGCAATACCATGCGGGCGATGTCCCCGCGGGCGGCGCCCAGGGCCATGCGCACCCCGATCTCCCGCGTCCGCTGGCTCACCACGTAGGAGATGACGCCGTAGATCCCCACCGTCCCCAGCACCACCGCCACGGCGGCGGCGATCACCAGCAGCAGCATGGTGAAGGAGGTGCGCGCCATGGAGCGGGCCAGCACCTCCGCCATCGGCCGCACGTCTTCGAGCGCCAGGTTGGGATCGAGCGACCAGATGGCGTTGCGGACAGGCGTCACCAGCGACGCCGGCGCGACCCGGCCACGCAACACCAGGGACACGTCCCGCGATACGTAATCCGTGTCCGCCCCCTTCGTCGCCGTCTCGAGGACGCGCATCAACGGTAGATAGACCGTCTCCTGGGCCTTCTTGTCCAAGCCGAGATCGTGCACGCTGCCGACCACGCCGACGATCGTGTACCAGGGATGCTTCTCGCGGCTGACGCCGTTCATCAGCCGCTTGCCCAAGGGGCTCTGGCCGGGCCAGAAGCGCTCGGCCAGGGCCTGGCTCACCACCACGTCGCCGGAGCGCTGGCCGGGATCGAGGCGGTCGAACACGCGTCCGGTCAGAAGCGGGATGCGCATCGCCGCGAAATAGCCGGGGCTGGTGTAGCGGGTGCCCAGGAGGGGCGGCACCGTGTCCTTCGGCAGGGGGAAATCCTCGAAGGTGTAGCCGCTGTTCGAGTTGCCCCCGGAGAGCGGGAGAATCGACACCGTGCCCGCGCTGACCACGCCCGGCACGGCCCGCACTTTTTCCAGGAGCTGCTGGACGAAGCGGGCCGTGGCCGGAGAGTCCGCGTAGCGGGCCGGCGGCAGGTACAGGCGCAGGGTGAGGACGTCCTGGGGATCGAACCCCGGGCTCACGCCGCGCAGCCGCCAGAAGCTCTTGGCCATCAGGCCCGAGCTCACCAGCAGCACCAGCGCCAGGGCCATCTGCACCACCACCAGGACGGCGCGGGTCCAGAGCCGTGCCCGGCCCGCCGAGCCGCCGCGCCCGCCTTCCTTGAGGGCGGGCACCATTTCCGGCCGGCCAAAGCGCAGCAGGGCGAAGCCGCCGCAGACGAGGCCTGCGGCGATGGAGATGGCCAGGGTGAAAGCCAGCACGGAGCCATCGATGCCGATCTCCTCCAGCCGCGGAATGCCCTCGGGCTTCAGGCTCACCAGCAGGCGCACTCCCGCGGCCGCGAGCCCCAGTCCCAGAATGCCGCCGAGCAGGGCGAGGGCGACGCTCTCACTCAGGAAGAGACGGGCGACGTCGCGGCGCGAAGCGCCCAGGGCGGTGCGCACGGCCACCTCCCGCTGGCGCCCCTCGGCCCGCACCAGAAAGAGGTTCGCCACGTTGGCGCAGGCGATCACGAGGATGATGCCGACGCTGCCGAGGAGCAGCCACAGCACCCGCTGCACGTCGCCCACCAGGTCGTCGCGCAGGGAGTGGACGAGCACCGAGAGCCTGACGCTGGCGATCATGCCGCGGCTGACGTCCCGTTCGCCATAGTCCTCCGCGAGCCGCCAGACGAGGCTCGACAGCTCATGGGCGGCCTGTTGCCGTGTGACCCCAGGCTTGAGCCGGCCGACGCCGGTGTAGCTGAAGTTCCCCACCACGGGCTTGGCGGGATCGATGGCCAGCGGCTGCCACAGCTCGGCCCGGACCGAGGGGAACCGGAACTCCGCGGGCATGACGCCCACCACCCGGGTGGCCACGCCGTCGATCTGCAGCACCTGGTCGAGGACGTCGCGCCGGCCGCCGTACCGCCGCTGCCACAGCTCGTGGGAGAGCACGGTCACCTTTTCGGCACCGGGCAGGTCGTCGGCCTCCTGAAAAGTGCGGCCCAGCAGGGCAGGGACCTTCAGCACGGAGAAGAGGCTGGCCGTCATCCCTACCGCTCCCACCCGCTCCGGCCGGTCGCCGCCGGTCAGAGTGACCGAGCCCTGGCCGTAGATCCCCAGGTCCTCCAGCACGTGGTTGTGCCGGCGATAGACGAGATAGCTCCCTTCCGAGTGCTCGAACTGGTCGAGGTTCATCCCCGGCGCGCGGTTCCACACCGCCACCAGCCGCTCCGGCTCGGGGTACGGCAGGGGGCGGATGAGCACGGCGTTGGCCACCGTGAAGATCGCCGCGTTGGCGCCGATGCCCACCGCCAGCGTGAAGATCACGATCGCCAGGAACCCCGGGTTGGAGCGGAAGCCCCGGAAGAGGGCGCGGATGGAAGACAGGATAGTGAGCATGGCAAAGCCCTCCGGGAGGAGCCTACAAGATTACGAGGAGGGCGCCGGGAAGGTTACAGGCCCACGGCATTCAGGCTGAACGCCACGCTCAGCACGTAGTACACGGCCACGATCTTGCCGTCCCGCGTGGCCGGCTGGAAGGTCCAGCTCTGGACCGCGGCGAGGGCGGCGCCGTCGAGGCTGGGCACTCCCTTCAGGACCCTGGAACGGCGTGCGCAGCCTTCCTGGTCGATGATGGCCTCCACGATCACCGTGCCCTGCATCCCCGCCTTGCGGGCCTCGGGCGGATACCGCCGCACCGGCTCGCCGATGAGCTCGGGGCGTTGAGTGCCCGCCCCTACCTTCAGCGCATTCTCTTCGAGCCCTGGCAGATCCTCCGGGAAGTAGGCGCGGGACAGGCAGAGGACCTGACGGGCCGCGTTCCGCTCCGCGGGCGGATGGTCTTCGTTCAGGAATCGCCGCGTGGAATCGATGGCCCCCCGCAGCATCTTCTCCTCCGCCGGAGCGGGTTTCTTCAGGGCCGGTCCCGACTGGAGCACGATCTGCTGGAGCTCCTTGGCAGCCTCTACGAACCGGCCCTGGGAGAGCGACTGCTGGACCCGATCGAGGCCGGCCTGGGTATGAAGAGCCGGACCGGCCAGGAGGAGCAACGGGGCCCAGAACCCGAACAAGGCGCGCTCGGTCATTGCGGCAGTATAGTTGGACCGCGCTCCGCGGCGACCGCCTCCGCCACGGACTCGGTCAGATCCACTCTGCCGTGGCTTCGAAGCCGCTCCAGGAGCTCCCCAGGGGTGGGCTTGGCGAGCGACCGTTCGAGCTCTCGCAGGAGGTACTCCGAAATCGACATCCCCGCCAGGGCCGCACGCGTCTTGAGCTTCCGGTGGAGGTCGTCGGGGACGTTGCGGATTTGGACCGTCACAACCATGTTCTTAGTCTACTTGCATATGCGGCCTGAGGCGGGCCGGCCCGATCAGAGCCTTGCTGCGTCCTCTCTAGTGAGGTAGCCTAGCGTCGCGATGGACTGGCACGACTACATCCAAGCGGATCCTGAAATCCTGGCCGGAAAGCCGGTCGTTAAGGGAACTCGCTTGGCCGTGGAGTTTCTGCTTGGACTCCTGGGCGCGGGCTGGACCTCGGATCAGATCCTCTCGAACTACCCAACACTCACCCCGGCGGGTCTCCAAGCCGTCTTCGCCTTCGCCGCGGAATCCCTCCAGGACGAAAGCGTCTACTCTCTCCATCTCCGCACCGCGTGAATGCGGCTCCTCGCCAACGAGAACTTTCCCATCGCGAGTGTTCGTCGACTCCGGGAAAGGGGCACGACGTCTTTGCGGTCGCTGAGTCCATGCCCGCGAGCAAGAACGAAGGAGTGCTCTCCCTGGCCACCCAAGAAGGTCGAATTCTCCTGACCTTTGATCGTGACTACGGGAAATTGATCTACCGGCGCGGAATGGCAGCCCCTGTAGGCGTCGTCTACTTGCGGTTCGTGCCTACCACACCCTTACAACCCGCAGAAGTCGTGCTCGACCTCGCACAGGTCGTCAACCTGGAGAACCGGTATACGGTCGTGGAGCCTCATCAGATCCGACAGAGGCCGTTACGTTGAGAGAAGTCTAAACCAGCTCAAGGAAGTCCCCCTACTCCACCCCCATCTCCTGCAACGACCGCACACTCAACCCATCCCTCTTCATCGCCGCGATCCCCTCCGCGGCCGCCATGGCGCCGGAGAGGGTGGTGATGCAGGGGATGTCGAACTTCAGGGCGGTCCTCCGGATGGCGCCGTCGTCCTCGTGGGAGGCGCGGCCGAGAGGGGTGTTCACCACCAGGACGATCTCGCGGTTGATCAGGTGGTCCACGACGTGGGGCCGGGCTTCGTGGACTTTCAGCATGGTGCGGACCTCAAGGCCGTGGCCGCGCAGGTAGTCCGCCGTGCCGGCCGTGGCCGCCAGCTCGAAGCCCAGCTCCGCGAGGCGATGGGCGACGGGCAGCAGGCCCGGCTTGTCGCGGTCGTGCACGGAGAGGAACGCCGTGCCTTCGAGGGGCAGGACGTGCCCGGCCCCCAGCCAGGCCTTGGCGAAGGCGTTGCCGAACGTCAGGCTCTCCCCCATCACCTCGCCGGTGGATTTCATTTCCGGGCCCAGCACGGGGTCCACGCCGGGGAAGCGACGAAAGGGGAAGACCGGCGCCTTGACGAAGACGCCCGGCACCTTCGGCTCCTCGGTGAAGCCCAGCTCTTCCAGGCTCTTCCCTGCCATCGCCGCGACGGCGACCTTCACCAGGGAAATCCCCACCGCCTTGGCAATGAAGGGCACGGTGCGCGAGGCCCGCGGGTTCACCTCCAGGACGTAAATCTTACCGTCCTTGAGCGCGAACTGGACGTTCATCAGCCCCACCACTCCGAGGCGCAGGGCGAGGCGCCTGGCAATGTCGCGCATGCGGTCCTGGTCCTCGTGCGAGACCTTGTAGGGCGGCAGCACGGCCACCGAGTCGCCGGAGTGGATGCCCGCCTCTTCGATGTGCTGGAGGATGCCGGCCACCACCGCCTGCCGGCCGTCGCAGAGAAGGTCGAGGTCCACCTCGAAGGCGTCCTCCAGGAAGCGGTCGACGAGCACCGGCTGCCCCTCGGAGATGGCCGCGGCCTCGTGCATGTAGCGGTCGAGGGTGGACTCGTCGTAGACGATGGCCATGGCCCGGCCGCCCAGGACGTAGCTGGGGCGCACGACGACCGGGAAGCCGATCCGCCGCGCCACCCCCAGGGCTTCGTCGAGCGAGGTGGCGCTGCCGTTCTCCGGTTGGAGGATGCCCTCCTCGGCGAGCAGGTCGCCGAAGCGGCGGCGATCCTCGGCGAGGTCGATGGCGTCCGGCGGAGTGCCCCAGATGGGCACACCGGCCGCCGCGAGGCCGCGGGCGAGCTTCAAGGGCGTCTGGCCGCCGAGCTGGACGATCACCCCCTCGGGCTTCTCGCGGGCGAGGATCGCCAGGACATGCTCCAGGGTGAGGGGCTCGAAGTAGAGGCGGTCCGAGGTGTCGTAGTCGGTCGAGACCGTCTCGGGGTTGCAGTTGACCATCACCGTCTCGAAGCCCAGCTCGCGCAGGACGAAGGCGGCGTGGACGCAGCAGTAGTCGAACTCGATCCCCTGGCCGATGCGGTTGGGGCCAGAGCCGAGGATGACCACTTTGCGCCGTTCATCCGGCTCGCTCTCGTCCTCGTCCCCCCAGGTCGAGTAGAGATAGGGCGTGGTGGCCGGGAACTCGGCGGCGCAGGTGTCCACCCGCTTGTAGACCCGCTCGAGGCCCAGCCGCGCCCGGGCGGCGGCGAGGTCCTTCTCGGCGCAGGCCAGGAGGCCGGCGATGCGCGCGTCCGTCAACCCGAAAGATTTGGCCTGGCGCAAGAGCGTCCTGGGGGCGGAGGCGAGGTCCCAGCAGGCGAGCTCCGCCTCCAGCTCCACGATCTCGGCGATTTCGCGCAGGAACCACGGGTCGATGTGCGAGACCTCGGAGACCTCCTCGGGGGTCCACCCCTGGCGCAGGGCGGCGAAGACGGCGAAGAGGCGCTCCCAGTTGGGGGTCGCCAGCCGCCGGCGCAGGCGCACGGGATCGGACATCCGCCGCTCGCGGGCGGCGGCGCTGCCGTCGAGCTCCAGGGCGGAGAGCCCCTTCATCAGCGCCTCCTTGAAGGTGGAGCCCATGGCCATCACCTCGCCCACGGACTTCATGGAGGTGCCGAGGGTCGTCGGGGTGTCCGGGAACTTCTCGAAGGCCCAGCGCGGGATCTTCACCACCGTGTAGTCGAGGGTGGGCTCGAAGGCGGCGAAGGTCTTGCCCGTGATGTCGTTGGGGATCTCGTCGAGCGTATAGCCCACGGCGAGGAGGGCCGCGATCTTGGCGATGGGAAAGCCGGTCGCCTTGGAGGCCAGGGCGGAGCTCCTGGAGACCCGGGGGTTCATCTCGATCACCACCCGCTCGCCCGTCTTGGGGTCGACGGCGAACTGGATGTTCGAGCCGCCGGTGGCGACGCCGACGCGACGGATCACCTTGAAGGCGTCGTCCCGCATGTCCTGGTACTCGCGGTCCGAGAGGGTCTGCTGGGGAGCCACGGTGATCGAATCGCCGGTGTGGACGCCCATGGCGTCGAAGTTCTCGACCGAGCAGACGACGATGGCGTTGTCCGCCACGTCGCGCATCACCTCCGGCTCGAACTCCTTCCAGCCGAGGACGGACTGCTCGATGAGCACGCGGTGGGCGGGGCTCGCCTGGAGGGCGAAGGCCACCACCTCGTCCAGCTCGTCGCGGTTGTAGGCGACGCCGCCCCCCTCGCCGCCGAGGGTGAAGCTGGGACGGATGATCACCGGGTAGCCGACGTCGTTGGTGATCTCCCGCGCCTCTTCGAGGCTGCCGGCGTAGCCGCTCTTCGGGACCTTGAGCCCCACCTCCTCCATGGCCTGCTTGAAGAGCAGGCGGTCCTCCCCCAGGCGGAGGGCGTCGATGCTCGCACCCAGCACCTCGACGCCGTAGCGCGCGAGCGCCCCCCGCTCGTCGAGGGCGATGGCGAGGTTGATCCCCGTCTGGCCGCCGACCGTGGGGAGCAGGGCGTCCGGCCGCTCCTTTTCCAGAATTTTCTCCACCACCTCGGGCACCAGGGGCTCGACGTAGGTGGCGTCGGAAAACTCCGGGTCGGTCATGATCGTCGCCGGGTTCGAGTTGACGAGGACGACGCGGTAGCCCTCGCGCTTCAGGACGCGGCAGGCCTGGGTGCCGGAGTAGTCGAACTCGCAGGCCTGACCGATGACGATCGGACCCGAGCCGAGGACGAGGATGGAGCGGAGATCGGACCGTCTGGGCATGGCGGGGCGGAAGTGTACACGACCCAAAGAAGTTGGAAGAAGAAGCCGGCGGGACGCCGGCGGTCCCAGGGAGGGTCTGGCACGCTATTCGCAATCATCTATTGCATAGACCTGTCGCGCTTCGGCGCTGAGAAAGGACGATCGATGATGGACAAGGCCAACCTCGAACGGCTACGGATCCTGCTCCAGGGTCATGAAGACCTCTTGGAGGAGAAGCGTGCCCGGCCGGAGGGGGTCCTCCGGCAGAACGATCCCTTCCGGGAGCAGTTCAACCGCGTGGCGCGTTCGGTGATCGTGCCCCTCCTGGAGGAGATCAAGGACGTAATGGTGGGCAAGGTGGAGTCGGCCTCCATCTTCCACCGCTCCACCGCGGCCGGCCTGACGGTGAAGCTGGACCGCTGGGAGGATTATGATCGCTCCCTGCTGTTCTTCGGCGACGACTCTACCCAGGTGGTGAAGGTCACCCATGAAGGAATCGGCTTCGGCCTCCTCTCGGACAAACTGCCCCTCGGCCATCTCACCAAGGAGCGCGTCGAGGAGGAGGCGATGAAGTTCCTCAAGCGCCTCTTCGGCCAGGAGCAGCTCCGCCGGCCGACCGGCCTCCCCGCCGCCGCCGGCAACGGCGTGTCCAACGGCTCAACCCTGCGCCGGCCGCCGGTGAGCGTCAGCGAGTTCGTGCGGGTGTGAGAAGACGAGAAGGAGACGGACAAAGGGACGGCAGGGACAGCAAAGACGAGAGGAGGTGTTACTCCTGCGCCGCCTCCAGATACAGCTCGTCCGTATCGTCGTCGAAAGCGAAAAGCTCGGCGTAGCGGGCCCACTTGATGGCGAGGTCGAGCTGGCGGGGGGCCTCGTCGCCGAAGTCGGCGCGGAGCTTGTCCAGGAAGAAGGACTTCGCGACCCGCTGGTTGTCGTCCTGGCGCAGGGTCTCGAAGATCCACAGGATGGTGGGCTGGCGCAGGATGCGGCCGGCCACGAGCTGCTTGCGGGTGAGGATGCTCGCCTCGGCGAAGGCCTTGCCCAGGGGAGTGAGGACCGCGTCGCCCTCCGTCACGTGGGCGAAGCCCAGGATCTGGGCGGCTTCGAGCACCGGCAGCAGGTCGTCGAGCTCGAGCTGGAGGTCGGCGCCCAGCCGGTAGAGATCGCTGCGTCCCCCCTCTTCGTTGAGCCTCTCCATCAGGCCGCTCAGGGCGTTGATGCGCGCGGGAGGCAGCCGGCGCGTGTGGCCGGGCTGGCCGGGCGCGGTGCCCAGGGCCTCCGCCTCCGAGGGCGTGTGGCCAGCGACGGCCGCATAGACCCGGTCGACCAGGGCCTGGAACGCCGTGTCCTTGCGCGCCCGGGGGTGACGCAGGCCGACGGGGATCTCCGTCACGACATGGCCCGGGTTCTTGCCCATCACCACGATGCGGTCGGCCATCAGCACCGCCTCCTCGATGTTGTGAGTGACCATGAGGATGGCGCGGGTGGGGAGCTTCTTGCCCAGCCAGAGCTCCATCAGCTCTCCCCTCAGGGCCTCGGCGGAGAGGACGTCGAGGGCAGAGAACGGCTCGTCCAGGCAGAGCAGCTCAGGCTCGACGGCCATGGCGCGGGCGAAGCCCACCTTCTGGCGCATGCCGCCGGAGAGCTCCCGGGGATAGGCCTTCTCGAAGCCGTCGAGCCCCACGGTGTCGATCAGCCGCAGGGCCGTGGCGTGCCGCGTCGGCAGATCGACGCCGCGGGCCTTCAGGGCCACGGTCACGTTCTGCTCCACCGTCAGCCAGGGGAAGAGGGCGAAGGTCTGGAAGACGATGGTGGCGTAGGGGTTGACCCCCGCGATGTGCCGGCCGCAGTAGAGCACCTGGCCCGACGTCGCCGGCATCAACCCGGCGATGATGCGCAGCAGGGTGGACTTGCCGCAGCCCGAGGGGCCGAGGAGACAGACGAACTCCCCCTCCGCGATCCGCAGGTCGACATTCTGGACGGCGGTGAAGCTCTTCCCCTCGGCGCCGTAGGACTTGGTGACGCCGCGCACGGTCAGCAGCTCGGCGGTCTCCGGGGTGGCCATCGTGGTCATCGTGGTCATCATCACTCCAGTTTGAACCGGACCTCGGCCTGATGATAGAGCCAGCGCCACCAGGTGCGATTGAGCCCCACCACCGCCAGGATCATCGCCAGTGTGGCCGCCAGGAGCAGCCGGTAGTCGGACGCCGCCGTGGCCCGGGCGATCAGCGAGCCGATGCCCACCGTGCTGTGGGTCTCGCCGCCGAAGGTCACGTATTCGGCCACGATGCTGGCATTCCAGGCGCCGCCACCGGCGGTGATGGCACCGGTGACGAGGAAGGGGAAGAGGGCCGGCAGCGTCAGGGTCCGCCAGCGCTGCCAGCGGGAGAGGCGCAGCAGGTCCGCCGAGTCCCGGAGGTCCTGGGGGATGGCCGCCGTGCCGGCGATGACGTTGAACAGCAGGTACCACTGGGTGCCGGCCAGCATCAGGATCACCGCCGCGAGGTTGAGGCCTCCCGGCACTCGCAGCAGGGCCAGGACCAGCACCGGGAACAGTGCGGTGGCCGGGATCGAGGCCACCACCTGGACCACCGGCTGCAGCACGCCCGCGAGGCGCCGGTTGGTGCCGATGGCCACTCCCACGGGGACCGTCCACAGCAGCGCCAGGACCAGCGAGGCCACGACACGGCCGAAGGTCGCCAGCACGCCGGTCCCGATCGCCGGCCAGCCGGCGGCCGGCATCTCCATCAACGTCACGACCGCGCGATAGACGCCGAACAGCAGGGCCATGGCCGCGATCACGCCGAGGGCGGCCGCGAGCCCGAGGCCCAGGCGCCGCCAGACACCCGCACCCGTCTCCCCGGAGCTCTCGGCGGGGAGGTTCGCCCGGCGGTCCAGCCTCTCGGTGAAGGGCGACCAGAAGCGGTGCCGCAGCCAGCCGATCAGGTGGGAGCGGTTGAGGACGTCGAAGAACCACGACCGCGGCGGCGGCGCATCGCTCGATACCATCTCCACCTTGAACTTGTCCGCCCAGGCGAGGACCGGCCGCCAGAGGATCTGATCGAGCAGCACGATGGTGACGATCAGCGTCAGCACGCCGGCGGTGACGGCCTTCAGATCGTTGGCGTCGGCCGCCGTCTGGAGGTAGGCGCCGAGGCCCGCCAGCCGGAAGTCGCGGCTCCCCACCCGGAAGATCTCGGCAGCCATGAGGAAGAACCAGCCGCCGGCCCAGCTCATCATGCTGTTCCAGATCAGGCCCAGGGCCGCGAAGGGGAGGTCCAGCACCCGGAACCGCAGCCAGGGGGAGAGGCGGAAGATGGCCGCCGCCTCCCGCATCTCCTGCGGCACGGTGGTGACCGACTGGTAGAAGCTGTAGGTCATGTTCCAGGCCTGGGAGGTGAAGATCAGGATGATCGCCGCCAGCTCGGTGGCGAGACCCTGTGGCAACACGGCGCTGAGGCCCAGGAGCACAACGGGGAGGAAGGAGAGGATGGGGACGCTCTGCAGGATGTCCAGCAGTGGCATCAGCACCCGCCGCGCCCCCGCGCTGCGCGCCGCGAAGTAGCCGTAGGCCAGGCTGAACAGGAGCGACAGCCCGTACGCCGCCGCCATGCGCGAGGTCGAGAGCAGGGCATACCACGGCAGGGCGGACCAGGAGAGGCTGATCCTCGGCCCGGCCACCACCGCCGGAGCCCGCCACGCCAGCCGGATCGCCAGCGCCAGCACCGATCCCAGGCCGGCGACGATGACGAGATCCGCCGCCGAAAACGAGGGGCGGGAGATCGCGGCGGGTCCGAAGCGGAAGGGACGGGGCACGCCGCGAGTATAAAGAAACCCTCATTAACCCGGCCCTCCCGGCCTCCCAAGACCCCTCATCACCCCGGCCCTCTTCTCCCGCCGCCCTCCCCCCAACCGGGAGAAGAGGGAGAAAGGCAAGAACCCTTCAGCCGGGTTCCCCTCTCCCGGTCGGGGGGAGGGCGGTGGGAGAGGGGACAGGGGTGAGGTCAGAACAGGTACGTCAACCCGATATTCGCCACCGTCCTCTCCTTCTGGTCGCCGTTCAAGCCGTCCGCTACCGGCACCTGCACGGAGAGCCGGCCCACCAGCCCCTTGCTGAAGTCGAAGATCAGCCGTGGCGAGATGTACAGCAGAGAGCCGCCGGTGTTCGGGTCGAGGAAGCCGCTGCTGTCCGTCCGGTCCCGGCCGGCGTCGCGGAAGTTGAGCTCCAGGACGCCGTCGAAGCGGCGGCCCACCTTGTGCTCGTAGCCGATGTTGGCCATCGCGATGTTGCCGTACTTGTAGCCGAAGCTGTTGGTGCCCGTATTCCGGTACTGCGTGGAGGCAAAAATCGACGAGCGGGAGTTGAAAAGATAGACGCCGGAGAGGCCGCCGAACCAGTCGGTCGAGCCGGTGCCGGGCTGCAGGTGCTCGTCGAGCCGCGCACCCGCCGTAGCGGCGTCGTTCTGCCCCCAGGCGGTCTTGACGCCGCCCAGGACCGAGATCCAGGTCCGCCGGCCGAGGCCCGGAGCGAACTCCGAGGACCACAGCCGCACCAGGGCATAGAGCTCGGGATCGGACACGCCGTCGTGCGCCGTCCGGCTTTCCGAATCCGTGATCTCGCGCGAGGTGAACGGGACACGGGCGACGGCGACGACACGGTCGCGGAAGGTGTAGGAGAGGGCCGTGGTGAAGCGGTTCTCCACCTGGGACTCGTGGCCCAGGCTGTCGGCGGCGTGGTCAGGGCCGGCATGCTTGACGAGGGCGGCTCCTTCGTCGGAGAGAATTCCCTGCTGCTTGTCGAAGCGCTCCCAGTCCAGGGCGACGCGGAGGGCCCCATCCTTGTAGACGTCGGTGCCCAGGGCGTTGAAAGTGGGATCGCCGCAGCGGCACATGGAGCAGGCGTGAGCGGGCGTGACGGGGATCAGAAGCAGACACGCGAAGACTGCCGCTCCGGCGAGGGCAGACGTGCGGTGATGGAAAATCATGGAAGGTCTCCTTGTTTCGTTCCAGCGTGGATCTACGGGCCGGCCGCGGAAGGCGGACCCGTCGTGGCGACGCTCAGGCGAAACGGAGGGACCGCGGCGGAGGGACCGGAGGCTCGAACAGAGGGGACGGCGGAGCGATCGCCCTCGCCTCGGCGACCCGGCCGGCGGGAGCGAGGATCGTCTCACCCGTCCGGAAGTGCCGGCAGCCCAGGCGGTCCGCCTTCTCCCGCTGGCTCTGGAACGAGGCGGGGAGACCGTCGGACCTGCCGACGGCGCACCGCGGCACGGCAGCCCGCCGGAGTTGGCAGGCCTCTCCATGATGCATGGCTCCCTGCACCCGACAGCAGACCATGACGCACCGGTGCTGCGAGACCGGCAGAGCGTCGGTGGCGACGAGCGTGGCCAGGAGGAGCGCCGCGGCCAGGCCGCGTAGGGTTGGAGAGAGCATGGGGCGGATCTCGATCAAGGCTGATTCTACACCCTGAGTGTCCCATAGACTGACTTTGAGGACAGCTTATTCCCTGCTGTGGCCCCAGGGCCCAGCCTTCCGGGCGCTCCTGGAAGCGAAGAGTGCCACTCTTCCTCCGGTGATCCCGCCGCGGCCATGGCGGCCGCGGGCGCGGGCCGCCGAGAGGAGAGTCCGCCATGTCCCGCAAGATCCGCTGTCTCGCCGCCGCCCTCGCCCTGGCATTGGTGACGGCCGGCACTGTCCAGGCCCGGTCCCTTCATCCCGAGTCTCCAAACCCCGGCTTCTTCGACGCCCTCTGGCAGTGGCTGGCCCGCCATGCCCCGGGCCTGACCGCGGTCTGGGAAAAGGAAGGGGGCGACATGGACCCCAATGGCCGCACGCTCCACCTCCCCGCTCCCCCGCCCGCCACCGATGCCGGGGGCGACATGGACCCCAACGGCCGCACCTAGTCTCCTGGATTCTCGTGGTAACGCGCCGGTACCGGGAGCCGGCGTTTTTTCTTCTCCGGGGTGTCCCGAATCGGGCTCCTGCGGCAACTTGGTAAGAGAGAGGTGCTACTCTTTCGCGCCATGGAGCCACCGTACGACTCGTGCGCCGAGATCCTGGACCGGCTGTCCCATGCCCTGCCGGCGGTGTTCAGCGCCTTCGGGATCTCCGAAGCGAGAGCGCAGGCGATCCTGGAGGACGCCTGCCGCACGCTCGCCAGCAAGCGGCGTCTGAGGCTCCAGGACCCGGAAGGGTGGCTGCTGCGAACCGTCATCGAAGCGTGCCGGCGATCGGCCGAGGAGGAGAAGGGTGAAGATTCATCCGCATGACGACGTCCTGGAGGAATTCCTGCTGTCCCAGGAGCGCGGCCACCTGGCCGTGCTCCGGCATCTGCAATGGTGCGCCTACTGCCGGTCGCGGCTCGCCTACCTCCCCCGCGAGGCCACGGCCGAAGCCGGGTCTTCTGCGGTCTCCAGGGCGGAAACCGCCTACGAGACCGCACTCCAGGCGAGCGGACGGACCGCGGCGGACTGGGAAGCCATCCTGGAGCGGGAGCGGAACGAGTCACCCGGCCTCTTCCTGGAGATCCTGGAAGAGCCGGCGGAGCGGCGTGAGGATCTCCTGGCGACCACCCCCAAGCTCCACACCTGGGGAGTCTTCGAGCTGCTGGTGGAGCGAAGCCTGGAGGTCACTCTTCAGGACCCGGCCCACGGCGAGAACCTGGGCCTGCTCGCCCTGCACCTCTCGGAGCACCTGGATCCGGAACGGTATGGAGTCGAGAGGATCAAGGACCTCCAGGGGCGGGCCTGGGCCTACGCCGGCAACGCCTGCCGGATGAGGTTCGACTTCCCGGCAGCCGAGGAGGCGTTCCTGATAGCCCACGCTCGCCTCAAAGAGGGCACGGGGGACGACGTGGAGCGGGCGATCCTCCTGGATCTGCGCGCCTCGCTGCGGCGGGATCAACGCCGGTTTGACGAAGCCTTGCGGCTGCTCGGGCGGGCCGTGGCGATCTTCCTCGCGACCGGCGAGCGACACCGAGCTGGCAGGTCGCTCGTGAATCTGGCCACGGTGCATCACCACGCCGGCGATCCTGCCGCGGGAATTCCGCTCCTCCACCAAGCCCTGGAGCTGATCGATCCCGAGCGGGAGCCGCGGCTGCTCCTCTGCGCCCGACACAATCTGGTCTTCTACCATGCGGAGCTCGGCCGCTTCCTGGAGGCGCAGAAGCTCTACCAGGAGGCGCGCCCTCTCTACCGCAGCTTCAACGAGCCGTGGGTGCAGAACCGCCGGCGGTGGGTGCGGGGCAAGATCGCCCGTGGGCTCGGCCAGCTCCGGCAGGCGGAGACGCGGTTCCTGGCGGCGCGGGACGGATTCCTCAAGGAGGGGATCCCCTACGACACCGCCCTGGTCTCCCTGGAGCTGGCCCTGCTCTACGCCGAGCAGGGACGGACCGCGGAGCTGAAGCGACTGGCCGCGGACATGGTGCCGGTCTTCGCCTCCCGGCACATCCACCGCGAAGCGCTGGCGGGGCTCACCTTCCTCCAGCAGGCCCTGGAGGCCGAGCGGGCCAGCCGCGAGCTGGTGGCGCGGGTGGCGGATTTCCTCCGCAGGTCCGAGCACGACCCCGAGCTGAGGTTCGAGGCCCAAAGCCCATAGACGCCCTAGCTTGGCCCGCCATCGGCTTCGCTTGGCCCGCCATCGGCTTCGCTTTGCCCGCCATCGGCCTGGCTTTGCCCGTCATCGGCTTCGCTTTGCCCGTCATCGGCTTCGCTTGGCCCGTCATCGGCTTCGCTTAGCCTGTCATCGGGTCATGTCCTAACTCAGTGTGGGTACTAGGGGAGTCCGTCCCCTCACGGGTGTGCCCGGCGTCCCCGTACCACCCACACATTCGGTGACCGGGAGAGTCTTCCCTTTCGAGATGATAGACTTCCCGTCTCTCAAGGAGGACTCATGAAGAAGACTGTGAAGAAGTTGGTGCTGGCAACGGTTTTGGTAGCCGCCGCGATGACTCTGTCTTCAAAAAGCGAAGCCGCAAAGTTTTGCGACTATGAGTACTATTATGACGCCGCCCACACACAATATGCTGGGTACTGCAACAGGGCCTGCTATGCAGGCGGTAACGTCTGTATAGGCGAAGTAACGGAGTACTACGCTCTCGTCAACTGCTCATCTTCCTGCAATCCCTGACCTTCTGTAGGCGTCCCCGTGTTGGGGGGCGCCCACCTCTACCACCCACACTGAATGAGGACACGACCTGTCATCGGCTTCGCTTTAACGCTGCTGCCGCCCCTTGTATTCTACCCTCCGTAGGAAGTAGTGGCTGCCAGCGACAACCGTCGCTGTGGCGGGCTGGGGAGCTGAGGCAAGCGCCGGAGGTGGGAGGAGGCGCTTGCCTCAGCTCCCCAGCCCGAAGCCACCGAGATTGACACGTTGTCGGGGAAGGCCGATCGCCCCTGAAGCCTAAGAGCTTGTCCTGAA
>JAJKHS010000155.1 GCA_021154885.1 Thermoanaerobaculum sp.
GAGGACGATCGCCCGGCCGGCCTTGGCGTTCCGGGCCGCCTCCAGGACCCGGCGGGTGCCCTCCCGGTTCACCCGGGCGCGATGCTTCTGGCTGCCGGAGGTGCCATAGGCGCAGTGGAAGACGAGGTCGCACCCCTGGGCGGCGGCCGCGAGGTCCGCAGGGTTCGTGACGTCGCCGCGGACCACCGTCACCGGGAAGCGGACGAGGCGCGAGGCGGCCGCGACGTTGCGCACCAGGGCGCGGACGTGGACGCCGTGCTCGAGCACCAGCCGCTCGGCGAGCCGGCCGCCGATGAAGCCGGAGCCGCCGGTCACCAGCACCGTCCGCCCCGCCAGGGCGCCGACGATGGCAGGAAGGCTCACGACACCGGCTCCCCGCAGGTGGGGATCACCGACCACGGCAGCTCCAGGAGCTGCCGCCGGTCGTAGCAGGCCGCGATCAGGGCCTGGATCCGGCGCCCCTCGCGGCCGGGCACGAAGGGCTCGCGGCGCTCGCGGACGGCCGCCGCGAAATCCTCGATCTGGCGCACGAAGGCGTCGCGGAAGCTGATCCCCGAGCCCCCCGGGCGCCGGGCGCGGCCGGCGAGGACGACCTCGCGGTCCGCCAGGAGCAGGCGGATCTCCGGGTCCGGGTCCCAGATCCCCACCTCCAGGCTGGCCCGCTCGCCCTCGAAGAAGCAGGAGTTGGAGAGGTTGTGGGTGCGGCTGATCTCGACGGTCCCCCTCACCGTCCCCGTCTCCCCGGAGCGGCAGGCGAGGAGCAGCTCGCAGTCGGACTCGAGGCCGCCCTGGGCGTCGTCCCGGTACTCGACGTCGGCCCAGTCCCCCAGCCACCACAGGAGGAGGTCGAGGACGTGGACGCCCAGATCCGCCAGCACGCCGCCGCCGGCCGTCTCCTTCCGGAGCAGGAAATCGGTGGCGAAGGGCCAGCGGGGGATCACGCCGAGGTGCATCTCGAAGCGGCGGATCTTGCCCAGGAGGCCGTCGCGCAGGAGGTTCCTCACCAGCAGGGAGAAGTCGAAGAAGCGGAACTCCAGGCCCACGGCGAGCACGGCCCGGGCCGCCTCGGCGGCGGCGATCATGGCGTCGCACTCCGGGACGGTCACGGCCATGGGCTTCTCCACCAGGACGTGGACGCCCTGGCGCAGCAGCTCGATCGTCACCGCCGCGTGCAGGCTGTTGGGCACGGCCACGATGGCCGCGTCCACCCGGCCGGCCAGCGACCGGTGGTCGGTGGCCGTCTCGGCGACGCCGAAGCGGGCCGCGAGATCGCGCGCCCGTCCGGCATCGGCGTCCACGAGCACCGCGGCCTCGGCGCTCCGGCACAGGGAGATCGCCGGCAGGTGGTGGATGGCGGCGACAGCGCCGCAGCCCACCACGGCAAGGCGCAGCTTGCGATCGTTGGTTTCCATTCGTTCGGGTTCCGCGCCCGGCGCGCGGCCGGCGGTGGCGGGCATGTTACCAGAGCACCCCGCGGGCTCCGCCGTGAATCACTGCACAGCCGGAGGGTGTCAACCTCGATAGGATGGGTGTAGCCCATTGGAATGTTTCCCCTCCACTGACGGAGGGAGAAGACTGAAAACAGGAGAGGGGACCGTCATGAACAGCCCAGTCAGGTTAGTCGTGTTCGCCGCAGCGTTGGCCGTTTTAGCCGGAGCAATCCCGGGCGGCGCCGAGGCCATCAACACCGGCACGGTGCTCGCCACGGTGTCCGAGGCGTACGCGGACTGCTCGGCGTGCAGCTACATCATCCCGCACGGCTGCTATCTCGTGATCACGCCCGTGAGCGGCGACCCGATCGCCATCCACATCGCGGCCGACATCACCGAATCCAGCGGAGCGAACTGCTCAGCGGTGCTGGCGGTCGACGACTGCATCCAGGTGACGGGCCAGATCGTCAACGCGTTCATCTCCGCGCCGCTTCCCGGCGACTACCTGTCCAGCTTTCAGCTCGAGACTACGACGTGGATGAAGGTCAACTCCTTACGCTGCTCTTCCTAGGAGACAGGTGAAATCCCCGACCTGAGGGCAGCGTTGGCCCCGATGAGGGCCGCGTTGGCCCTCAGTTGGGCAATGGCTGCCCTCACTTGGGCCACGACGGCCCTGGTTGGGGCCGCTATTGCCCTCACTTGGGCCACGATGGCCCTCAGTTGGGCCAGCACTGCCCTCACTTGGGGTGGTGTCCTAATAAAATGTAGGTGGTGCGGGACCGGCCTTCCGCCTTGATTCCGCTGTAGCGTCTCCCTCCGAAGGGGGGAGCGTTCCCTCCATTCTACCAGCAAGCGGCCCGGCGGGGTGGTAGGACACTTCCGCCGGACCTGACCCGAGCACGGAGGATAAGTCCATGCACGAGCTGTCCAAGTCTAACCCGTCCACGCCCGCCCCGCCCCCGCCGTCCGGCCCGGCGGTCTCACCGCCGGTCATCCGCCCGGAGGACTTTGAGGAGTTCCCCGCCTTCCGCGAGGTCTTCCTGCTGCTCTTCACCGATGCCAGGGCCAACGCCGCCATGCGGGAGGTCGGCAAGCTCCTGCACGAGCTGGTCCTGGAGTTCTGGGGCCACTGGCCCGACCATCCGGAGGGGCTGTTCCCAGCCGAACTGCGGGCCGCCGTAGCCGATCTCCGCCAAGTCCAGGGGTGCCTCCAGGAGTGGACCGGCCCCGCCAACCCCGTGGACGGCGAGCACGAGCGGCGGCTGGCCGAAGTGGGCGCCGACGTCGCCCGCCGGATCGGCGATCAGGCGTACCGCCTGGAGGTGGAGCTGAATTCGTGGCGCGAGGGAGGGGTGTCGTAGTGGGCTTCTGGGATTCGCAACCTTCCTACCCCCAGAACGCGGATTGCAGAGTCTCCGTGAAGGCGACGACGTACCAGAAAGGCCGCTGGGAGACCGCCGCCCGCCTCAAGGGGTTGGCGACGGCCGGGGCCTTCCTGGCATGGGCGGGCGACATGGTGCTCGCCCTGCAACGGGCCTACGAAGACCAGAGCCACGTGCACTACGACGCCCTGCACCCCGAAGGGTTCGCAGAGGAGGGTAAGCGAAAGGAGGAGCGAGCGCGGGAGCGGGAGAGGAGGGAGGCCCCGTGAAGGTCGCCGCCTTCACGGTTCGGGCCTCCATGCCGCAGTCCATCGCCTGGAAACGGGCGGCGGGAGCGGAAGGCTTTGCTTCGGTCGGGGCGTGGGCCGGCAACGCCCTGGACGCCTACTTGCGGCTCCGGGTGAAGGCCGGCATTCCCTTGCCCCTGGCTTGGCACCTGGGACGGTTCTCCGTGCGGCTTGAAGACGGGGCGGAGCCGGAGGTCCGGGGCTGGATCGCTCGGCCGTTCGGCATCTTCCGGGGGAATGAGGCGGGGCCGGGATACCACGGTTGCCACACCTACACACTCGCCTATCTCCCGGCCCGGCGGATCGTGGCCTCGTTCCGCTACGCCCGCCACTGCCGGGCGCTCGCCGCCGAGCTGGCGGGCGTGTGGGCGCGGAGTGGCGGGGAGGACGGGGACATCCGGGCGGGACCGCTGATAGATAGACACCAGAGGGAAGCGACGTAAGCACCGGGGCCGGTTCCGCAAGGGGATCGGCCCTTTTGCTGTTGCGCTCCGTGATATGCTTAGTCTATGTGGGGCCTCACTGTCTCCGTTACAGTAGATCGTCCGACCTCCGGCCGATGTGAATTTTACCATACCACTAGGAGTGAAATGGAAATGCACAACCCTTTCCAGGCAAAAATTGCGGAGCTTATGAAGGAAGCGATGGCCCACAAGGCGCAGGTAGACGCGCAATGGAAGGTAGCCCGCGAGATTATTTCTCTGGTCTTAAGGCAGGCGGAGAATGTTTTGCTCGGCGTTAAATTCAAAGACTCCAATGGTGACGGCTTATCCTTGACGCGACTAGAAGACAAGCTTGGATTCAATCTAGATCGCAAGGGCCTTCAGGTAATACGAACAAGTACCCGCGAAACGGCGGTGAGATTTTTTGATTTTGACAAAGTTGATTCCGCTAACATTGAAGCCGAAGTAGAGGATTTCGTCCGCGCCGTCTACCGTGATTCCTAAGCCGCCGTCAGCAGCTCCCGCACACTCCAGGGCTTCCGGCAGACTCCGGCGGCCATCGCAGGAGTGCAACCCTTCAGCGTGCGGTGACTCCAGGTCAGGTTGTAGGACGCCACGAAGAGCGAAACCGCCGCGCGCAGGTTGTCGCGTTTCTTGCTGAAGCCCGTTGTCAGCCGCGTAAACCGGCGGGACATCATGCGCACGTGAAGATTGAGTCTTTCAACGTGCGACGTGCAAACCTTGGACTCCTCCGGGCTTCCGGAGATAACCCGCTTCTCGGTGGCTATTATGGACGGCGGAGAATACCGCCGTTCGCTGTCCAGTCCCTCTCCCGAGTAAGATTTAATGAGCATGGCGTAATCAATCTGGCCGCCGAAGTGGGATTCTAAAGCGGCAGGGTATCCGTCGAATCCGTCCGTCGACACTTGGAACCGGCCCGCGCCAACGGCGCCGGAGAGCTTCGCCGCGAACATGTTCGCATCCTCAGAGGTACGCCGTCCGACGTGGTGGGCAAGCAATAATTTCGAGTCCCGCTCAACCGCTAAAAATGTGTACGCATCGCCGATCTCCGGATTCGTCTCAGCCTTCCGCACCTTGGTCTTCTCTTTCATGCCGACGAAGCACCAAAGCTCGTCGCACTGTACGTCTTTTACTTCAACGTTGCGAACCAAGGTAGACAGTAGCGTGTCGCACTTCTCACCCGTCAGCCGGAGGAGCCGCATGATCGTGTCGCGGTGAACGCCTGAGACGCGCTCCGTGCTGCGAATCGAGGAGCCTTCCGCCAGCAGCGAGACGCAGAGGACGGCCTTCTCCATGTCCAGGCGCATCGTCCCCAAGGGCTTAGGCGGTACGATGCTGAAGGACACCTTGCATGCTTTGCAGTAGCGCCGGGGGTTGCCGTGGGCGTCCTTGCCCCACCGGATGACCGGCCCGTAGCAGGAGCGGCAGACGGGGGCGGGAGAGGGCTGAGGAGCGGCGTTGTTCGTCTCGGTCATCATGCTGCGTACTATATCCGCTGGATATCCATTTGTCAATAGGGTCTGGACAGGAAAGATATCCCGGGGATATGATGGCGCGATGAGCGAAGAACGGAAGCACTCGCAAAGCATCCTCCTGCGGTTTGAGCCAGAACACCTGGAGATGATCGACAAGGCCGCGGAGCACGCGGGGCTGAATCGCACCTCGTGGCTCCGGGCCTCTGTCTTGAAGGCCGCTAGGGCGGAGTTAGGGGAGAACGGCAAGGGGAAGCGGTAGACCCCTCACCGCCCTCCTGGCAATATCCGGGATCGAGGCCAACAGGGGCGCAGCAATTCCCGCAGGTGCCCGATCCCAGAGTTCCACCTCCGGAGTAGGGTAATCATTTTGGGGTGAAGCTCCTTCCGATCCGGAGGGCCGCCCCGTGTGGTAGGATTGGACTTGCTGAAGGTCCCAATCCCGGACGGGGCCAACCCTACCGGATCATGAATGCTCTAGCACGATCGCTAGGGCATTCATTTTTTTACCACACCCAACCCTGGAATTTATAGATTTTGTTGGGGTGATTTCACGCCCGAAAATGACGCGAGGTATTTTCCCCAAAGGAATTGGGGAGGAAACCGGTTTTCGCCCCATGGTGCGGGGGAGAAAGTAGGTTTTTTCCCCACCATCGATGGGGATGAAACTCACCTAATAGGGTTTTTTCCCCAGAAGGATGGCAAGGCCACGGGATGCTTCCTCGGAAATAGAATTCCGAAGCTTTTTCACCTGCTCATCTATCCGGGCACTGAAGACGTCGGCCATGCTTTTCGCCTTGAGGCTCGCGTAGTCTCCTTCGATCTTAAGCCTCAGAGCTTCAGATATGGCGGAGAATTGAGAAAGTTCCTGCGCCTGCTTAGTCACCGCAGCTTGGGCGGCTAGCTTGGCCGCCGTCTGGTCAATTAAGGGGCGCATGCTTTCGGTTAGTGCCTCGTACAATTGGCGAACGGTAGCGTTCACGCTGTCATAAGCTGACGCGGGAAGCTTTGCGCTGTTAACAGGACGAATCGTGACTTCTGGTCGCTTAGGTTGGCGTTGCTTCAGGATCGCCGCTCGAAGCTTCTCGCGCTTAGCCTCGGGCCTGTACTCCTTGCGCAGGGCTTCCGCTGTGAAGCCGAGGCCGACAGCCTTCATTTCCTCATTCACCCGTTCGGCGAGGTCCCGAAGCGACAAGCTGGAGTCATCTACTTGTAGCTCCGCCATTCGGCGCAAGGCTGTGGCGTAATCTTGGCCTGAACCCTTGGGACGACCGCCAGGGTTCCTGTGGACGCTAGGCGCTTGTGGCTCTTTGTTGAGCGCCTTCAGCAGAGCTTTCCGCACCTCTGGCGGCATCTCCTGGAGCTTGGCTATAGCCTCAGCTCCCAGCTCGCGCTTGGCTTGCCGGATAGCCTCATCCTCAGAGATCTGGTCGCGCTCCGCCATTGCACCCCCGCAGGTGCCCCGCAGGAGAGAACTACGGGCGCGGCGGGCCGGTTACGGGGGACCGGCGTTCAGGGATCAGCCTAGCCGCGCTTGAGGGGATTCTACGCTACGGGGAGGGTGAGAAGGGAGTAGAATGGTGGGCATGGCTCGCAAGCATCCGCCAAGCATCACCATTGAGCTGACATGCCGTCGAGCTCCAGGCAAGGTCACTTTGTCCATCGGGGGATGGGTGGCGGGTGTGTTCGCTGGAGGAGGCATGCTAGACCTAGCTGAGCTAGATTCCCGCCTCCAAGGCAACGCCTCCATTCCGCGGGTCACTTCCGGCGCCGTTCGCTGCGCGCTCCTGGGAAGCGGCCCCATCACGGTCGAAGGGCGAGAGCTGATGGAAGGTGACCGGGTGAGCATCACTACAGGCGGGAAGATCGCCTGGGACCGCTGACTACCCCACCACCTACATTCTGTAAGGACACCGCCTCACTTGGGCCAACACTGCCCTCGCTTGGGCCAGCACTGCCCCCACTTGGGCTGACACTGCCCTCACTTGGGCTGCGGCGGCCCTCATCGGGGCAGCGGCTGCCCTCATCGGGGCCAACGCTGCCCTCCTCTCGGGAGAGGCTCACGAACGCTCGGGAGGGATCACGGCGTGCTCGCGTACAGCCGCCGCCAGCTCGGCGGGCGTTCCGACGTCGCGGTAGGAGCCCGCCGGGAGCTCGACGCCCTCGACGTGGAGACCGGTGGCGGCCGCCGACTGAACCACCGTCCCGATCTGGAGCTCGCGCTCGTCCGCCGCCGCGTCGCGCACGGCTGCATGGAGGAAGCGGGTGAACGCCGGGCTCCAGACGGCGATCAGCCAGTTGTAACGCAACGTCGTGCTCGCGGGGCGGACCTCCACGCGGCGCACCCGGCCGTCCGGCGCCAGCTCGACCATGTCCGTGGTCTGGCAGCGCTCCGTGGGGAAGAGGCCGAGGACGAGATCGGCCCCGGTCGCCGCCTGCCGCTCGATCAGCCGGGCATAGGCGTCGACCGGCTGAAAGATCACGTCCGGGAATCCGAGGGCGACGATCGCGTCCTGAACGAACGGGAAGGCCCGGTCCAGGGTCTCGGGGACGCTGCGGGAGCCCGGGATGGAGAGATAGGCGAGGTCCACGTCCGCCATCTCGCCGCTGCCGAAGTAGCGGGGGACGTCCCACTTCGACTCATGGAGCACCATGAAAACCCGGCGCACGCCGCCGGCCCGGAACCGCTCCAGCAGATAGTGCCCCGCCACCTTGGGCGCCGGCCCGGCGGGGGTCTCCCGGAACCCGATGGGCAGCAGCTCCTTGCTGCACGGCAGAGGCCCCAGTCGCACGGCCCGGCCGGCGGCGGGGATGAGGCCGAAGAGGGGGAGGGAGGTCAAGGCTTTCCGAAGGTGCGCTGCCTGCCAGGCCACAACGGGTTTCCGATCTCGGTATCCTCCATCGGGTTTCTCCTTGCTCCTACCGGTGTCATAGCCTACCATGTAGAATGTTCTTCGTACATCGGGAGGCGCCATGCGAATCACCTCGAAAGGCCAGATCACCATTCCGCGCGAGATCCGCGAGCAGCTTGGGTTGATGCCCAACTCCGAGGTCATCCTGGAAGTCGAGGGCAATACCGTGCGAATCCGGCGGGCAACTCCTGAGGCTCAAGCCACGAAACCGAAGCGGAAATCTCTGAAGGATGAACCGTTCGTCGGAATGTGGCGCGACCGGGAGGACATGGCAGACAGCTCGGAATGGGTCCTAACAACTCGGCAGCGAGAGTGGACTCGCCGTTGATCCTAGTCGATTCAGGCGCTCTTGCGGTCGAGGCTAGGCTGCCAGCCAGTTCTCCTTGTGGATCTCGGGGAGGGCTTCGAAGTCGCGATCCGTGGTCAACACTTTCAGCCCCATCTGGTAAGCCAGAGCGGCAATCATCGTGTCTACTTGAGAAAGGACTCGACCCTTTTTACGAAGTTTTTGACGAAGCTCACCGTAGAGGCGGGCCGTTTCTTGGTCCAGAGGCCAGATGCTCACATACCGGAACAGGCGCCGCAGATTCTCACGGTATTCGTCGGGACGACGAACCTGCTGAATGCCGGTCTCGACCTCGCAGAGCACCGGGATACAGGTGCCGAATCTCGCTCCGGCGATCCGGGCCTGTTCGATTTTCAATCGTACGGGAGAGTTGCGTCTGACAGCACTGCCCAGATGATTGGCGTCGAGAAGAAAACCGTCCTTCAAGCAAGCCCCCACGCCCTTCGCACCTGCTCCTTCGACTCCTTCTTCTCTTCTTCGAGGGCCGCAAGGAACCGTTCGTGCTCCTCCTCAGGGATCTTTTCGGCAGCGGCGGCGATCTCCCGCGACCACGCCTCGATGTCTTCGGCGGCAACAGGTGCCTCCGCGGCATCGATGACCAACGGCTGGCCCTCCGACCAGGTCTCCGGAAGATCTTCGATAGGCTGAATCAACCCGTCTTTGAAAATCGCTCTGACCATGCCGCCTCCATACCGACTCAGACCAGCATCATCCGCATCGGCTGCAGTGTACGGTTGAACGGGTTCAGCACCAGTCCAAGGATCTCCAGCGTCACGGCGCCGAGGAGCGGCTCATCTCCCTCCTCGCCGAGGATCACGGGAGTGTATCCCTCTCCCTGGGGCAGGGTGACATGGCATTCGGAGATCTTCCGCTCGATCTGCGTTCCGTCGGCGAGCGAGAAGGAGGCGGACCGCTTGGGCTGGAGCTCCAGAGCCTGCCAGGTCGACTTGGCCAGAAGCGAATAGGTCGCACCGCTATCGACCAGGAAATGGACACTCGCCGTGTTGCCGGTGGGACCTTTCACCTCACCATCGAGGTAGGTAATTCCCATCAGACCCTCCTAAGGCCATCTCGAAGACGCGGATTGCTCCTGGCCGCGACTGGTTTCCGATCCTGGTATCCGCCATGGGGTGATCCTTACCCTCCAGAGATGCCTTAGTCTACCACAGTCCCAGGGATGGACGGGCGCGGCACCTTCTCTGTACACGGCCTGGGGCGGTCCCGCTGTAAGATCCCGCCCCATGGCCGCCCCCTCCCCGCCACCGGCGACCGACCCCGCCGAGGTCTACGGCCATCTCACCCGCAAGGAGGCCGACATGGCCTTTCAGCGGCGGGCGTGGACGATCTTCGAGTGGCTGGGGCCCACGGACGGCCAGACGATCCTCGACTGCGGATGCGGACGCGGGTTCTATCTCAAGATGCTGCGCCACCTGGGGACCGCCGAGCTGTTCGGGATCGATCTGGAGCTCCCCTATCTGCAAAAGGCCCGGCGCAACACGGCCGATCTGCCGGCCGTGCTGGTGAGCAACGCCTCGATCCACGATCTCCCCTTCCCGGACGAGACCTTCGACGCCGTCCTCCTCTCCGAGATCCTGGAGCACGTGGACCGGGACGTCGACGCCCTCGGCGAGGTCCGGCGGGTGCTCAAGCCCGGAGGGCTCGCCCTCCTCACCGTCCCCCACGCCGATTATCCTTTCTGGTGGGACCCGATCAACAAGACCCTCGAGATCCTCTTCCGCACCCACGTCGCCCGCGGACCCCTGGCCGGGATCTGGGCCTTCCACATCCGCCTCTACACGCCGGAGGAGCTGCGGCGGGCGGTCCTGGCGGCGGGCTTCCAGGTCGAGGAGGAGCGCTCGTTCACTCACCACAGCTTCCCCTTCGTGCACAACCTCCTCTACGGCCTGGGCAAGCCGCTCCTCGAATCCGGTCTCCTCGGCCGCGGCCTCGCCGACGTGGCCGACCGCGGGAGCTTCGACCGCGACGGCGGCAGCTCCTTCCACCCCGTGAACGTGGGCCTCCGAATGCTGAACTGGATCGATCGCCGGAACGCGATGAACGAGCCGCCGGGACGATCGACGGTCAATCTGTGTTTGAAGGCGCGGAAGGGGTGAGAGAGGGGAGGGACACGTCCACAGCCTCCCGCGCCGCATACCGCGCGAAGAGCTCCTCGTAGCGCGCCATCGTCTCCTCCACCGAGAAATGCTTTCTGATCTCCGCCGCCGGCTTGACGAAGCGCGGGCGGTCGCGGAGGATCTCCACGATCGCCCCGCCCAGGGCCTGCCAGTCGTCGCAGGGGACGATCCTCCCCATCCCCGTGAGCTGCACGGGGACGCGGCCGCCGGGGGTGTCGGTCATCACGACCGGGGTCCCGCAGAGCATAGCCTCCACCTGCACCAGGGCGAAGCACTCGGTGTCGCTCGGCAGGGCCACGAGGTCGCAGGCGGCGTAGAAGTCGGCCATCTCCTGCGGCGTGGGGACGACGCCGAGGAAGACGAGTTGATCGCGGTAGCGGTCCACCAGCCACTGGTGACGCGGCCAGTAGGACTCGTAGGGGATCTGGTGCTGGCCGGCGAAGACGACCCGGACGTTGGGGAACGTGCGGTTGACCACCTCCAGGGAGTGGATGAGCAGGTCCGGCCGCTTCTCCTCGACGAAGCGGCCGGCGAAGCCGAGGATCGGCCCGCCGTCCGGCGACCAGGCGCGGCGCAGCTCGCGCACCCGCTGCGGGTCCGGCCGGGGGACGTCCACGAACGGCGGAATGACCACCACCTTTTCCAGATACGGGCTGAGGTAGCGGGAGTGCCGGGCGTAGTCCTCCGTATGGCAGACCAGGGCCGGCGCGGCGCTCGCCATGAATCGATAGAGACCGTACATGGCGGCGGTGATCAGCCGGTTGCGGGCCCCGGCCGGGAGGACCAGGTCGCCGTGATGCGTGACCACGATCCGGCGGCCCGTGAGCCGCGCCGCCAGGCTGACCAGGGCGGTCTCCATCATGGGCGTGTGCAGGCTCACCACGTCGTGCTCGCGGATCAGGCGGAGGATCGTCCGCGGATAGCCCGGCATCACCATGCCGCGGCTGATGGCGATGGGGAGCGGCTTCAGGCGGACGACGCGGACGCCGTTCTCCATCGACTCCCCCAGCGGCGTCTGCGGCGAGTGGTGGGCGCAGAGCACGGTCACCCGGTGGCCGCGGGCCGCCAGCCGCTCGGCGAGCTGCTGCACGTAGAGCGTCAGGCCGGTGCGGTGCGGCGTGTAGTAGAGCAGGCAGACGAGGACGGAAGGCTTGCCGTCTGGATCGCGGTGATCGTGCTCAGTGGTTGGAAGTTGCTGCACGGACGGCGCATGCTACCATCCGCCGCAAATTTCAGGCAACCGTGGCCTCCCCTACCTACACTCCTTGCCCGTTGATGCGACCTGCCCTCCGAAGCCTCACCCCCGGCCCC
>JAJKHS010000156.1 GCA_021154885.1 Thermoanaerobaculum sp.
CCCGCCCCTACCCTAAGCGTCGAGGCCAAAGTTAGCGCCTATGGGGGATAGGGGTGAGGGCCCTTGGGCGGGGGCGCCTGCTGTCCTCCCCCTAAGCGCCCACATCCGCCCGCCGCTCCGGCTCCGGCTCGGCCAGCGAATCGAGCAGGTCCGCCGGCAGCGACAGGCCGGGGTGGACGCGCTTGCACAGCTCGCGCAGGCGGCGCAGATCCACCTCGGGCAGCTCGCCGAAGGACTCGACGATCTTCGGGTCGAGCTGCTGGCCCGCCACTCGCTGCAGCTCAGAGAGCGCCACCTGATGGCTGCGGGCCCGCCGGTAGGGGCGGTCGGAGGTAATGGCGTCATAGGTGTCGACGACGGCGAAGATGCGGGCGGCGAGGGGGATCTCCCCGCCGGCGATGCCGCGGGGGTAGCCCTTGCCGTCCCAGCGCTCGTGGTGGCTGTAGATGATGTCCAGCGCCGCGGGCTGGAGGAAGCTGACCTCGGCCAGCATGTCGAACCCCCAGGTGGGGTGCTGCTTCATGATGTGCCACTCCTCGGCGGTGAGAGGGCCCATCTTGCGCAGGATCTCGTCGGGGACCACCATCTTCCCCACGTCGTGGAGGAGCGAGCCCCACTCGATGGCCTTGAGCTCGTCGCCGTGGATCCCGAGGGCCTTGGCGAGGGCGATGGCGTAGAGGGAGACGCGGAAGGAGTGCCCTGTGGTCTCGTGGTCGCGGGCGTCGGCCGCCGTCACCACCGCGCCTACCGCTTCCACGTACGACCGCTCGCGGGCGCGCTGCGACTCCTCGAGGGAGATGGTGAGGGCGCGGAAGGTCTCCTCGATCAGCCGCACCTCGCTGCCGCCGCCGGCGGCGCGGAAGTCGCTCTGGAGCTGCCCGGTGCGAGCCATGGCCGACATCGTCTCCGCGAGGCGCCGCAGGGGGAGCTTGATGCGCTGCGCCACCCACAAGGCCGCGCCAGCCGCCAGTATGCCGGCCGAAAGGCCGATGAACAAAAGGTTCCAGCCGATCTGGCGGGCGAGGTCGGGATCGTCGGAAACCACCACCAATTCGTAGACCAGAAGCAATGCGATGCCCAGGACCGTCGCCGCGATGACGGCGGTGAAGAGGGCGGACTTGGTGCGCAGATTCAAAGCAAAGGACTCCATTCCCCCGGGTTCTCGAAGCCGGCGTCCCGCCGATCGATCTCTTTGCTGCGAAATTAAACGGAGTATACGCGAGCGGGAGGCATTTTGCGATGCCCGGGACGGTCTTTCGCCGGGAGCGCTTGGGGATGGCCAGGCGTAGGGAGCGGCAGGGGCTCCGAGGGGCACCGTGTCGTGAGGCCTCATCTATCCAAGAAGGTGCTTCTCCTGGCTGTTTTCGAGTCATCCCGAAGGGACGTCCCTGTTACGATCCCGTTCTGTCATGACGACTTCGTCCAGAAGCGGGGGGGCTGCGGCCGCTATCGCCGGACTCCTCCTTCTCGCGGCTCCCGTCCTCGCCGGTCCGGCGCCGGACGCCCGCGAGATCGCTTCCGGGCTGGCGGCGCTGGGGCCGCGGGCGGACCCGGTGGTCCGTGGCCGGGCGGTGAGCTTCCTGCTGGACGCCCTGCGCCGGGCCGGGATCGCGGAGGCGAGGGCGGTCCCCGCCAGCGGGGGAGGCGGGTTCGTCAACGTCGAGGGGGTGGTGCCGGGCGCGAGCCCTGAGGAGATCGTGCTTTCCGCCCACTACGATTCGGTGCCCGGGAGCCCCGGGGCGGGGGACGACGGGTCGGGGTGCGGCGTCGCCCTCGCCGCGGCGGCGGACCTGCGCCGCACGCCCCTGCGCCACACCGTGCGCGTGGTCCTCTTCGACGGCGAGGAGGCCGGCTCGCGGGGGAGCGAGGCGTGGCTCAGGGACCGGGGAGCCGGGGCGGAACGCCGGATCCTGGCCGGCCTCAACCTGGAGATGCTGGGCTGGGGAGGGAGCGCCGGACCGGTGATCCACCTCTTTCCGGCGCGGACCCTGAGAGGACCGGGCCGCGCGGGCGAGCGGGTGATGCCCCCGGGCTGGCTGGTGCACGCGGTGCAGAGGAGCGGCGACGCCGTGAGCTGGCCCTACGCCGTGGCCGACGACCGGCACTCCCTGCTGGCACAGCTCGTCCTGCGCGCGGTCGACGTGCGCCTCGGCGCCGACTCCGACGTCTTCCTGCGCCGTGGCATCCCCGCCGTGACCCTCTCGGACAGTGGGCTTCTGGACCTCGATCCCGCCTACCACCGGCCGGCCGACGTCGCCGGCCGGCTGGACGCCCATCGCCTGGAGCGCTGGACCGAGGCGACGTCGGCGGCCGTGCGGCGCCTGGACGCCCTCGCCGCGAGGCCTCTCTTCGAGGACCAGTATCTCGACGCCTTCGGTCGCGTCTGGCTGCGGCGCGACCTGATCTGGATCGGCTTCCTGCTCTGGGCGTTGCTGGTCCTCCGCGGGCGCCCGGGCCGCTGGCGTGGGGCCTCGGCCGAGGAGCGCCGACGGCAGATGGGGTCCTATCTACCGGGCTTCCTCTTCCGCGTGCTGCTGATGCTGGCGATCTTCCTGGCACCGGTCTTCGCCGTGCTGCTCTGGCCTTCGGCCCTCCTCGCCCTGGCGCCGCCGCGGACGCCGGGCTGGCGGGCGGTCTGGATCGTCCTCGGCGGCCTGCCGTTCCTCATCCTCCTCGTCGCGCTGGGCGTTGCGACCTCCCAGGGGCTCGTGATCACGGCCCACGGCTTCCGGGGAGGAGCGGCGGCTGCGGCGTTGATTCCGGCGGCGCTGGTGACCTACGTCGTCTCCGTCGCCAGGCCGCGGCGCAGTCTGGCGATCACCCTCGTGCTCCTGACCTTCACGCTCGCCTCCTGCGGCAGACAGCCAGGCTCGGAGACCTCGCACCCGGAGAAGTGGACCAACCGGCTTGTCCACGAGAGCAGCCCCTACCTGCTGCTCCATGCCCACAATCCCGTCGACTGGTATCCGTGGGGGGAGGAAGCGTTCGCCATGGCGCGACGGGAAGACAAGCCGATCTTCCTCTCCGTCGGCTACTCCTCCTGCTACTGGTGCCACATCATGGAGCGCGAGGTCTTCTCCCGGAAGCCGATCGCCGACCTGATGAACCGCTGGTTCGTCAACGTCAAGGTGGACCGGGAGGAGCGGCCGGACCTCGACGAGATCTACATCGATGCCGCCGAGATCCTGACCGGGGGCGGCGGCTGGCCCAATTCGATTTTCCTCACACCGGACCTCGAGCCCTTCTTCGCCGGCAGCTACTTCCCGCCCGAGGACCGGGAGGGGCAACCGGGCTTTCCCAAGGTGCTGCGGGAGCTGCACGACTCCTGGGCGAAGCGGCGGCCGGAGGTGAACGCCGCCGCGGCCCGGGTGGCCGCCGCCCTGCGGCAGACCCTGGCGGCGAGGAGCGAGCCGTCGGCGGAAATCCCGTCGAAGGAGAGCGCGCGGCGAGCCGTCGTGAGCCTCGAAAGCCATTTCGACGCGCGCAACGGCGGCTTTGACGGGCCGCCGAAGTTCCCCAGCCCCGCGAGCCTCCTCCTGCTCTGGGAGGCGGACGCCGAAGGGCGGCGGATGGTCCTCGTCACCTTGAAGAAGATGGGCCAGGGGGCGATCTACGATCAGCTCGGCGGCGGCTTCCACCGCTACACCCTGGACGCCCAGTGGCGCGTACCCCACTTCGAGAAGATGCTCTACGACAACGCCCATCTCGCCGAGCTGCTGGCCGTCGCCTGGCAGGCGGAGAAGGACCCGGAGCTCGCGCGTCTCGCCCGCGGCACCCTCGACTTCGTGCTGGCGGAGATGACCCTGCCGGAAGGGGGCTTCAAGTCGGCCATCGACGCCGAGGTCCAGGGTCAGGAGGGCGCCGGCTACACCTGGACACGGCAGGAGCTGGAGAGCGTTCTCGGTCCTGAAGGGTTCAAGCTGCTCGCTCCCACCTTCGGCTTCGACGGCCAGCCCAACCTGCCAGGTGGCCGGTACACCCTCTATCTCCCGAAGTCCCTGTCCGAGCGGGCGGCCGAGCTCGGGATCTCTCGCGAGGAGCTGCTGGCGCGGCTGAGCCCGTACCTGGACAAGCTGCGGGCCGCCCGCCGTCAACGCCAGCCGCCGCGGGTGGACGACAAGGCGCTGGCGGACTGGAACGGCATGACGATCGCGGCGCTGGCCCGCGCCGGCAAGCTCCTTGGCGAGCCCCGCTACCTCGCCGCGGCCGGACGCGGGGCGGACTTCGTGCTGGCGCGGTTCCGGGCGAAGGACGGCACGCTCCTCCACGCCTGGCGGCGCGGCGAGGCGAAGATCCCGGCTTTCCTGGACGATTACGCCTTCCTCATCCGCGGCCTGCTCGCCCTCCACGAGGCCACGGGCCAGCCCCGCTGGCTCGCCGAAGCCGAGCGCCTCGCCGGCGAGATGGAGTCCCGGCTGCGCGACCCCCGCGGCGGCTACTACCTGACGGCGCCCCGTCCCCACCTGCTCTTCCAGCCCAAGACCGTGTCAGACCGGGCGATCCCCTCCGGCAATGGAGTCGCGATGCTCGACCTCCTCGCCCTGGCCGAGCGCACGGGGAAACCCGAGTTCCGCCAGCGCGCCGAGCAGGCGGCGAGGGCCTTCGCCGACGATCTGGCGCAGTATCCGGAGAACGTGCAGACGCTGGCGCTGGGGGTTTTGAGGCTGCACGGGACCGCTGTGGCGGGATGAGCGGTTACGGCGAAATCGTCTCCACCAGGGCGGGTCGAGCCCCCAACCTTCCGTCCAGACCCGCCCCTACCCTAAACTTGGCGTAGTATACGACGATAAATTCTGTTTGGTGAGGTCTTTGACTTGCGATTCGACCCCGATCGACAACACCGCCAGTCAATTCGTTTCTCCCGGTACGACTACACTCGCTCGGGCCTCTACTTCGTCACTCTCTGTGTCCACGGCAGGGAGTGCATCTTTGGCGAGATTGACGAATCCAGTCAAGTCCGGCTGACTTATGATGGGCAATCCGTGCGATGGGCCTGGGAGGCTCTCCCCGGTCACTTTCCTCACATTGGGCTCGATGCGTTCGTCGTCATGCCCAACCACGTTCAGGGCATTCTCGAGTTACGGAACATGGAGCCCCCCTGCTCACGCCGCCATCCTGTGCCTGAAGTGATACGCGCCCTCAAATCATTCTCCGCACGTAGAATCAACAAACGGCGAGGCACTCCGGGAGTGCCCGTATGGCAGCGCAACTACTACGAGCGGATTCTCCGAGACGAGGAGGACCTGGTCAACGTCCGTCGGTACATCGCCGACAATCCTTTGAAATGGGCCGACGATCCTGAGAACCCAATCTCAGGAAAGCCAATCGTTTAGGGTAGGGGCGGGTCTGGACGGCGGGTGGGGGCTCGACCCGCCCTGGCGCGGAGGCTCGCCGACGATGTTTCCGTGTGCGCAAGCGCAGTGGACCGGGGAAAACCTGTCTTCACGCTCCCATCAACCGGGATAGCGGTGCGGCCAGGCGTCGTCCGCCTCCGGCTAGAACCCTCGCTCGTCCGCCGTTGGCCCATAGAGCGAGGGAACGGGGATCTCGTTCAGCCGCAGGTAGACGGTGAGCTGGCCGCGGTGATGGGCGAGATGATTGAGGGCGCCGTCGCGGATCGCGACGTACCGCGGCTGCTCGGAGACAACGTGGCCCTGCGCGAGCATCCTCCAAGAGGTCATCAGATGCTCGTCGGTGGTGGCGGAGAGGGCCGCCCGTGCCTGATCCAGGGCCTTGTCGAATTTCTGCAGGAGCTCGCGATTTGTGCTCGCGCTTCGTGTCTGATGCTCTCCGGCGGCGGTGACGTCGAGCTCGTCCTGATTGATCATCGCCGCGACCCAGCCCGGCATGGTGGCGACGAGCGCCGCCAGGTATCCGAGGGGCATCGACTTCGGGTGCGGCTTCCAGTCGTCTTTACCTTCCGGAACGCGCTCCAGCATACGGCGCGTCCCGATCGCTTCCCGCTCAAGCTCGGCCAACAGCAACTCGGCGATCGTAGGCATGATGGGCCTCCTGGCTTTCTACCCCCCCGCCAACTCCTTCAACACCGCCACCGCGTGATCCAGTTCCGCCTCCGTGTTGTAGAAGTGGGGCGAAAGTCGTATCCCCGCCCGCGGCCTGTAGTCGCACATGACTTGGCGGTCGATGAGCTCGTGGCAGAGCCTCTCCGCTTCGGGGTGCCAGACGGAGACGGTGCCTCCCCGGTGCTGCGGGTCGCGCGGGGTACGCACCTCGAAGCCGGCTTCCGTCGCGGCGTCCATCAGGTGCTGGGTGAGGGCGAGGGAGCGCTCGCGGATCTTTTTCGATCCCACGCCGGCTACGATCCTGTAGCCCGCCCGGCAGGAGTAGAGGGCGGGGACGTTCGGCGTGCCGGTGAGGAACCGCCAGGCCGGCTCGGGGCGGAGGTGGATCGGTCCCGGCCGGAAGGCGAAGGGCTCATCGTCCGCCTGCCAGCCGGTGAAGGAGGGCTGGAGACTTTCCGCGATCTCCGGATTCACCCAGAGGAAGCCGGCGCCCGGGCCGCCGCACAGCCACTTGACCGAGCCGCCCATGGCCGCATGCACCCCCCAGGCCTCAAGCTCCAGCGGCACCGCCCCGATCGACTGATATACGTCCAGCAGCAGGAGGGCCCCGACCTCGCGGCAGCGGCGGGCGATGGCCTCGGCGTCCTGCACGAAGGCGCTGCGGAACAGGGTATGGGAGATGGGCACCAGGCGCGTCCGCTCGTCGATGGCCGCCAGCAGCCGCTCGGTGGGGACGCCGATGCCGTCGTCGGAGGGGACGGTCACGATCTCCGCCCCCTTCCTTGCCTCCCCTTCCATCAGGTACATGACGTTGGGGAAGTTCAGCTCGGTGTAGACGATGCGGTTGCGCTGCGCCGGATAATCGATCGCCGACAGGAAGAGGGCCGCCGCCACGGCGACGTTCTGGTGCATGGAGACGGCGCCGGGCTTCACCCCCAGGAGCGGGCACAGCAGGTCGCCGGTGACGGCCGACATCTCCCACCACCCCTCGCTCCAGGCGCGCACCCCCCGCGTCTCCCACTCGCGGACATACGTCTCCATCTCATCGTGGACGCCTCGTGGCATCGCCCCGAGCGAGTTGTTGATCAGGTAGGTCGTGTGCTCCAGGATGGGGAACTCGGAGCGCAGCGCCAGCAGGTCCTCGTGGGGAGCGGTCGTCGCGGCCGTTGCGGTCATCGTAGTCATCTCCTCATCCTCCTCATCGGCCTTTCCATTCGGCCGGCCGCTTCTCCAGGAACGCCTTGACGCCCTCCTCCTTGTCGGCGGAGGAGAAGCAGAGGCAGAAAAGGTCGCGCTCGTAGGTGATGCCGTCCTCGATCGGCAGCCGCTCGCTGGCCCGCAGCGCCTCCTTGGCAATTTTGAGGGTGAGCGGGCTCTTGGAGGCGATTTTGTTCGCCAGCTCCAGCGTCTTCGCCCGCAGCTCCTCGGCCGGGACGACGATCTCCACCAGGCCGATCTCCTTGGCCTCGGCGGCCTGGATCATGTCGCCGGTGAGGATCAGCCGCATGGCATGGCCGGTGCCCACGAGGCGCGGGAGGCGCTGGGTGCCGCCGCCACCCGGGATGATGCCGAGGTTGATCTCCGGCTGGCCGAAGCGGGCCTTCTCGGAGGCGATGCGGATGTCACACGACATGGCCAGCTCGCAGCCGCCGCCCAGGCAGAAGCCGTTGATCATGGCGATCACGGGCTTGGGGAAGCTCGCCATGATGTCGAAGACCCGCGGGCTGCGCATGGCGTGGCGCTGGTCGAAGGGAGTGCGGCCGGCGAACTCGCCGATGTCCGCCCCGGCGATGAACGACTTCTCGCCGGCGCCGGTGATCACCACCACGCCCACGGAATCGTCGTGCTCGATGCCGGCCAGGATCTCCAGCATCTCGTCGCGCACCTGCTGGTTCAGGGCGTTCAGCTTGTCCGGCCGGTTGATGGTCAGGATGGCAACGCGGCCCTCGCGTTCCACCAGGATGGTCTCGGGCATCGCAGATCTCCTCCAGATTTCAGTTCGACCAGGGGACCGGAGGCGGCCGCTCGACGGCTCCGGCGGGAGGATCATACCCGAGGCGCCCTCCCCCAGACGACGGGGCGTCGTCCGGGGGCTCTGAGATCTGTCCGGGACCTTGAGACTTTGGGGGCGTGCTCAGGCGCAGACCGGCAGGGTCCAAACAAAGTTCTGCCGCGGCCAGGCGCTGAAGGTCATGACGCGCTGCGCGCCGCAGGTCTGCCCTACGGTAACCCAGACCAGGATGCCGGCCACCATGCCGATCTCGAGACCGTGCAGCTTGGGACCGATCCACTCCTTCTGCTCGGGGCTCAGACGGTCGTAAGCCTCGCGGATGAGCTGGAGGGCGCGGCTGACGGTGAGTGCCCTGGCCTCTTCCGAGGTGACGTAGAAATAGGCCCCCAAGAAGCCGGAGACGAATTCCGACGGCGGATGCACCGCGGCCACCGCGTCGTCGTCGGCATGAGTCGCCAGCTCCGTGCCGGACGCGGCCTGGGCGACTGCGTTGTGGTCGAGCGCATAATATTGCGCGACGGGAATCCCCTCGCTGCGCAGCGCTTCGAGAGGATTCTCCTGGAACTGCTTCGCCAGGACCGCATCCGTCTCCAGCTTCGAGCCGAACGTCTCCAGAGAACGACCGAGATAGATTTCCATACCGACTCTCCTTCTCGCCTGTGGCGCCTTTGGAAGCGGCCTTCGTCGGCGGCTTCATCTCAGGAGTGAAGGACGGCGGCTGGAAATTGCATCCCGTCGACTTTTCCCTCTACGGCCGGCAGGGGGACGGCGGTGGCACGTTCGGATTGCGGCCCACCCGCCGGTCCATCCAGTCGAGGAGGGTGAAGAACGTGAGCGGGGCCTGGAAGTGCAGGTTCAAGTCGTGCCCGGACAGCGGGATGATCCGCGTCTCCAGGCACGCGTCCGGCGCGAAGAAGCCCGCCTCGGCGGCGAGGGAGCCCGAGGCCGTGCAGGACGGCTCGTTGCAGAAAGCCAGATCGAAATCGCCCACCGCCAAGAGCACCGGCACGTGGATCGCGCTCGTCAGGGAGAGAGCGGGGACCGCCGTGTTGAGCTCGGCGAGGGTGACGGTCTCCTTGTTCTGTTCGTCGACCGCCAGGACGTGGGGATCGAAGAACGGCGCATGGTAGAAGACGCCGCGGGTTCCCGGGGTGGTGGTGAAATAGCCGTCCGGGATGCTCCGCCCCGCGAAACGCGGATCGAGGTTCGCCGGATAGAAGCTCACGTCGCCCAGGTGCGCGGTCACCGTGTGCGAGATGCCGGTCAGGGCCACGCCGTCCACGTCGCCATAGGTGGCCGCTTCGAAGATCGCCACCAGCGACCCCAGAGAGTGGCCCACGAGAGCCACCCGCTCGGCGCGGATGCGGCCGAAGCCGGGCACGACCCGGTCGCCCTCGCGCAGGGCCTGCACGATCTGGTGGACCACGTGGGCATTGGACTCGATGGTGACCGCGTCCGCCGGCGGATGATCGCTGCGCCCGATGCCGATCCGATCGAGGTTGAGGACCGCGTAGCCCGCCGTCGTGGCGTAGCGCATGTACGAGTAGAACGCGGACTGATAGGGCCAATCCCAGTAGAGATGGCTGTAGGTCGCGCCGTGGAGCGCAATCTGGATCGTCTTGTCGTGGATGCTGCCGCGGGAGCAGAGCACGCCGAACACGTTGTAGACCGTGGCGTCGCCGGGGGAGAGGGTGACGGGAAACGAAACGTCCGAGCACCGCAGCCCGCCCGGGTCCGCCTGGGCGCTGGACGGCAGGAGCGCGGCCAGGAGCAGCGAACAGAAGAGCAGCCTCGCGGCGAGCCGTGGGAGCGAGGGATATGCAGGGACGTTCGAGCTGCGACGGGTTCTCATCGGTTCTCCTCTTCCAGGATGTCGGTCTGGAGGAGTATAGGCTCAATCGTTGCATTAAAGCGCCCCGAAGGGGCCCAGGCATGTAGCCCGGGGTCAGAGCGCCGAAGGCGCGGCGACCCCGGGGAATGATCCCAGAGTCTCCCTCAAGTCCCGAAGGGGCGGCGGCAGCTTTCAGGCGAGCCGGCGAGGAAACTGCCGCCGCCCCTGTCGGGGCTTGAAAACCGGGGTGTTGCCCATTCCGGGGGCGCCGCTTCGCTCTGCCCCCGGCTACATGCCTGAGCCCCTTCGGGGCACATGGCTGCTGCTCCCCGCCCGCCATGCTCGCCGGTCTTGACGCTCCGGCGGCCTGCGATAGACTCCCCCCCCATGAGCACCCCTTATGAGAGCGCCCAACTGATCCTCAAGATCTTCGAGCTTCGGCGTGAGCCCGTCCTGCGCGAGGCGCGCGCCTGGTTCGTCCGCGAATTCCATCCGAGCTCCGGGGCTGAGATCCTCGCCCTGTCTCCAGACCAGAACCGCATGCTCCGCATGGTGAGCGGCTATTGGGACATGGCGTGCTCCCTGGTCAATCACGGGGCCATCGACCGCGAGATGTTCCTCGATGCCAATGGGGAGATCTTCGGGGCCTTCTCCAAGGTGCAGCCCCACCTGGGCGAGCTGCGCCAGCTCCTCAATCAGCCAAATTTTCTGAAGCATACCGAGCAGGTGGTCATGTCCGTTCCGGGAGCCGAGGCTCGCCTCGAGGCGGTCCGCAACCGATTGCGGGGGATCGCGGCGCAGCAGGCCGCGGCCAAGCCCTGACTTCGCGGCCGCGCAGGAGGGGATCGGGGTGGACGACCTCCGATGGCCTTACCCTCCTGAAGAGTAGTTTCGATTCAAGGACGGCGACGGGTGGAGCAAGCATCATACCGCCCTTCCAGACGCCCGCTCTCCTGGGAAGAGAGCCGCGAAACGGCGCACCCCTGCCTCCCGGGCATGGCAGCTCCGCGAGGAGCACGGCCTGCCGCCGCCCGGCGGCAGGTGCCCGCGGCGGATCGCGGGGCCTGTCACGGCCGGGTCCATGAGTCGCACCATCTGTAATATGGGCATGAGGAGATCTTAAGGAGATTGCTTTTGACCGAGCTCGACCGTTTCTCTCTCGCCGGCTGGTCCAGGGCGCTCACCCTGAGCGAACGGGCAGCCGGTTGGCGGGCCGCCGGCGTGCGTGCGCCGCCGGAGGACGCCGAACGCGCCGCGCGCCGCCTCGCCCGGTGGCAGGCGCAGAACCCCTTCGGACAGGACGGTTTTTTCCAGCGCCGCCTCGCACAGGAAGGGATCGGGGTGGACGACCTCCTTCACCTCCTCGGCGAGCCGCAGGGGGCCATCGCCGCCCGGGTGGAGGAGCGCCCGGTGTGGCTCGTCCAACTGGAGCGCGCCTGGACGACTCCGCCGGCCGCTCGGTTCCCCCTCTCTCCCGAGCTCCTCGACGGCAGCCCTCAGGCGGGCCTCCTCGAAGTGATCCGCCCGCTCCTCGATGCGGCTTACTCCGACCTGACCGCCGGCCTTCGCGAGCTGGCGGAACGCTTTCCCTCGCCGCCTTTCGATCCGGCGACCGCTGGCGGTCTGCTGGCGCGCAATCCGCCGTGGCCGCTCCTGAACCTCCTCACTCGCACCATGGCCCTGGAGCTCCACCTGGCGGGCCATGCCGGGCAGTTGACCGGGGCGACCCCGGAAGAACGGTTCCAGAGCTTCGTCGATTCGCTGCGCGACCCGGCGGTCGCCCTCAGGCTGCTGCGCCAGTACCCGGTGCTCGCGCGCCAGGTCGTCGAGACCACCACGCGATGGGTGGGCTACAGCCTGGAGATCCTCGGCCACCTGGCCGCCGACGCGGAAGAGCTCCGCGCAGCCTTCTCGCCCGGTCGCGACCTGGGCATCCTGACCGAGCTCCGCACCGGCCAGGGTGACTCCCATCGCGGGGGGAGGTCGGTGGCGCTCCTCGCCTTCGATTCCGGGCTCGGGCTCGCCTACAAGCCACGGTCGATGAAGGTCGACGCGGCTTTCCAGGATCTCCTGGAGTGGACCGGCGCCCGTGGATTCGTCCCGGCCTTTCGCCGCCTGCCGGTCCTGGACGCCGGCGGGCACGGCTGGGCCGAACGCGTGGCGGCGACTCCCTGTGCGAGCGCCGAGGAGGTCGAGCGCTTCTATCTGCGCCAGGGCGGCTATCTCGCCCTCCTCTATGCCCTGTCGGCCATCGACATGCACCACGAGAACCTGATCGCGGTGGGGGAGCATCCGGTCCTGGTGGACCTGGAGGCGCTGCTGCACCCCCTGGACGAGACCCTGGGGCGCACGGAAGAGGACCCCGCCCTCCCCGACACCGTGCTGCGTATTGGATTGCTGCCGTCGGCGGATTGGGGGGCGCTGCCGGGTCAGGCGGGCATCGATTTTTCCGGCCTGGCCGCGGTGGACGGACAGGTCCTGCCCCGGCCGATACTGCGAGTCGAGGGCAAGGGGACGGACCGGATGCGTTTCTCCCGCGAGGCCCTCGCCATTCCCCTGGACGGCGACCACCTCCCGACTCTCCAGGGCGCCAGGGTCGACCTCGGTGCCTACAGCGGGGAGATCGTCGAGGGGTTCTGGCGCATGGCCCGCCTCCTCGCCACCCACCGCGACGAGCTCCTCTCCGCTTCCGGCCCCCTGGCCGCCTTCGCCGCGGCACCGGTGCGGTTCCTGGTGCGCAAGACCCTCGCCTATGGCAACCTGGCCTTCGAGGGGCAGCACCCCTACGTCCTGGGTGATGCCGTGGATCGCGACCGCCATCTCGACCTCCTGTGGTCGGCGGTGCCGGAGACCCCCGCCTTGGAGCGGCTGGTCGCCACCGAGCACCGCGATCTGGAGCATGGCGACATCCCCATGTTCACCACCTCGCCGGCCTCCAGGGACGTGTGGACGAGCGACGGCGAGCGGATCGCCGGGTTCCTCTCTGCCACCTCCCTCGATCGCGTCCACGAGCGCCTCCGCGGCCTCGACGAAGCCGAGATCGCGCGCCAGGCCTGGATCGTCACCAATTCCCTCCAGGCGATGAGCGGCCGCCCGACTCTCCCGGACCGTCATGTCCTCTGCGAGGCCGCGGAAGCCCCCTCGCGCGACAAGCTCGTGAGCGCGGCGATCGAGGCGGGATTGCGCATCGAGGCGCTCGCCTTCCACCGCGCCGAGGCCGCTTTCTGGTTCGTGCAGACGTTTCAGAACGGCCCGAGCCCCTGCGCGCTGGCGCCAGCGGGTCCCGACCTCTACCTGGGCATGTCCGGGATCGCGCTCTTTCTGGCCCACCTGGGCGCCGTCTCCGGCGATGCCCGTTTCACCCGCCTCGCCCGCGCCGCCACCGTCACCCTGCGAGGCCAGGTCGCTCACAACCGCCGGTTGGTGACCGCGGTCGGCGGCTTCGCCGGCTGGGGAGGCATCCTCTACGCCTTCACCCACTTGGGCGCTCTCTGGCGGGACGAGTCCCTGCTCGACGCGGCCGAGCAGATCGCCTCCACCCTGGGCCCGGAGATCGACGCCGACGAGTACTCCGACATCGTCGGCGGCGCCGCCGGCTGCCTCGTCACCCTCCTCGGCCTCCATACCCGGCGGCCGTCCGGTCCGGCCCTGGCTCTCGCCGTACGCTGCGGCGAGCGCCTCCTCTCGCGCGCGCGCCGCATGGAGCGCGGTTGGGGCTGGATACTCGATCTGGCCGGGGTGGTTCCCCTGGCCGGCTTCTCCCACGGTGCGGCGGGGATCTCCTGGGCCCTCCTCCAACTGGCCGCGGCGACGGGCGACGAGCGGTTTCACCAAGCGGCTCGGGAGGCTCTGGAGTACGAACGTTCCCTGTACTCCCCGAGCACCGGCTGGCCCGACCTGCGCCTCGGCGCGCCGACCGAGGAGCATTCGATGTGCGCCTGGTGCCACGGCGCGCCGGGAATCGCCCTCGGGCGCCTGGACAGCCTGCGCTTCCTGGACGACGCCGGGATGCGGGAGGACCTCGCGACCGCCGTCGGCGCCACCTTGGCCGGCGGCTTCGGCAAGGGGCACTCCCTGTGCCATGGCGACCTCGGCAACCTGGAGATCCTTGCTCTGGCGGCGGAGATCCTGGGTACCCCGGGA
>JAJKHS010000157.1 GCA_021154885.1 Thermoanaerobaculum sp.
ACGGCGCACTTCTCCTTGAAACAGCGGTCTCCCTTGAGGAACAGCTTCATCCGTTCGCGCCGGCACAGCCGGCAGACGGGTCCGGTATATCTTGCCACTGGATCTCTCCTTGACGTCCTCTCCCCGAGGCTACGGGGACTTCAACTTGGGAAGACGATGAAGGGCGAAGGTTCGCCCTTCGGCTTAGACTCTTCTTCTCTTGCGCGGCCGGCAGCCGTTGTGCGGGATGGGCGTGACGTCCTTGATGGACTTCACCTCGATGCCCGCCGCCTGCAGGGCGCGGATCGCCGACTCGCGGCCCGCTCCCGGTCCCTTGACCATGACGTCCACCGAGCGCACGCCGGTGTCCTTGGCGTTGTTGCCCGCGTTCTGCGCCGCCACCTGGGCCGCGAAGGGCGTGCCCTTGCGCGAGCCCTTGAAGCCGATCCGGCCGGCCGACGACCAGCTCAGGAGGTTGCCCTCCGGATCGGAGATGGAAACAATCGTGTTGTTGAAGGTCGCCTGGATGTGCGCGATGCCGTGAGGCACCGTGCGCTTCTCTTTCTTCTTGGCGCCCTTGCGGTCCTTCTTGCCTTCCGCTTTGGCCATCTGAAGCTCCCCTGATTTACTTCTTGGTCGCCTTCTTCTTGCCCGCCACGGCACCGCGACGCGGCCCCTTGCGGGTGCGAGAGTTGGTCTGGGTCCGCTGGCCACGCACCGGCAGCCCCTTCCTGTGGCGGACGCCGCGATAGCAGCCGATCTCCATCAGCCGCTTGATGTTCTGGCTGACCTCCTTGCGCAGGTCGCCCTCCACCCGCCCCTCGTCCGTGATGACCTTGCGGATCCGCCGCGCCTCGTCCTCGGTCAGGTCCTTGACCTTCGTGACGTCCGGCACCTCGGCCTTCGCCAGGATGTCCCGCGAACGCGAGCGGCCGATCCCGTAGATGTAGGTGAGCCCGATCCAGACCTGTTTGTTCTGCGGCAGGTCGACTCCTGCGATACGTGCCATAGCGACTCCCTATCCCTGACGCTGCTTGTGTTTCGGGTTCTCGCAGATCACTCGCACGACGCCCTTGCGACGGACGACCTTGCACTTCGGACAGATCCGCTTGACCGACGAACGTACTTTCATGTCCGACTTCCTTTCCGCTTTCCGAACGTCCGACCGTCCAGCCGCCTACTTCAGACGGTAGACGATCCGGCCCCGGTTGAGGTCGTACGGCGACAGCTCGACCAGCACCCGGTCGCCGGGCAGGATGCGGATGAAATGCTTGCGCATCTTACCCGAGATGTGTGCCAGGACCTGGTGCTTGTTCTCGTTGAGCTCCACCTCGACGCGGAACATCGCGTTGGGGAGCGGCTCCACCACCACCGCCTCGACTTCGATCGCCTCTTCTTTCTTGGACAAACGTCCTTCCTCTCCAGTCTTAAATCGTCCGGTCCGTTCCCAGCACCCGGGCACCCGTTGGGACGACCGCCACCGAATACTCGAAATGGGCGGACAGCGAGCCGTCCTCGGTTCGCGCCGTCCAGCCGTCGGCGTCCATCTTCACGCCGCACTTGCCGGCGTTGATCATCGGCTCGATCGCCAGCACCATCCCCGGCTGGAGCTTCTTGCCCTTGCCAGGAGAGCCGAAGTTGGGCACCTGCGGGTCCTCGTGCAACGAGGTGCCGACGCCGTGCCCCGTGAACTCCCGCACCACCGAGAAGCCATGGCTCTCGGCGTGTCGCTGCACCGTCCAGCCGATGTCCTGCAACCTCGCCCCGGGCCGCACCTGCGCGACGGCGAGGCGAAGCGCCTCCTCCGTCACCTGGAGCAGCCGCTTCGCATCCGGCCCGACCTCGCCGACGGCGAAGGTGCGGGCCGCGTCCCCACAGTACCCCTTGTAGAAGACGCCGCAATCGATCCCTACGATCTCCCCCTCACGGAGCGGGACGTCGCAGGGGATCCCGTGCACGATGACGTCGTTGACCGAGATGCACAACGTCGCCGGATAGCCCCGGTAGTTCAGGAACGCCGGGACTCCACCAGCACCGCGGATGACGCGCTCGGCGAGACGGTCCAGCTCCCGCGAGGTGACCCCGGGAGCGATCATGGCCCCCACCTCGTCCAGCACCTGATGGACGATGCGATTCGCCCGGTCCATCAGCTCGATCTCACCGGGGGTCTTGAGGATCACCGCCATCAGTGGATCCCACCAGCCCTGAAGAGATCGAGCACCTGCGCCGTCACCTCCTCGACCGGACGGTTGCCGTCGATCTCATGGAGGAGACCACGCTCCCTATAGTAACCGATGAGAGGCGCGGTTTTTTCCCGGTACACCCGCAGCCGTTCCCGGACCACCCCTTCCTTGTCGTCGGCCCGCCCCCGTGACAGCGTCCGCCGCACCAGCTCGTCCTCGGGCACCTCGACGAGGAGCACCGCATCCAGAGACAATCCGGCGTCGCGAAGAATTCCCGCCAGCGTCTCGGCCTGGGGGAGGGTCCGCGGGTAGCCGTCGAGCAGGAAGCCGTTGCGGGCATCCTGCCTGGCCAGCCGGTCGCGGACCACCTCGGCCATCGTGGCGTCGTCGACCAGTTCCCCGGAAGCCATGATCTCCCGCACCCGCACCCCGAGCTCGCTCCCCGCCGCCACCGCCTCCCGCAGCATCTCGCCGGTGGAGATGGCGCAAACGCCCAGACGCCGGCACAACACCTCGGCCTGTGTCCCCTTGCCCGCACCCGGAGGTCCCAGCAGGATCACCCGGGCGCCGTCCGGCCCATCAGCCCCGTCGCCCACGGATCCGGCCTCGCTTCATGAAGCCTTCGTAGTTGCGCATCACGAGCTGGCTCTCGACCTGCTGGATCGTATCCATGGCGACACCCACCACGATCAGCAGCGAGGTGCCGCCGAAGTAGAACTGGATACCCATCCCTTCGGTGAACCACCGCGGGAAGTAGCCGGCGATCTGCGGTCCGATGACCGGCAGGCCCGAGACGTGGACACCGGTGAGCAGGAACTCCGGCAGCACCGTCACCGCCGCCAGGTAGAGCGCCCCCACCAGCGTCAGCCGGGTCAGGATGCGGTCGATGTACTCCGACGTCCGCTTGCCGGGACGGATGCCGGGGATGAACCCGCCGTACTTCCGCATGTTCTCCGCCAGGTCGGTGGGGTTGAAGATGATCGACACGTAGAAGTACGAGAAGAAGACGATGGTGATGACCTGGAGCAGGTAATAGATCGGCTGGCCGTAGGCCACGTAGCTCGCCACCCGCTGCACGCCCTCGTTCTGGATGAAACCCGAGATCACGGTCGGCACCGTCACCACGGAGCTGGCGAAGATCACCGGGATGACGCCGCCGGTGTTGACCCGCAGCGGCAGGTAGGTGCTCTGACCGCCGTAGACCTTGCGGCCCACGACGCGCTTGGCGTATTGCACCGGGATGCGGCGCTGCGCTCGCTCCATGTAGACGATGAAGGCCACCACCAGGACCATGAACACCAGCAGCGGCACCAGGGCGATGACGTTGAGATTCCCCTTCTGCACGCTGTCGACGGTGTTGAAGACGGCCGGGACGAGGCCCACCACGATGCCGGCGAAGATGATGAGCGAGATGCCGTTGCCGATGCCACGCTCGCTGATCTGCTCGCCCAGCCACATGATGAACGCCGTGCCGGTGGTCAGCGTGAGGACGGTGAGGAAACGGAAGCCCCAGCCCGGATCGGGCACCAGGTGCGCGCCGCCCGGCGCTGGCGTCCGCTCCAGCCAGAGGGCGATGCCGGTGCCCTGGATGATGGAGATCAGCACCGTGCCGTAGCGGGTGTACTGGGTGATCTTGCGCCGGCCCAGCTCACCCTCCTTGGAGAGCTTCTCCAGGTAGGGCCACACCACCGTCAGGAGCTGCAGGATGATAGACGCGGTGATGTAGGGCATGATGCCCAGCGCGAACACCGCGATCTTCTGCAGGCTGCCGCCGGTGAAGGTGTTGACGAATCCGAGGAACCCCGTCTGCGCCGCCTTCATGTACTCGAGCAGCGCCACCGGATCGACCCCCGGGCTGGGGATGTGACAGCCGATCCGGTAGACGCCCAGCAACGCGAACGTGAAGAGGACCCGCTTGCGCAGGTCCGGGATCGCGAAGATGTTGCGAAAGCTTTCGATCACGCCTGCAGCTCCTCACAGCGGCCGCCCGCGGCTTCGATCTTCTCGCGGGCCGACTTGCTGAACTTGTTGGCGATGACGGTCAGCGCCCTGCCGATCTCGCCGTCGCCGAGCACCTTGACCTTCTTGCCGGAACGGACCAGCCCGCGCTCGACCAGCACCTCGGGAGTCACCTCGCCCTCCAGCTCGGCGAGTTGCGACAGGTTGACCACCGCGTACTCGGTCTTCCAGATGTTGGTGAAGCCGCGCTTCGGCACCCGCCGGATGAGCGGCATCTGGCCGCCTTCGAAGCCGGGCCGGCCGCTGTAGCCGGTGCGGGACTTCTGCCCCTTCTCGCCGCGGCCGGAGGTCTTCCCCAGCCCCGAGCCGGGGCCGCGCCCCACCCGCTTCTTGGAATGTTTGCTCCCCTTGGCCGGGGACAGCTCGTGCAGCTTCATGATTCCTCGACCTCCAGGAGGTACTCGATCTTCTTCACCATGCCGCGCACCGCCGGAGTGTCCGGGCGCTCGACCACGTGGCCGATGCGGCGCAGCCCGAGGCTGCGGAGCACCTCGCGATGCCCCTTCTTGGTGGCGATGCCGCTCCTCACCTGGCGGATCTTGAGAGTCCTGTCTTGTGTGTTCGCCATTGCATATCCCCTACGATTAGGCGCCGGGCTCCGGGGCCGGCGGCGGTGTCGCCGGCGCCGCGACCACAGCAGGCGCTGCCGCCGGCTTGCGATCGCCGCGATCGCCGCGGTCAGCGCGATCGCCGAGACCCCGCGACGCCATCACCTCGGCCTCGCTGCGCAGGCTGAGCAGCGCGGCGAAGGTCGCCTTCACCACGTTGTGCGGGTTGGTCGAGCCCAGGGACTTGGTGAGGATGTCCTGGATGCCCGCGGTCTCCACCACCGCGCGGACGGGGCCGCCGGCGATCACGCCGGTGCCCTCCGAGGCCGGCTTCAGGAGCACCCGGCCGGCGCCGAACGTGCCCAGCACCTCGTGCGGGATCGACGTCCCCTTGACCGGCACCTGGACCATGTTCCGCTTGGCGATCTCGATCCCCTTGCGGATGGCGACCGGCACCTCCTTCGCCTTGCCGGCGCCATAGCCCACGCGGCCGTTGCCGTCCCCGATCACCACCAGCGCGGAGAAGGAGAAGTTCTTACCTCCCTTCACCACCTTGGTCACGCGGTTAATGTGGACGACCTGTTCGAAAAATTCGCTCTCGCGCTCGAAGTCCCTGGCCAAGCTCGTCTCCTTCGCTGATGACTAGAACTGCAAACCTCTTAGAACTGAAGACCTTTGTCGCGGGCCCCTTCGGCCAGCGCCTGGACGCGGCCGTGATACACGTAGCCGCCGCGGTCGAAAACCACCTTCTCGACCCCCTTCTCCCTGGCGCGGGCCGCTACCAGCTCGCCCACCAGCTTCGCCGCCGCCTTGCTGCTGGTCGAGCCGCCGACCTGCTCGCGGACCGCCGCATCGGAGGAGCTCGCCTGGGCCACCGTGACCCCCTTGTCGTCGTCGATGAGCTGCGCATAGATGAAGCGCAGGCTCTTGTAGACCGACAGGCGCGGCCGTTCGGCGCTGCCCCGCACCCGCTTGCGCAGCCGCAGGTGAGCGCGCTCGCGGCGCTGCCGCTTCGCCTTCATTCGCTTGGTAACGGAATCGCTCATGTCCGGTCCCCTTGCCTGGATTACTTGCCGCCGGCCTTGCCGACCTTGCGGCGCAGGACCTCGTTGGTGTACTTGATGCCCTTGCCCTTGTATGGGTCGGGCCGGCGCAGGCCGCGGATCTCGGCCGCCACCTGCCCCACCTTCTGACGGTCGGCGCCCGAGACGGTCACCCGGTTGCTCTTGTCGATCTCGATCTTGATCCCCTCGGGGATGTCGTACAACACCGGGTGCGAGTAGCCGAGGGCGAACTGCACGTGACTGCCCTTCACCTCGGCGCGGTAGCCCACGCCGACGATGTCGAGCTGCTTCGAAAAGCCGCCCGCGGCACCCTGCACGGCGTTGGCGAGCAGCGCCCGCAGCAGGCCGTGGCGGGAGCGGTCGGGCCCGCTGTCCCCGGGCCGGGTGACGTTGACCACGCCGTCCTGTACCTCGACGGGGAAGCCGGGAAAGAGCGACTGCTCGACCCGGCCCTTCGGGCCCTCGGCCATGAACACCCCGTCCCGGACCTCCACCTTGGTCCCCTGCGGGATGGGAATGGGCATTCTACCAATTCGCGACATAGTGTTTATCTCCTACCAGCGTCCTACCAGCGCTCTTACCAGATCTGGCACAGCAGCTCGCCGCCGACCCGGCGCTCGCGCGCCTGGGCGTCGGTCAGCAGCCCCTGCGACGTCGAGACGATCCCGATGCCGAGGCCGTTGCGCACCGGCTGGATCTCGTCCGCCTTGCGGTAGACCCGCCGGCCCGGCTTGCTCACCCGCTGCAGGTAAGAGATGGCCGGTACGCCCTCGGCGCTGTAACGCAGGAAGATGCGCAACGTGCCCTGAGGCTCCGCCGCGATCTCCCGGAAATTCTTGATAAAGCCCTCGTCCTTGAGGAGCTTCGCGATCTCCACTTTCAGCTTCGACACCGGGATGTCGAGCCGGTCGTGCTTGGCGATCTGCGCGTTGCGGATCCGGGTCAACAGGTCCGCGATCGGGTCGGTCATGCTCATTGTTCTCGTCTCCTCGCCTACCAGCTCGCCTTGATGACACCCGGCAGATACCCTTGCAACGCCAGGTTCCGCAGATGAATGCGGCAGAGGCCGAACTTGCGGTAATAGCCTCGCGGCCGTCCGCAGAGTTTGCAGCGATTGCGATGCCGCCCCTCGAACTTCAGCTTCTTTCTCTCTTTTGCGATCTTCCCAGTGGTCGCCACGCAAGCCTCCTAGCGCGTGAACGGCATGCCGAGCTCGCGCAACAGGTAGAGTGCGCGCTCGTCGTTGCCGGCCGTGGTCACGATGGTGATGTTCATCCCCTTGGGCTTCTCCACCTTGTTGTAGTCCACCTCGGGGAAGATCAGGTGGTCGCGAATGCCCAGCGTATAGTTGCCGCGGCCGTCGAAGCTCTTGCTCGGCACGCCGCGGAAGTCACGGACGCGGGGGAGCGCGATGGCGATCAGCCGGTCCAGGAACTCCCACATGCGGTCCCCTCTCAGCGTCACCCGGCAGCCGATCGGCATGCCTTCGCGCAGCTTGAAGGCCGCGATGGACTTCTGAGCGCGAGTGATGGTCGGCTTCTGGCCGGCCACCGCCGCCAGCTCCTCCACCGCGTCGTCCAGGATCTTGACGTTCTGGATCGCCTCGCCCATCCCCATGTTCAGGGAGATGCGCTCGACGCGCGGCACCGCCATGACGTTGTCGATGCCGAACTCCTTCTTCAGCTTCGGTACGACCTCTTCGTTGTACCGCTGCTTCAAGCGCGGCACGTAGTCGTCGGGGGTCGGCCGTGCCGGCCCGGACGGAGCCGCAGCCGCCTTGCCCTTACCGCCCTTGGTGTCTTTGTTCTTTGCCGTTTTTTGCGCCATAGTAGACTTTGCCTCGTTAGCCGAAGGTGGCGCCACAGTTCTTGCACACCCGCACGCCCTTGCCGTCGTCGAGCCGCTTGCGACCCAGCCGGGAGGGCTTGCCGCACTCCGGGCAGATCACCTTCAGGTTCGAGATCTGGATCGGCGCCTCGCGCTCCAGGATGCCGCCCTGGATGCCCTTGTTCGGATTCGGCCGGGTGTGCCGCTTGATCATGTTCACGCGCTCGACGATGGCCTTGCCGTCGCTGGCCAGGACGCGCAGGACCCGGCCGCGGGCTCCCCGGTCCTTGCCCGTGGTGACGAGCACCTGGTCGTTCTTCTTGACGTTCACCTTCATTTCAAATGACCTCCGGCGCCAGGGAGACGATCTTCATGAACCGCTTCTCGCGCAGCTCGCGCGCCACCGGACCGAAAACGCGGGTGCCGATGGGCTCGCCGGCGTCGTTGACCAGGACCGCGGAGTTGTTGTCGAAGCGGATGTAGCTCCCGTCCTTGCGCCGCTGCTCCTTCACGGTCCGCACGATCACTGCCTTGACGACCTGTCCCTTCTTCACCGTGCCGTCGGGCGCGGCCTCCTTCACCGAAGCGGTGATGACGTCGCCCAGCCGGCCGTACTGGCCCGCCGAGCCGCCCCGCAGGTGGATGCAGGAGATCTTCTTGGCGCCCGAATTGTCCGCCACGTCGAGAATGGTTCCCATCTGGATCATCGCCGTTTTCCTCTACTGGGCTCTATTCGGCCCGCTTCACGATCTCGCGGACCCGCCAGCGCTTGGTCTTGGACAGCGGACGGCTGGAGACGATCTCCACCTCGTCGCCGACCTTGCACCGGTTCTCCTCGTCGTGGGCGTGGAACTTCTTGGTCTGCTTCATGTACCGGTGGTAGAGCCGGTGCGTCGTCGACTCCTCGACCACCACGACCACCGTCTTGTCCATCTTGTTGCTCACCACGCGGCCCACCTTGGCCTGCCGGCGACCCCGCTCGGGGGCTGCCGCCGCAGTGGCGTCCTGTCCAGTTTCAACCTTCTCAGCCGTGTCCGCCATGTCGTCTGCTCCCTACTTGCCTTGGCCCGCTGGGTCCGATTGCCGCTCGCGCAGGAGGGTCAGCACCCGGGCCAGATCCTTGCGCACCTGCCGGACGCGGTGCGGCTTCTCGAGCTGGCCGGTGACCTTCTGCAGGCGCAGGGCGAAGAGCTGCTCGGCGAGGTCGCGCTCCTTGTCCTGCAGCTCCTCCGTCGTCTGTTCCCGCATCTGTGAAGCCTTCATCGTCTCACCTCAGCTCTTCGTCGCGCTTGATGAAGCGCGTCTTGATGGGCAGCTTGTGCGAGGCGAGGCGCATCGCGGCCTCCGCCACGTCCTGCGGCACCCCCTCCAACTCGTAGAGGATGCGCGCCGGCCGCACCACGGCGACCCACTGCTCCGGGGGGCCCTTGCCCTTGCCCATGCGGGTTTCGAGGGGCTTCTTGGTGATCGGCTTGTCGGGGAAGACGCGGATCCACACCTTGCCGCCGCGCTTGACGCTTCGGGAGATGGCGATACGGGCCGCCTCGATCTGCCGCGCCGTCACCCAGCCGGCCTCCAGCGCTTGCAGAGCGAAATCGCCGAAGGCGATGTAGTTGCCGCCCTTCGACACCCCGCGGCGCCGGCCGCGCTGCTGTTTCCTGTACTTGACCTTCTTCGGCATTAACATGAGCAATATCTCCGTCCAGGCTCCGTCCAGGCTCCGTCTAGGCAGTAGCGCGACGACCCTTTTCTTTCAGCAGATCACCCTTGTAGACCCAGACCTTGACCCCGATGACGCCGTAGGTCGTCCGCGCCTCCGCGACGCCATAGTCGATGTCCGCCTTCAGCGTGTGGAGCGGCAGCCGCCCCTCCTGGTACCACTCGGAGCGGGCGATCTCAGCGCCGCCCAAGCGGCCGCCGACCATGATCTTGACCCCCTTGGCGCCGAAGCGGAAGGCGGACTCCATGGCCTTCTTCATCGCCCGGCGGAAGGAAACGCGGCGCTCGAGCTGGCCGGCGATGGACTCCGACACGAGCTGCGCGTCGAGCTCCGGCCGCTGGATCTCCTGGATGTTGATGTGCACCTCGCGGCCCATCCCCTTCTGCAGGTCGTCCCGCAGCTTGTCCACCTCGGCGCCGCGGCGGCCGATGATGATGCCCGGGCGCGAGGTGTAGATCGTGACGCGCAGCTTGTCGGCGGCCCGCTCGATGTCGATCTCCGACACTCCGGCGTGGCCGAGGCGAGCCTTCAACTGGCGGCGGAGCTTCAGGTCTTCGTGCAGGGTGGCGGCATAGTTGGCTTCGCCGTACCAGCGCGAATGCCAGGTCTTGTTGTAGACGAGCCGGAACCCATACGGGTGCGTTTTCTGACCCACGTTCGTATCCTCTCCGCTACTTCTTCTTGCCGTCACCCTTGCGGGTATCCAGCTTGATCGTGATGTGGCTCTGCCGCCGCAGGATCCGGAACGCCCGGCCCATCGGTGCGGGACGGACCCGCTTCGCCACCGGCCCGCCGTCGACGAAGATCTCTTTCACGTACAGCCGGTCCACGTCGACGTGATCCTCGCGGTTCTCGGCGTTGGCGATGGCCGACTTCAAACACTTTTTCACGTGCCGGGCGGCCACCTTGTTGGTCACCGTCAGCAGGTTGACCGCGTCCTGCACGGCCTTGCCCCGGATCAGGTTGGCCACCAGGCGCATCTTCTGCGCCGAGCCGGGGGCATAGCGAAGTCGCGCTGTCACTTCCATGATCGACTCCTCCCGAACGCCCGACCCCTACCGGGGACGGGCCCCTTTCTCGGCCTTCTTGCCGCTGTGCCCGCGAAAGGTGCGGGTCTGGGCGAACTCGCCGAGCTTGTGGCCCACCATGTTCTCGCTGACGTACACCGGGATGAACTTCGTCCCGTTGTGCACCGCGATCGTGTGCCCGACCATCTCCGGAATGACGGTGGAGCGGCGCGACCAGGTCTTGATCACCCGCTTGTCGCCCCGGTCGTTCATCGCCGTCAGCTTGGCGAGCAGGTGATCGTCGATGAAGTAGCCCTTCTTCAGTGAACGCGACATGGCCCTGGCTCCTTACTTCTGGTTCCGGCGGCGGACGATCTGGCTGTCCGTGCGCTTGTTGTTGCGGGTCTTGTAACCCTTGGTCGGCACGCCCCAGGGAGTCGTGGGATGGCGGCCGCCGGAGGTCTTGCCCTCGCCGCCGCCCATCGGGTGGTCCACCGGGTTCATGGTGACGCCGCGGTTGTGCGGTTTCCAGCCCAGCCAGCGGTTGCGCCCGGCCTTGCCGATGGACACGTTCTCATGCTCCAGGTTGCCCACCTGGCCCACGGTGGCGTAGCACTCGACGTGCACCTTGCGCACCTCGCCCGAGGGGAGCTTGACCTGCGCCCAGGCGCCGTCGCGCGCCATGAGCTGCGCCCCGCCGCCGGCGCTCCTCACCATCTGGCCGCCCTTGCCGATCTTGAGCTCGATGTTGTGGATCACCGTGCCCAGGGGGATGCGCCTCAGGGGCAGGGCGTTGCCGACGTTGACCTCGACGCTCTCCCCCGCCACCACCTCGGCGCCCACCTTGAGGCCGTCCGGCCAGAGGATGTAGCGCTTCTCGCCGTCGGCGTAGTGCAGCAGCGCGATGCGGGCCGAGCGGTTGGGATCGTACTCGATCGTCGCCACCTTCGCCGGCACACCGTGCTTGTCGCGCTTGAAGTCGATGACGCGGTAGCGCTTCTTGTGGCCGCCGCCCCGCCACCACGACGTGAGCTGGCCCTTGTTGTTGCGCCCGCCGCTCGAGTGCTTGCCCTTGGTGAGCGCCTTCTCCGGCTTCTTCCGGGTGAGCTCCTCGAACGTCAGGTGCGTCTGGAACCGGCTCGAAGAATTGATCGGCTTCCTCTGCTTCGTCGGCATCTCTTACATCCCCTCGAAGAACTCGATCGGCTTTTCGCCCGCGGCCAGCCGCACGTAGGCTTTCTTCCAATCGGGACGGCGCCCGGCGTAGCGGCCCTGCCGGCGTACCTTGCCGTGAACGTTGGCGATGCGGACCTCGGCGACCTTGACCTTGAACTGGACCTCGACCGCACGCTTGACCTGGATCTTGTTGGCGTTGCGCGCCACCTCGAAGGCGATGACGCCCTTGTCGTCGCGCAGCTCCGTCGACTTCTCGGTGATCAGCGGACGGCGGATGATCTCCTGGACTCTCATTTTGCCAGCACCTCCACCAGACGGTTGAGGGCGCTCTCGCTGACCACCAGCACCGCACGGTCCACGACGTCGTAGACGTTCACCGCCAGCGCGTCCACCGTCTTGAGCTTCGGCGCGTTGCGCGACGCCAGCGCCAGATTGTGATTCTCCAGGCTGTCGATCAGCAGCGTCTTGCCGCTGACCCCCAGGCCCCCCAGACGCTGCACCAGATCGCGGGTCTTGTGGCTCGCCAGGTCGAGGTCCTCGAGCACCACGATCGACTGGTCGGCCAGCTTGCGCGACAGCGCCGACTTGAGCGCGTTCTTCTTCTCGCGCCGCGACAGGTCCTTGGCATGGCTGTGGGGGACGGGACCGTGCACCGTGCCGCCGCCGCGCCACTTCGGGTTGCGGATGTCCTTGACGCGGGCCCGTCCGGTGCCCTTCTGCCGCCACAGCTTGCGGCCCGAGCCGGAGACCTCGGAGCGCGTCTTGGTCGCGTGCGTGCCACGCCTCAAGCCCGCGAGGTAGGCCTGGACCGCTTCGTGGATGAGGTGCTGGTTGTACGGGTACCCGAAGACCTCCTCGGGCAGCTCGATCTCCCGCACCTGCTTGTTGTCTAGGTTCCTGACTGCAATCTTCATAGGGTTTACCCCGTTATCCCCGTTTTATCCCCGCTTGGCCCTGCGGATCGCCACGTAGCCGCTCTTGGGGCCGGGCACGGCGCCCCGCACGTAGATCAGGTTCTGCTCGGCGTCGACCTTGACGATCAGCAGGTTCTTGGTCGTCACCCGCTCGCCACCCATCCGGCCGGCCGCCCGCATGCCCTTCATGACTCGCGAAGGGTAGGCGGAGGAGCCGATGGAGCCCGGCGCGCGGTGGAACATCGAGCCGTGCGTCGCCTTGCCGCCGCCGAAGTGGTGCCGCTTCATGACGCCCTGAAAGCCTTTGCCCTTGCTGGTACCGACGACGTCGACCCACTCCTTCTCCTGGAAGATGGAAGCCTTCACCTCGTCACCGGCATTGAGCTCCTCGCCCGGCGTCAGGTCGAACTCCTCCACCTTCCGCACCGGCGCCACGCCGGCCTTCTTGAAGTGCCCCGCCGCGGGCTTGCTCACCTTCGCCGGGCGCTCCTCCACGAGACCGATCTGGACCGCCTCGTAGCCGTCCGCCTTCGCCGTCTTGCGCTGTACCACCAGGCAAGGGCCGGCCTTGATCACCGTCACCGGGATCGCCGTCCCGTCCTCGACGAAGATCTGTGTCATCCCCACCTTGCGTCCCAAAATGCCGTCCATCGCGAGCTCCTTACTTTCCGAACGCCTTGATCTCGACGTCCACGCCCGCCGGAAGCTCCAGCTTCATCAGGGCGTCGACCGTCTGGCTGGTGGGCTCGAAGATGTCGAGCAGCCGCTTGTGGGTGCGGATCTCGAACTGCTCCCGCGACTTCTTGTCGACGTGCGGCGAGCGGTTCACGGTGTACCGCGAAATGTGGGTGGGCAGAGGGATCGGCCCCACCACCCGGGCACCGGTGCGCCGCGCGGTGTCCACGATCTCGTGCGTCGACGTGTCCAGGATGCGGTAGTCGAACGCTTTCAAGCGGATTCGGATCTTCTCGTTGACCATGACCTCTGCCCCTCGGTGTCTTCAAAAAAACATCTACGCGACGATGTCGGTGACGGTGCCGGCGCCGACCGTGCGGCCACCCTCGCGGATGGCGAAACGCACACCCTTCTCCATCGCGATCGGAGCGATCAGCTCCACCTCCAGGTTGACGTTGTCACCCGGCATCACCATCTCCGTGCCCTCCGGCAGCTTCGCCACTCCCGTCACATCCGTCGTCCGGAAGTAGAACTGCGGACGGTAGCCATTGAAGAACGGCGTGTGACGCCCTCCCTCCTCCTTCGTCAACACGTACACCTCGCCCTTGAACTTCGTGTGCGGCTTGATCGAGCCCGGCTTCGCCAGCACCTGACCGCGCTCCACGTCGTCCTTCTTCGTCCCCCGCAGCAGCACCCCGATATTGTCACCCGCCTGGCCCTGGTCGAGCAGCTTCTTGAACATCTCCACACCGGTGACGATCGTCTTTACCGTCGGACGGATGCCCACGATCTCCACCTCGTCGCCCACCTTCACGATCCCCCGCTCCACCCGCCCCGTCACCACCGTGCCACGCCCCGAGATCGAGAAGATGTCCTCGATCGGCATCAGGAACTCCTTGTCGATCAGCCGCTCCGGCACCGGAATGTAGCTGTCCACCGCGTCGATCAGCTCGATGATCTTCTTGCCCCACTCGCTGTCCGCCACGCCGCTCTCCAGCGCCTTCAGCGCCGAGCCCCGGATGATCGGAATGTCGTCGCCCGG
>JAJKHS010000158.1 GCA_021154885.1 Thermoanaerobaculum sp.
GACCCGCCCTGGTGGGGACATTTCGTCGTTGCAGGGCGGGTCGCGCCCCCTCCCGCCCGTCCAGACCCGCCCCTACCCTAGGCTTAAAGTTAGCGCCTATGCCCCTATCCCCTCTCCCGCCCCCTCCCGACCCCCCTCACCGGGAGAGGGGAACCCGGTTGGAGCTGTCTTGCCTTTCTCCCTCTTCTCCCGGTGAGGGGGGTCGGGAGGGGGCGGGAGAAGAGGGCCGGGGTGATGAGGGTCTTCCTCTTTTGGACTGCGGTCTGACAGACTCGGGGCGTGGCTGGCGGACACCGGGAGCTGCACCCGAACCTGACCCCGGAGGAGCGGCGGCGGCTGTTCCTGGAGGGGATCGAGCTGTTCAACGGCGGCCGCTTCTATGATTCCCATGAGGTCTGGGAGGACATCTGGCGCTCCACCACGCCGGAGCCCAAGAACCTGTTCCAGGGGCTGATCCAGATCGCCGCCGCCCTCCACCAGTTCCTCGACCTCCACCGCCAGCACGCCCCCGGCCGCACCCTGGCCAAGGCGCGGGTCCGCCTGGAGCCCTACGCGCCCGTGGCCTGCGGGTTGGACATCGCCAGTCTGCTCGATCACGTGGGAATCTGGGAGTCGTGGCTGGAAGGGAAGGAAGGGTACCCGCCGCCGGTGCCGGTAGTGCGAGTCCTCGACCCCGACGCAGTCCGCTGACGCCCCTGGGACCGCCGGCGTCCCGCCGGCCTGCTAACTTAAAACTAACTAAAAATGGAGGTAGTGGGCCGGCGGGACGCCGGCGGTCCCAGGGGGGCCCTACGGGGAGCCTTATGGGATTCCATACCTCTTCCGCTTCTCCCACAGCGCCTTGCGGCTGATCCCCAGCAGGTCCGCCGCCCGCCCCTGGTGACCGCGGGTGTAGGCGAGGGCGTGGCGGATCTGCTCCTTCTCCACTTCCAGGAGGGGACGCGGCCGGGCCTCCTCTGGACCCCCCTCCGGGGGCGGCGGGTCGATCGGCCCTTCGGCGAGGATCAGGCCCCGCTCCAGCGTGTTGCGGAGCTGGCGGAGGTTGCCCGGCCAGGCGTAGTCGATCATCCAGGCCCGGGCCCGGGGCGCGAGGACGGGCTCGCGCACGCCGAAGCGCTCCCCGAGATCGGCCAGCAGGTGGTCCAGGAGCCGCGGCAGGTCGGCGCGGCGCTCGCGCAGCGACGGCAGGCGAAAGCCCAGGACTTCGAGACGATAGAAGAGATCGGGGCGGAAGGTCTCGCGCGCCACGCGCCGCGGGAGGTCCTCGGAGCCGATGGCGATGAAGCGGACGTCGACTCCGGTCTCGGCGCCGCCCAGGGGGGCGTAGCGCCGCTCCGCCACCAGCCGCAGGAGCTTGGGCTGCGAGGGGAGGGGGAGCTCCTCCAGGTGGTCGAGGACAAGCGTCCCGCCCTCGGCCCGCGCCACCCGCCCCGCGCTCGCCCCGTCGGCGCCGGTGAAGGCGCCGGCGCGGTAGCCGAAGAATTCGCTCTCGAAGAGAGTGCTGGGGATCGAGCCCGGGTCCACCTCCACCAGAGGGCCCGCGGCCCGCGGGCTGGCCTCGTGGAGCGCCCGGGCCACGGTCGAGCGCCCAGTGCCGGACTCGCCGAGGAGGAGCACCGGCGCGTCCGTGGCCGCGGCGCGCTCGATCCCCCGCAGGCTCTCGGCCAGGACGGGGAAATCGTGCAGCAGGCGGGAGAGCGCGAGGGGGGAGGCCGCGGTCACTCGCGGTTACTCGCGGCTGCTCGCTTGCTCGCGAAATCCGCGGTCACGTCCGGCGCGTCCCCCCACAGGCGTTCCAGGGCATAGAACCGCCGCGGCTCCTCCTGGAAGACATGGACGACCAGGTCGCCGTAGTCCAGGAGCACCCACTGGCCGCGGTTGTAGCCCTCGACGTGCAGGGGGCGCACGCGGTTCGCCCGCAGCCGCTCCTGCACGGCGTCGGCGATGGCCTGCACCTGGCGCTCGCTCGTGCCGCTGCAGATCAGGAAGTAATCGGTGAAGTCGCTCACCTGCTGCAGGTGCAGGACCTTCAGCTCCAACGCCTTGCGGTCGTCGGCGGCGGCCACGGCTTCTCGGACTCTCTGGACGGTGTCTGGGGTGGCGATGATGGGTTCGGGATTCATCGGTAGAGGTCGTATTTGTGCACGTATCGTACCACCAACTCCGGGACTGCCCCCTCCGGAAGCGGGAGGCCGGCGGCCAGCATCTCGCGCAACCGGGTGGACGACACGTCCACCGGCGGCTGCCGGAGCAGGATGACCCGGTCGGTGCGCGCCAGGGCGGCCACTCCGGGATCCAGGGAGTGGGGCTCCAGCTCCCAGCCGGGCCGGGCGAGGACGACCAGCCGGGCCGCCGCCGCGATCTCCGGCCAGCGCACCCAGTGGTGGAAGTCGGCGAAGGAGTCGCCGCCGATCAACAGGTGAAGCTCGGCCTCCGGCATCTCCCGCCGGAAGTGCTCCAGGGTCTCCACGGTATAGGCGGGCCGGTCCGGCGTCAGCTCGTGAGCCGAGGCGTAGAGCCCCTCCTCGCCCAGCAGCGCCAGCTCCACCATGGCGAAGCGCGCGTGGGCTGGAGCGAGCGCCCGCCGGGGCTTGTGCGGCGGTGTCGCCGTGGGGAGGTAGATCACCCGCTCAAGCCCCAGCAGACGGCGGGCCTCCCGCACGGGCTCGACATGGCCGCGGTGGATGGGATCGAAGCTGCCGCCAAAAAGGCCGATCTTCACGACGCTCACGACGCTCATACCGCTCCGGCGGGCTGCTGGAGCCGCCGCGCCAGCTCTCCCACGAGGCGGGCCACCCCTTCATTCGTGGCGGCGCTGATCTCCAGATAGGGGAGCCCCCTCTCCTCGGCGGCCTGGCGCAGCTCCTCCCGCCGCTCGGGCAGGGCGGAGTCGAGCTTGCTGCCCACGATCAGCCGTGGCCTCGTCATCAGCTCCGGATTGAAGGCGCCGAGCTCTTTCTCCACCACCGCGAGGTCGGCCGCGGCGCTCCCCTCCCCCTCGATATCCGAGAGGTCCACCAAGTGCAGGAGCACCCGGCAGCGCTCCACGTGGCGCAGGAACTGGATGCCAAGCCCCGCGCCCTGGGCCGCGCCGGCGATGAGCCCCGGCAGGTCGGCGATGACGAACGGCTCCGAGAGCGGCCCCTCGGCCACCACGCCAAGCTGCGGCACGAGAGTGGTGAAGGGATAGTCGGCGATCTTCGGCCGCGCCGCGGAGACGACGCTGATCAGAGTTGACTTACCCGCGTTGGGCAGGCCGATGACCCCCACGTCGGCCAGCAGCTTCAGCTCCAGCCGCAGGTGCCGCTCCTCGCCCTCCGTCCCGGGATCGGCCCGCCGGGGCGCCTGGTTGGTGGCGGTGGCGAAGCGGGCGTTCCCCTTGCCTCCCCGCCCGCCCGTCGCGATCCGCAGGCGCTCGCCGTCGGTCAGCACCTCGCCCAGGCGCTCGCCGGTCTCGGCGTCGTAGACCACCGTACCCAGGGGCACCGAGACTTCGAGGTCATCTCCGGCCCTGCCCGTCTTGTTCGAGCCCTCGCCGTGGCGTCCGCGCTCGGCGGCGTAGAGCGAGGCGAAGCGCAGGTGATAGAGGGTGTTGCGGTTGGTGTTCCCCACCAGGTAGACCGAGCCGCCGTCGCCGCCGTCGCCGCCCGAGGGGCCGCCCCGGGGGACGAACTTCTCCCGCCGGAAGGCCATGCAGCCGTTCCCGCCACGCCCGGCCTGGACGTGAATGGCGGCTTCGTCGAGGAAGATCAAGGTCGATTCGAGGGGAGCACGACGGGAGGCCGGACGGTGAGCCCGGCCCCCGGATCACTCGGCGTTGGCTTCCGGGGCTGCCGGGGTTACCGGGGCCGCCGGGGTCGTCGGGGCCGCCGCGAGAAGGATGTGGACGAACTTGCCGCGCCGTCCCCGGTCCTGGAACTTCACGACGCCGCCGACCTTGGCGTAGAGCGTGTCGTCCTTGCCCTGGCCGACGTTCTGGCCGGGGAAGAACTTCGTACCGCGCTGGCGGACGATGATCGTGCCTCCGTTCACCGTCTGGCCGCCGTACGCCTTCACCCCCAGGTGCTGGGAATTGGAGTCGCGGCCGTTGCGGCTGGAGCCCTGTCCTTTCTTATGTGCCATGAGCTGAAAACCTCCTGCCGGTCCCCTAGCGGGAGGACGGCAACTGGATCTCGTCGATACGGACCCGGTGCAGGTGCTGCCGGTGGCCGGTGGTCCGACGGTACGTCGTGCGCTTCTTCTTCTTGAACACCCGGATCTTCGGGCCCAGCACCTCGCCCACCAGGGAGGCGGTCACCGCGGCGCCCGTGAGGGCTCCGAGCTGGGGGCCGTCGTCCCCTACCACAGCCAGAACGCGGTCGAAGCGCACCGGCTTCCCCTTCTCCGTGCCGGAGAGGAGCTCGACGTCGATCACGTCGCCGGGGGAGACGCGGTACTGCTTGCCGCCACTTTCGATCACTGCATACATTGGAAATGCTCCCAGAGTCGCCACAGACGCGTGGACGGCGGAAACTACCACAGGCCCGGTCCGGGGTCAATCCTGGGAGCTCCGGCGTCCCTCCCCTTCCACGGCCCTCTCCAAATCCTCGATGGCGGGGTTGATGGAGTCGGCCACCACGCATTCGATCACGGAGCGGATGCTCGGCTCCTCCGGAGTCTCCTGTCCGGTCGTCTCCGGGGCTCTCGCGGCGACCCCCCACAGCCGGAACCGGATCGACCCCAGGTCCCGGGCCAGCCGGCGAAGCTCCTCCTGAATCTCATCCTCTTCCTCCCTCATCGGCTCCTCCTTGGGGCTCTGCGGGGCGAAGTTCCCGCTTCTCGGAACCTCTAAAAGGATGGCGCGAAAGCGGCCGGTTTCGCTCCATGCCGGAGGGAGGAAACACCGGTGAGTGCCGGAGAGGTGGTTTTTTCGTCGGCGGAGTAGGAGAGAATTGGAGAATACTCCCCGATACCACCTCGGGGACTTGAGAGTGACCTATTATTCTGGAAAGAGAGTACGCGAGGAGACAATGCCCGAAAAGATCCCCCCACCGTTCGGATTGGCACTGACCATCCTGCGTTCAGCCCGGGGATGGTCCCAGAAGCGCCTGGCCGCCGAGAGCGGCGTTGCGAAGACCATGATCTCCGACTTCGAGGTCGGCCGGCGGACCCTGTCGCGGAGCCGCCTGGACTCTCTGGCCGCCGTCCTGGGGTATGGCTCCGAGGGCGTCGACGCAGCCCTCCTCTGCCTCGAACGGGTGCGCCCCGCCGAGGACGATGTCGCCCTCCCTTCCTCCCTCGGGCTAGCCCCGGCCGAGCGTCGCCTCGTCGACGAGACCGCCGCCCTGGTGGCGAAGACGGCCCGCGACGTGACCCGCTCCAAGCTGACCCGCGAGCTCCAGGCCGCCCGCGCCCGGAACGCTCGCCAGGAGGTCGAAGCGTTGTGGGAGCGGCTGAGGCGCCACCCGCCGCGGGACCGTCGCGTGCTGGTGGAAAGCGCCGTGGAATTCCAGACCTGGGCCCTCTGCGAGCGGCTCTGCGCCGAGAGCGAGAAAGCGGCCGCGGCCGACGCCAACCGCGCCCTGGAGCTGGCCGACCTCGCCCTGCGCGTCGCCGTCCTCGTTCCCGGCGAAGCGGGCTGGCGCTGCCGGGTCCAGAGCTATGCCTGGGCGCACGTGGGGAATGCACGGCGGGTGAGCGGGAACCTGCCGGGAGCGGATGAGGCGTTCGCGCGGTTCCGGAAGCTTTGGGAGGCGGGGGACCAATGCGACGGTGGCCTATTGGCTGATTGGCGGGTCTACGATATGGAAGCATCCTTACGCAGAGAGCAAAGAAGATTTCCTGAGGCGCTGGAGCTACTCAATCGGGCGCTGGCTACAGCCGGCCGAGGAGATTCAGCTCTGATTCTGCTCAACAAAGCGAATCTTCAGGCGGATTCGGAAGACCACTCCGGTGCTGTACAAACCCTTCAGAATGCTCTCCCCTTGATTGATGGACAGCGCCAACCTCGGCTGCTTTGTATCCTGCAGTTTAACCTGGCAGTCAGCCTGTGTCATTTGGGACGCTACATAGAAGCCGCAGAGTTACCTCCCAAGGTACGGTCTTTGGCGGTGCAACTCGGAAATGGGCTGGATCTGGCACGGGTTCTCTGGCTGGAAGGGAGAATAGCGGCTGGTTTGCGGCGAACCGATGAGGCCGTCTCTGCCCTGGAACAGGTACGGAAGGACTTTGCCGCACTCGGCATTGCATACGACGCTGCCCTCGCGTCTCTGGACGTGGCGGTCCTCCACCTGGAGTTGGGGCGTGCAGCGGAAGTGAAGACTCTCGCGCGCGAGATGGCACCCATTTTCCAGGCACAGGGAGTTCACCTGGAAGCTCTCGCGGCTCTCAAGCTCTTTTGCGACGCAGCCGAGCAGGAGATCGCCACAGCTCAATGGACACGCCGCCTGATAATATTCTTGGAGCGAGCTCGAAATAATCCGGATCTGCGGTTCGAAGAGTAATGGCCCGGGGCCCCAAATGGCCCCGGAGAAATCACCAGCCGTTTAGCCCTTCGGATTCACGCGCCGCTGGTGCATCCGTGAGGATCAAGCCCGCATCCTTCATCCTGGTTCGGCACTGGCAGCACAGCCACCGTGAGGATCGATTCCGCAGCCATTATCCACATTCGACCCGGCACTTGGCTCTAGGACACAGGCTCCGTGTGGGTCGATCCGGCAACCAGCATCCAGACCCGACCCGGTATCTTGCTCCGGCAAGCAGACACCGTGCGGATCAATCCGGCAGCCCTCCTCCATCCAAATCCGGAGCACGAACCTCCAAGCCCTCACGAACATCTCTGACGCCTCAGGAAGCGAGAGCCTCGCGGCGGCCGTCCGCACCTCCTGCGGGCGTTGCGCTGCCGATGCTAGGGGAGTCACGAGGAAAAGGGCGACGACGAGTCCGAGCACACTCTCCCGAGAAAACCAAGACATTATTGTCTCCTTTCGCGAGGCGCGTTTCCGAAGCGACCTCCATGGCCGCGAGGGGTTACAGTCAGAACGAAAAGGGCGGCCACGTTGGGCCACCCTACAGCATTCCTCAAAAGTCTAGCGGCCGCCAGTACAGGTACCGTGAGGGTCAAGCCCGCAGCCGTTGTCCGAACTGCTCGTGGCTCCGGAGCCGGCGCAAGCTCCATGGGGGTCAATCCCACACCCGGCATCTATACTCGACCCAGTACCAGGCTCCTGCAGGCAGGCACCGTTTGGATCGAGTTTGCATCCGTTCTTGGTTCGCAGAGTCAGACCGCCCCTCCTGATCCGGACGAGGAAGCTCCAAGCCCCGACGAACATCTCTGACGGCGTGGGAAGTGAGAACTTCGCGGCTGCCATCCGCCCCTCCCGCGGGCGCTGCGCCGCAGAGGCCAGGGGAGTCACGAGGCTGAGACCGACGACGAGTCCCAGTACACTCTTCCGAAGAAGCCAAGACATTGTTGTCTCCTTTTGCGAGGCGCGTTTCCTAAGCGACCTCCATGGCCGCGAGGAAGTTACCGCCAGAACAAAAACGGGCGACCACTCGGGCCGCCCTCCAGCATTCTTCAGAAGTTCTAGCTACCGCCGAGGCAGACGCCGTGAGGGTCGATCATACAACCGTTGTCCGGAGGGCTCACGGCACCAGGCTCCGGTAGGCAGGCACCGTGCGGATCGAGTTTGCATCCATTCTTGGTCCGCAGAGTCGGACCGCCCCTCCTGATCCGGACGAGAAAGCTCCAAGCCCCAACGAACATCTCTGACGGCGCGGGAAGCGAGAACTTCACCGAGGCCGTCCTCACCTCCTGCGGGCGCTGCGCCGCCGAGGCCAAGGGGGTCATGAGGCAAAGGGCGACGACGAATCCGACGACAGTCTTCTGAAGGAACCGAGACATGGCTGTCTCCTTTCGCGAGGCGCGTTCCGATGCGACCTCCATGGCCGCGCGGACACCTCTGCTGAGTACATAGTCTCCGGTTCTTGGGTGGATTAATCTACTGTGGAGAACATCGGAGATGTCCTTTGGGCAGGAGACGTTGATGGAAAGCGAGGATTCCCCCATCCTCAGTGCCATGCTGAAGCTGGGATCTCCCGACGATCTGAGGGTGGCCGTCTCGTTCCTCCGCTCGCTCCGGGGCTGGAATCAGAAGGAGCTCGCGGAAGCCTCCGGAGTGGAGAGGGGGCTGATCTCCAGGTATGAACAAGGGAAAAAAGTGCCGTCCAAGAAGACCCTGGAAAGGCTGGTGGCCGGCGTGGGGCTCCCCTTCCCCCTCTTCGAGGACACCCTCCCCTTCATCCGCCTTGTCCGCTCCGCCCTGGAGGGGACACCGGACGAAGACGCCGCCACCGAGGTCAGCGCTATCGCCCGGTCCGTCTCCGACGCCGTCCATGCAGTGGTGGCCGAGGCGCTGGCAGGGTTGACTCTCCTCTCGGAGCCAGAGCGCGAGCCGGCCGTGGAGTCCGCTCGCGTCCGGGCCGAGGAGCAGTGGCGGCGGCTGAGCCGCCATCCGGCCCGGGACCAGCGGCTGCTCGTCGAGGAAGCCCGGGAGCTCCAGACCTGGGCGTTCGCCGAGCGGCTCTGCGCCGAGAGCGCGGCCGCGGCGGCCGGCGACCCAGGCAGGGCCGTGGAGTTGGCCGAGTTGGCATTGCGGGTGGCGGAGCTCGTCCCCGGCGGGGAAGGATGGCGCTCGCGCCTCCGAGGCTACGCCTGGGCCCACGTCGGCTTGGCCCGGGGCGCCGCGGGCGATCTCCCCGGCGCCGCGGACGCGTTATCTCGAGCGCGGACCCTCTGGGCGGCCGGCGCTCCCGGCGAGGAGGGTCCGCTGGATGAGAGGCGCGTGCTGGAGCTGATCGGACCAGCGGTTTGAAGTCGATCCCTAATAGGGCGAAGGCTCTCCCCACTCGTACGAACCGTCTCCCGAATGGGGAGAGGCTCGTACCCACTCCTTTGAGACGCTGCCCAACTGGGGAGAGGTCTGTACCCGCTCGTTTGAGGCGCCGCCCCATTGGGGAGAGGCCCGTACCCGCTCGGTTGAGACGCTGCCCCACTGGGGAGAGGCTCGTACCCGCTAGGCGCTAACTTTGCCCTCGATGCCTAGGGTAGGGGCGGGTCTGGACGGCGGGTTGGGGGCTCGACCCGCCCTGGCGGAGACGAATTCGACGTTGCAGGGCGGGTCGAGCCCCCTCCCACCCCTCCAGACCCGCCCCTACCCTAGGCAAAGTTATCGCGTATGGGCCCGTACCCGCTCGGTTGGGAAGGCTCTCTGGCAAGCGAAGGCTAGCCGCCCGCCCTGAACACCAGGCGACCGGGGCTCTGCCCTTCCCGGTCCCAGGTCAGCACCAGCCGCCCGTCTTCAATGGCGTACCCGGTGGCCTTGGCGAGAGCCGCGAAGTAGCGCTGCTCGTTTTCCCCGGCCGCCCCCAGGCAGAACCTCTTGGTGGCGGAGACCGGGCCCACCTTGAGCGCTCCCGGCGACGGCGAGGTGACGCTGGCGGAGTACCGGTTGCAGCCGCCCGAGCCGGAGACCTTCCCCGCCGCGAACACCGCCGTGATCGCTCCCTCCGCCGGAGCCTTGCTCCCGTCGTCCCCATTGTCGAATTGCGCCAGGACCCACGACTTCCCCTGGAGAGCCTCCATGGACACCATCCCCTTCCCTGCCGTCTGGCCGGTCGCCGGCGGCTGGGCGACGCAGCCGAGAAGGGCGACGAGGCTCACGGCCACCGCGAGATGGAGAGCGTTCGCCGGCGTCTTCAGGTCCGGGAGCACGGGATCGATCAGCACTCGCCGCAGGCCGAGCACACCTGCCGGAGCACTCCGTTCTGGCAGAACAGCGTGCAGGAATGAACGCTCTGCGTAGGCGGGAAGGTGTGGAGGGCGCAGCTCTGGCACGAGGTCGTCGGCGGCCGCGGACAGACGGCCGCGAGGACCGGCTCCGGGGCAGAGAGGATGGGCAGCAGCCCCGGGTCGGGGGCCGGTTGCGCCGGAGCCTCGAGAGCGAGCGGTGCGCTGACGGCGGGCGAGGGAGCCGAAACCGCGACGTCGGAGCCCGCAGCCCAGGATGCCGTCGCCACGAAAAGCATCGCGATGCCGAGAAGAACGAAACCGATCTGACGCATTGTGACCTCCTTGGTTGCAGTACCCATACCCGTGCCCTACTCCGCCGCCGTGTCGATCGCCTTGGCAGGCGCCTCGTCCGTGCGGCGGAGCACGCCGATGACGTACTCGAGCAGCGCCGCGTCCGCCACCTGCCGCTCGAAGGACTGCCGCAGGAGCAGGACCGAGGCGGCGGCCTCGCGGGCAATGCCGAGAGAGAGGAAGGCCTGAACGGCGGCGAGCACCTCCGTGATCGCCGGGCCGATCCGTCCCCGGCGGAGCCTCACCAGCCCCAGTTCCAGGCCCGCCAGGGCCGCCTTGTAGCCGAGGCCGGCCTCCTCGAAGCCCTGCCGCACCTCCACCAGCGCCAGCTCGGCCCGTTCCAGCTCGCCCAAGGCGGCGTTGACCTGCCCTTCCAGCCAGCGCAGCTTCAGCTCGTTGATGCGGCCGCCCGCGTCGAGCCCGCGCGCCTTCGCCTTCCACAGGGCGATGCGGGCCTCCCGCAGCCGGCCGCAGTCCAGGAGCAGCCGGGCCTGGTTATGGAACGCGAGGTGCACGAGCCGGGGGTCGCGATCCCGGTCGACGAGGTCCAAGCCCCTGTCGATGAGGCGAACGGCCTCCTCGGCCTCTCCTTGATAGCCGACGTACATGCCCTGGCTGATCAGCGCCCGGCCGGCGAGGTGCTCGTTCCCTCGCCGCCGGTGAATGGCGAAGACCATGTCGAGCGCCGTGCGGGCGAGGTCGAAACGGCGGCAATCGCCCCACAGGGAAGCCTGGACGTCGAACAGCCGTGCGGCGAGGAGCTCGTTCTGGGAGCCTTCCAGGTAGAGCTCCGTGGCCCGTCCCAGAGCCCGTTCGGCCGCGGCCAGATCGTCCGCCACACGGTAGGCGTTACCCAGCTCCATCCAGGCCCGGCACTGGAGATCCACCGACGATCGCGTCGCCAGCTCCCCGGGCTCGAGCCGCTCCGCGAGCCTCCGGGCCCACTCGGCGACTCTCACCATCTCTTCCGGGTTCTCATGACGGAGAGACCAGCTCCGCTCGAGCAGGGCCTCGAAGAGAGGCACCCCCCGCAGGTGAGGAGGAACCTCGGGCAGCTCTTCGAGGGAAGAGCCGCCGATCAGGGCGAGGGCCTCGCGCTTGCGCTCTTCCTCCAGCTCCGCGATGCGCCGCAGGGCGGCGGCGAGGGCCCGGTCCAGCGCGGCGTCATATTGAGCGTCCTCCCGCGCCGAGAGGAGCCGCGCGGGCGGATCGGACACGCCGAGCAGCCCTGCCAGATGCGGCACCAGCACGGCGCGGCACGGCTCGCAGCCGCGGACGAGGTGGGAGACGATGTCGCGAGCGCGCCGGGCGGACACGCAATTCCACACGAAACCTTCCAGTTCCGCCGGAGTCGGGTGGTCGTTCACAGGGCTCCTCCTAACACCGCGGCATTGCCTCACACGTAGGTTACCACTTCCCGGCATCGACCGGGAACCACCCGGGCGTTCCGCGTTGGACCGTCCGGGCGAGGATCACTTGTGGCCGTTGGGATCGATCATGCTCCCCTGATCGGACGTGGCCGTGGTCGTGGTCGTGGTAGAGGCCGCAGCCCACCCCACCGGGCCGGCCGGAGCCCTCCCGGCCGCCCTTGGACGAGGAGCGGCCGCCCCGGCCGGTCCCGGCAGCAGACTCTCCAACCAGGCCCACAGCGAGCCGAGACCGGGAAGCGCCGTGACGCCCTGAAATCCAGCCGCCCTGGACGGCGCCGGGCAGACCACGAAAAGAGCCGCCATCAGGCCGAGGGCGGCGAGGACACGTCGAATCTGCTGAGACATCTGGGCCTCCTCTAAGGTTCAGCGGGCGTGCCGGGGCCGGTATGGCCCAGACGCCCGCGAGCGCAGCCTCCACTGAAATACTCAGTGCGCCAGGTCACCGGAACAGAAGCGAAGCTCCATCAAGAAACACAATTCTCCTCTTTCGGCCGGCGGCCGTCGAGCCTGGGGCGATGCACGAAGCGCTTCCCGGGGCATAGGATTTCCTCGGCTCAGGGGTTCCAGGCTCAAGGACGCCTCAGGCGCCGACCTGCACCCGAGAAGGAGGTTCACGTGAGCGAAACCTCGAAGAGCAGTCGCGATTGGGGGCTGTGCCTCGTGCTGGCGCTCGCCCTTTGCACCCGGCTCACCGGTCCGGCCTGCGCGTCGCCGGCCGGCAAGCTGATCGGCACCGTCAGGGACGCCCAGGGCGGGGCCCTGGCGGGAGCCGCCGTGTCCGCCTCGTCCCCGGCCCTCCTCGGCGGCGGCCGGACCACCCGCAGCAGCGCCGATGGCACCTTCGTCTTCCCCGACCTTGCACCCGGCGTCTACACCGTCAGGGTCGAGCTCGACGGCTTCCACGGCGAGGAGCTGCGCGACGTGCGGGTGAGCCTCGACCGCACGACGGCGATCTTCCCCGAGCTGACGGCGGGCGAGCTGCGCGAGGAGATCACGGTCACCGCCGAGCACCCCCTCGTCGATCCCATGCAGGTCGCGGCGGGCCAGGTCTTCACCCTCGAATTCCTCGACCGCTCGTCGATCGGCGCCGACGACCGCAGCTATCTGTCGATCGCCGGCAGCGCGGCCGGAGTCGCCCAGAGCGAGCTCACCGAGGACCCCCAGGTCTTCGGCTCCACCGGCAGCGAAAACGTTTATCTGATCGACGGCCTGGACACCACCATCCCCAGACCGCCACCTTTGGCACGAATTTCAATTTCGATGCCATCAAGGAGATCTCGTTCTCGACCGCCGGCTTCGAGGCGGAGTACGGGCGGGCCACGGGCGGCGTCGTGAACCTGATCACCAAGTCGGGCGGCAATGACTTCTCCGGCACCTTCGACGTCCGCTATCGCGACAACCGCTTCGTGGAAAAAGGGCAACATGCCGATTCCGAGGAGGGCGGCGACAACACCTTCGTGCTGCCGGCGGCGACGCTCGGCGGCCCGATCGTCCGCGACCGCATCTGGTTCTTCACCTCGGCGGCTTATCAACGGCAGCAGACGACGCCCAGCCTGTCGCCCATCACCGCCGATTTCAAGGGCCAGGACTACCTGGGAAAGATCAGTTGGCAGATCGATCCGCGCTGGCGGGCCGTCTTCAAGGGCGCGTCATCGCCGGCGACGTTCACCGGCTTCAACGCCGGCCCGTTCGTCGATCCCACGGCGGCGGCGGCGGAGAGGCAGCGGTCCGTCCTCTGGCAGGCCGAATCCTCAGGCCAGCTTGCCGACCGTCTCCTCTGGGAGCTACAGTTGGGAGTCCACGATCGCAAGGTTTCGGACGGTCCGCAGAGCGGCGATCTCCAGATGCCGGGAGTGATCGATCTCGACACTCAGATCAGCTCGGGCAACTACACCCGTGTGCAGTCGAGCGCCCGCCACCGCGCCGAGGCGCAGACCAGTCTCACCGCGTTCGTCGACGGCTTCGGCGGCAGCCACGAATTCAAGGGTGGCGCCTCGTACGCGGCGCTGACGCTCGACGCTCTGAACAACACCACCGGCGGCGCCCTGTATACGGACGACGACGGCCCCTTCCTCTACAGCGTCACGCCCGAGCTGCCGAGCCAGACCTACCGCGACAACCTGACCGCCGGATACCTGCAGGACGCCTGGCGCGTCCTGCCTGCGCTGACCTTGAAGCTCGGCCTGCGCTACGACCGGGCAGGCTACAGCAACGAGCTCCACGAGTCCGTGGCCACGCTGGCGGCCTGGCAGCCGCGGCTCGGCTTCGCCTGGGACCTGACGGGCGATGCGCGGACCGTCCTGCGCGGCAGCTATGGCAAATTCATGCACCCCAGCGCTCTCGCCCTCCCCCTCTACGCCCGGCTGACGTTCGCGCCCACTACCCGCTACCTCGCCTGCTCGCAGGCCGTGGGCGCCGACGTCTCCGACCCGGCAATGATCGAAGCGGCCTGTCAGGCCTTCGCGGCCGCCCGCGGCGGCGCGGTCATCCAGGACCCGCTGCACCGCGACCCGGACGGGTTCGCGTTCTACGACATGCTGAGCACGTCACCCAATCAGGTCGATCCCAACCTGCGGCCGACAATGGCCAACGAATACTCGATCGGCATCCAGCGCCAACTCGCGCAGCGGACCTCGGTCGAGCTCACCTACGTGGCCAAGGCGACGCGCAACGTCCTGGAGGACACCTGCAGCGAGAACGTCCCGCAGCCGACGGCCGACTCAGGGTTCGAAAACTGCCACAGCCTCACCCTGACCAACCCGGCGGCGGCCCGGCGCGACTACCGCGGCCTGCTGCTGCGTTTCGAGAGCCGCGAGGTGGACTGGCTCGACGTGGTGGCCTCCTACACGTATTCACGGTCGCGCGGGAGCGTCGAGAACCCGCAGGTCTCGGGGCCGGACTTCGACGTCTACCCCGTGCACTTCGTCAACACCTACGGCGACCTGTCGGACGACCGCCGGCACCGCCTCAAGCTCAAGGGCTTCGTCAAGCTGCCGCGCGAGGTCAGCGTCGGCTTCAACGCGATCTACGAGTCCCCCTTCGACTACAGCGTCCTCCAGAGCCTGGCGCCGCCGCTCTACGGCACGGCGTTCCTGGAGCCGCGGGGGAGCAGGCGGGCCAACAGCACCTCCACCCTGGAGATCGAGCTGCGCAAGAGGTTCCGGGTGGCCGGCCTCGACCTGGAGCTGATCGGCACCGTCGAGAACGTCCTGGGCACCGAGCGGCCGGTGGCCGTCTGCCAGTTCGCGAGCGGCTGCACCCTGGCCGAGGGCGAGGACCTCGCGCTGGGCGATCCCACGGACTTCCAGCCGCCGCGGCGGTACGAGGTGGGATTCCGCATGGTCTTCTGAGCCTCGTGGTAGGCTGTTCGTCCCATCATGGCTCGCTTTTTCAATACCGCCGGCCCCTGCGATCCGTCCAGGCACTACATGCTGCTCGAGCCGCCCGTGATCGAGCGGGCCCGGGAAATCCTCATCGAGCGCCGAGACACCCACCTCGACTCGCTCATCGACCGCCTGCGCGAGCCGCGGGTACGGCGCGTCCTCGAACCCATTCTCGCCGGTGACTTCCTGCCGCCTGACCTGCCGGACGACGACGTCCAATTCGTCAAGGACCTGGGTCTCATTGCCTCAGGACCTCGCGGGCTAGAGATCTCCAACCCGATTTATCGGGAAGTCATCCCCCGGGCCCTGACCTGGACTCTCCAGGAGTCCCTGCCGGTAGCCCGGTCGCCTCTCATCGCTCCGGACGGCAGGCTGCAGACCGACCGCCTCCTCGCCGACTTCCGCGCCTTCTGGTGCGAGCACGCGGAATTCTTTCTGAGCCGGCAGCCCTACTCCGAAGCCGCGGCCCAGCTCATCTTCATGGCGTACCTCAAGCGCGTGGTCAACGGCGGCGGTTTCATCGACCGGGAATACGGAGTCGGAAAGGGACGGATCGACCTCTGTGTCCGCTGGCCTTGCCCGGACTGTCCGGGAGGCGTCCAGCGCTGGGCGATCGAGCTCAAGGTATGGCGAGACGGCAGGCCCGATCCTCTGGAGGAAGGCCTTGCCCAGCTCTCCGCCTACCTCGATCGGCTGGGGCTGGACACCGGTACTCTGATCCTCTTCGACAGCCGTTCCGGAACGGCCCCCTTGCCGGAGCGATGTGCGAGCGCCGAGGTCGAGCGGGAGGGACGGCGAATCACGGTGCTCCGGTAACATGCGCATTCCGCTCCTCCTCGCCGTCGTATTCCTGGCCGCCGCTTCGCCCTTGGCGGCGCAGGACAACTACGAGATCCAGGTCTACCCCGCCGAGACCATGGCACCGGGCCGCACCATGGTCGAGCTGCACAGCAACTACACCTTCAGCGGCACGCGGGACGTCGCATCGGATGGTACGCGCTCGACCGTTCATACCTGGCACGAGACGATCGAGATCACCCAGGGCATCACGCCCTGGTTCGAGACGGGCTTCTACATCTTCACCTCGGTTGGCGGTGGCTACGGACCGCAGTGGGTGGGAGATCACATCCGGCCGCGCATCCGGGTGCCGGAGAGCTGGCACTGGCCCGTGGGCGTGAGCCTCTCAGCCGAGATCGGCTATCAGCGGCGGGTCTATTCGGCCGACACCTGGACGGTGGAGTTGCGGCCGATCCTCGACCAGCAGCTCGGCCGCTGGTACTGGTCGTTCAACCCCACGCTCGACCGCGCGCTGCACGGCCCCGGCACCTCCCAGGGCCTCGTCTTCTCACCGAACTTCAAGGTTGGGTACGACTTCACGTCGCGCGTCAACGCCGGGCTCGAATATTACGGCTCGCTGGGGCCGATCGACGGCTTCGATCCGGTCCATCTCCAGCAACACCAGTTGGGCCCCGCGCTCGACCTCAACCTCGGCCCGGACTGGGAATTCAACCTCGGAGCCGTCGTCGGCCTCACCGGCAGCACCGATCGCCTGATCGTCAAGATGATCCTGGGGAGGCGCTTCGGCTTCGGCCGCCGCGAGAAGGAAGGCCCCGCCGGACCACGTTAAAACAACGACATCAAGGACAGCAGGGACATCAAGGACGCGGACAAACCCGGTATCGAGGGTATCTTTTACGTCCTTGCTGTCCCTGCTGTCCTTGATGTCCCTGCTTCGTTTTTCTGCCGCGCAGGCTTCTACGGCCCCAGCGTGAAGGCGATCACCGAGTCGCCGAGTGGCGCGAAGGGCAGGCCGTGGCCGCCGGCGGAGATCACCACGTACTGCTTGCCGTCCGGGCCGCGGAAGGTCATCGGCACGGAGCGGGCGCTGGTAGGGAGGTCGCCTTTCCAGAGCTCCTTGCCCGTGGTCACGTCGAAGGCGCGGAGGGCGGCGTCGAGCGTTCCGGCCATGAAGACGAGGCCGCCGGCGGTGACGATCGGTCCGCCGAGAGCGATGGAACCGTATTGGGCAGGCGGCGCGGGCGCCGGCCCCATCTGAGGCAGTTGGCCGAGCGGCACGCTCCATTTCACGGCGCCGGTATCGGCATCGATCGCTTTCAGCGTGCCCCAGGGCGGCGGCGTGCACGGCCAGCCGCCCGGCGCGCGGAGGAAGCGGCGCGCCATGCCGTAGGGCGTCCCCTTCTGGCGGGCGAGCTCCCATCCGCCGCTCAGGTCGCGGCTGTTGGCCTCGTCCTCACGCTCGAAATTGGCGCGTGGAATCAGGCGGACCTCCGCGGCCAGATTATTGACTGGAATCAGCAGCAGGTGGTTGGTGGGATCGTAGGCGGCGCCACCCCAGGCCATGCCGCCCACGTTGCCCGGAACGACGAGCGATCCACGCAGGCTGGGAGGCGTGAAAATCCCTTCGGAACGGAGCCCGGCGATCTCCTTGCGACACCATTTGCGGTCGGCCTCGGAACCCTGGATCTCATCCACGTTCATCTTCAGCGGCGCCAGCGACTGGGGCGCGACGGGGAACGGCTGCGTGGGCGACGCGACTTCGCCCGCAACGTCGCTCTTCGGCACCGGCCGTTCCTCCACTCCGAAAATGGGCTTGCCCGTGGCACGATCCAGAATGAAGAAATTGCCGGTCTTGGACCCGGCGCCCACGGCGGGAATCGTCCGGCCCTCGCGGTGAACGTCGAACAGCACCGGCGGGGAGGCGACGTCGTAATCCCAGAGGTCGTGATGAACGGTCTGGAAGGACCAGACGCGCTCGCCGGTGTCCGCGCGCAGAGCGACGACGGAGTTCGCATCGCGGTTTTCGCCCAGACGTTCGCCGCCGTAATAATCAGGGCTGGCGCTGCCGGTGGGCACGAAGACCAGGTTGCGCTCGGGATCGGCGGCGAGGACCGACCAGGCGTTGGCGGCGCCGGTGCGCTGCGCGCTGCCGTTCTTCCAGGTTTCGGCGCCCGGGGCTTTCGGATTTTGTGGAACGGGGTCCCAGGTCCACTTCAGCTTGCCGGTGACGACGTCAAAGCCGCGCACCTCGCCGCTGGGCGCGCTGACGGCATTGTTATCGGCGATGCCGGAGCCGACCACCAGAGTGTTGCCGACGACGGCCGGCGGCGAGGTCTCCTCATAATCGGCGTAGCGGTCGGCCGGCACCGGAATGCGCAGGCCCCGCCGGAGATCGACGACGCCGTTCTCCCCGAAATCGGCGCATGGCTTGCCCGTGGCCGCGTCGAGCGCGATCAGGTGCGCGTCGATGGTGGCCATGAAAATTCGGCGCTGGCCCGAAGGCGACTTCCACGTCGAGACGCCGCGGCTGGCATAGTCGCCATAGCCTGCGTCCTTGTCGATCTTGGGATCGAATGCCCAGCGCTGCTGGCCGGAGACGGGATCGAGCGCGATGACGCGGCCGAGCGGCGTGGAGAGATAGAGCGTGCCGTCGACGTAGATCGGAGTCGCCTCGAAAGCCGTGGGCTTGGAGCCCTTGGGCTGATAGGCATCGCCGGTATGGAACGTCCAGGCGACCTTGAGCGAGCGGACGTTGCCGCGGTCGATCGTGGCGAGCGGCGAGAAGCGCTGGCCGCCGGGATCGTGCCCCCACACCGGCCAGTCCTCGCCGGCCTGCGCGTGCGCCGGCTCCGTCGCCAGGACCGCCGTGAACGCCAGAGCCATCATCAGGGATCTCGGAATCATGGTTTCATCCTCAGTAGCGTGGGAGGAGTATATTACAGGGGGGAGAGCCGTGACCGAGGAGGGAGAGCCACCAGGTGTAGAATCCGGTTGACAGGAGGTCAGCCTCAACGCCATGACAACCATCGAAGTGATGCTGCCCGAGGACGTTTTCTCGACCCTTCGCAAGAGCCCCCAGGAGGTCGCACGCGACGTACGGACCGCGGCGGCCGTTGAGTGGTATGCGGAAGGTCTCGTCTCCCAGGGTAAGGGTGCCGAGCTTGCGGGTCTGAGCCGCCTGGAGTTCCTCGACGAGTTGGCCAAGCGCAAAGTGCCGGTCATCCAGATGACCGTAGAGGAGCTCAAAGCGGAGCTTGCGGGTGAGTAGACGCTTTGCCGTCAACAGCTCGCCGCTGATCCTGCTGGGTCGGATCTCGCGCCTCGATCTTCTTCCCGCGCTCGCCGACCGGGTCGTCGTTCCCAAGACGGTCCTCCAGGAGCTTAAGGCCAAACCAGACCAGGATTGGCTGGCGCAAACCGTCTCGTCGCACCCCGGGCTCGCAGTCGTCGACGCATTCGCTGTGCGGTCCCGACAACACCGAGGCCACCCGCATCGCCGCCCGTCTCCCGGCGTCCTCCTACCTCATGCGCCTGTGCGCATGTCACCCCCAGTCTATTTGACCCTTTCCCTGCGAGGGGCGTACCCTTAGATCGATATTGCTCACTACCCAGGGGAATCTCTATGAGCACCGACAGGTACACGAAAACGATACTCACCATCATCGCCGCCTGCCTTCTCTGGATTTCGGTAGCTCTCATGAGTTCACATGACTTAATTCGACCCGCGGCCGCCCAAGGAGCAACGAACGAGCCAATGCGCGTCATTCTGGTCGGAACCCAGCCAGATGTCACTCTTCCTGTCAATCTAACCGGCGTGGCCCTACCGTATCAAAGCGCCCTACCAGTGAACATTGTCTCCGTAACCAACCCGTTACCTGTCGATGCCTTAGCCGGGCGCAACGCCCTTCCGGTCGTAGTAGTGGACCAATAGAAGGAGATTCAGACGAGATACGAGTCGGATCTCAAGTACCACTGTCCTTAGAAGTCTTGATGCGTGCAGCTCAAGGGAGGCGAAGTATGCGTAAAACGGTGATCCTCAGTCTCATGAGTCTCATGTTGCTCCTTCTGCTCGTTATCGCCACCGCCGCCGGCGAGAAGACGAGCGCCAGCACCAAGCAGTACCACCGTATGCACGGCGAGATCGCCTCGATCGATGCCACAGCCAAGACGTTCACGGTGAAGCATGGCAACGACACCTCGACCTTCGGGACTGACAACTCAACCAAGTACCGGGGTGCGGGCAAGGAGATCAGCATAGCGGACCTCAAGGTCGGTGACGACGTGCGGGTCTCCTTTACCGAGCAGGAGGGCCAGAAGATTGCTGCTCGTGTCGACATCGCCCATGCCCATACGCATAACCATACGACTGACCCAGGACCAGCTTGTCCAGTAGGCTATCACCGCTGCAAACAGGACTGTTGCAAGGATTAGTCATGGCTGAGAATGGGCCTGAGCTCGAAGGAGCTGACACGCGCCAGTGGCTGTACCGGATGCTCCTCGGTTTGCCGGGATTCTTGTCGATCGGGCTTGCGCGGTACCTTGGAGATCTGGGAGAATTCGGCGACTTCGAACTCACCACGTATAGCTTGGCGCTCAGCCTTCTCATTTTCCTGGTCGCGGGCCTCGTCTACGGACTTCCGCGCAAGATTAGCCGCCTGCATCGTCACGAGCGCCTACGACTTTTCCCCGCGCTCTCCTTGGGCTTCGCCCTGACTGTGCTCGCGCTTAGCCTGGGGCTTGGCGTCTTCCTGGCCGAGTCGTCTGAAGGTGACGCGGGCCTCAGCCTCGCGAGGAATGTTCCGGGAATGGGATGGCTTTCAAAGCGGAGCTCTGCACGGCCCTTTTCATACTTCCTTACCTTGAACGGCGAGGGGAGGCTCCAGGACATACGCGGAATCCCTACCTCTGACAGGATGTCATGGGCCGAGGTGACCGTCGAAGGCGGAAATCGTTTTGCCGGCTATCCGAGATTCTACTCCAAAGAGTCTGAGCGATCCGAAATCTTCCTCATGCCAGCCTGCTCTCTCCAGGGCACGACGCCTACGCGTATCACAGGGCCCGGAGTCCTAATACCGGAGGATAAGATCGTATCTATGGTGTTCGTTGATCGCGCGACGAGCGCGTGTCAGAATCTGTGGTACCCAAGTGATCCGCGCCAGCAAAGCGTAGGTGCGGCAACGCACAAGAAACCCACCACTTAGCTGGTGCAAACCGACGTGTCGTTTCAAGCGATCGACTTCGGAAGCAAGGACGCGGCTTTCCGCACTACCGCACGCGGGAAACGCCCGAGAGGCGCCGGGCCACCACCGGCGCCTCTCGCACCGCCCCCTACTCCGCCACCCCCTTCTCCCGCAAAATATTCCACACCTTCTCCGGCGTCATCGGGATCTCGATGTGCCGCACCCCGAGGTGGGACAGCGCGTCGACCACGGCGTTGACGATCGCCGGCGGGGCTCCCACGGTGGCCGATTCTCCCACTCCCTTGGCTCCCAGCGGGTGGTGCGGACAGGGGGTCACCGTCTTACCGGTCTCCCAGTTGGGCGTCTCCATGGCGGTGGGCACCAGGTAGTCCATGAAGCTGCCGCCCGAGATGTTGCCGCTCTCGTCGTAGCTGATCTCTTCGAAGAGCGCCGGGGCCAGGCCCATGCTCAGGCCGCCGTGGATCTGGCCGTCGACGATCATCGGATTGATGATGTTGCCGCAGTCGTCGATCGCCAGGAAGCGGCGGACCTTCACCTCGCCGGTGCCGCGGTCGATGTCCACGACGCAGATATAGCTGCCGAAGGGGAAGGTCAGGTTCGGCGGATCGTAATAATCGACCGCCTCCAGCCCCGCCTCCATTCCCGGCGGATGGTTGGTGTAGGCGGCGAAGGCAAGCTCCTGAATGGTCTTCGACTTCTGCGGCGCCCCCTTGACAGAGAACTTGCCGGGCTCCCACTCGAGATCGTCCTCGCTCACTTCCAGCAGGTAGGCGGCGATCTTCTTCGCCTTGTCGCGGATCTTCCGCGCCGCCACCGCCGCAGCGGCGCCGGCGGTCGGGGTCGAACGGCTGGCGTAGGTGCCGAGGCCGTAGGGGGCGGTGTCGGTGTCTCCCTCTTCGACCTGGATGTGCGCCGCCGGAATGCCGAGCTCTTCCGCAACGATCTGCGCGTAGGTCGTCTCGTGCCCCTGGCCCTGCGACTTGGTGCCGAAGCGCGCAATGGCCTTGCCGGTCGGATGGATGCGGATCTCCGCCGAGTCGAACATCTTGATCCCCAGGATGTCGAAGTCCTTCGACGGCCCGGCGCCCACGATCTCGGTGAAGGAGCAGATGCCGATCCCCATGAGCTCGCCCTTCGCCCGCTTCTCCGCCTGCTCCCTGCGCAGCTCGGCGTAGCCAATCCTCTCCATGGCCTTTTCAAGCGCCGCCTTGTAGTTACCGCTGTCGTACTCCCAGCCGAGCGCCGACTTGTAGGGGAACTTGTCGGCCTGGATAAAGTTTTTGAAGCGCAGCTCGGCCGGGTCCATCTTGAGCTCAGCCGCCAACACGTCGGTGACCCTTTCGATCGCGTGCACGGCCTCGGTGACGCGGAAGGAGCAGCGGTAGGCGACGCCGCCCGGCGGCTTGTTGGTGTAAGCCGCGTCCATCTCGGTAAAAGCTGTCTTGATGTCGTAGGAGCCGGTGCAGATCGAGAACAGTCCCGCCGGGAACTTCGACGGGTTGGCGGCGGCGTCGGCGTAGCCGTGATCGGCCAGGGTCTTGATGCGCAGCGCCGTCATCGTGCCATCCTTCTTGGCGGCGAGCTCGGCGGTCATGTGATAGTCGCGGGCGAAAGAGTCGGCCTGCAGGTTTTCCATCCGGTCCTCGACCCACTTGATCGGCTTGCCGATCACGACCGACGCGGCCACGGCGATCACATAACCGGGATAGACCGGCACCTTGCCGCCAAAGCCGCCGCCCAGGTCCGGAGAAATGACGCGGATCTTCTCCTCCGAGAGGCCGACGTGCCCGGCGACGAGGGCGAAGACGGTGCGGATGGCGTGCGGCGCCTGGGTCGTCATGTAAACGGTCAGATGGGTATCCGTTTTATTGAAGTCGGCCACGCAGCCGCAGGTCTCGATCGAGGCGACGTGAATGCGCGGAATGTACATGTCCTGCTTGACCGTCACGTCAGCCTCGGCGAAGGCGCGTTCGGTCGCCGCGCGGTCCCCGGTCTCCCAGTGCCAGATGTGGTTGTCCGTCTTTCCTGCCTTGTCGGTGCGCAGCACTGGCGCGCCCGGCTCGAGCGCCTTTTTGGGGTCGACCACCACCGGCAACGGCTCGTACTCGACCTCCACCGCCTCGACGCCGTCGGCCGCGATGTAGCGATCGGTCGCGATCACCGCCGCCACCTCCTGCGCCTGATACATCACTTTTTCGACCGGGAGCACCATCTGGGTGTCCGACATCAGGGTGGGCATCCAGTGCAGGTTGAAACCTTTCAGAGTCTCGCCCGTGATCACCGCCAGCACGCCCGGGATGGCGAGGGCCTTCTCGGTGTGAATGGCAAGGATCTTGGCGTGCGCATAGGGGCTCCGCACGATGTCCATGTGGAGCATCCCGGGGAGCTTGATGTCGTCGACGTAGTGACCCTGGCCGCGGATGAAGCGCGGGTCCTCCTTGCGCTTCATCGAGTGGCCCATGCCGCAGATGGCCGCTGAAGTTCGGGGTTCCATGGCTTTCCTCCTATCCCGCCTCGGGACGCAGCTTCGCGGCCGCGTACTGCACGGACTTGATGATGTTGACGTAGCCGGTGCACCGGCAGAGGTTGCCGGAGATCGCCTGGCGGATCTGCGCTTCGCTGGGATCAGGATTGTTCGCGAGCAGGGCGGCGCTGGTGAGCATCATGCCCGGCGTGCAGAAACCGCACTGCAATCCGTGCTCCTGCCAGAAGCCATCCTGAATCGCGTGGAGCTTGCCGTCTTTCTCCAGCCCCTCGACCGTCGTCACCTCGCGGCCGTCAGCCTGCACGGCGAGCACCGTGCAGGACTTGACCGGCACGCCGTCGAGCAGCACCGTGCAGGCGCCGCAGTGCGTGGTGTCGCAGCCGATGTGGGTGCCGGTCATGCTGAGGGTCTCGCGCAGGAGGTGGACGAGAAGGAGGCGCGATTCGACCTCCGCCTTGTGATCGGTGCCGTTGACCTTGACTTGGATTTGATGTTGCGCCATGGCTCAGTGCTCCTTGGCCCACTCGATGGCCTGCTTGAGCGCGCGGCCCGTGAGGACGCGTGCCATCTGCCGCTTGTATTCGATCGCTCCCCGCCGGTCGGCGCTGGGCGTGGCGATGGCCGACGCCCGCCGCGCCGCCTCGGCGATCACGTCGGCGCTCGGCTGCTTGCCGGTGAGATATTGCTCGGCGTCGGCGGCGCGCAGCGGCGTCGGCCCGGCGTTGGTGAGGCCAATCCCCACGCTCGCCACCTCGCCGCCCGCGCCCAGCGTCAGTTGCACGGCGGACGCCGCGGTGGCGAAGTCTCCCACCTTGCGCTCGAGCTTGACGTACGAGCCGCCGCTGCGTGCGGGCGGCACCGGAATGCGAATTTCCGTCAGGATTTCATCCGGCGCGAGCGCCGTCGAGAAGAGGCCGAGGAAAAATTGATCGATCGGAATCGTCCGCGTGCCGTTGGGACCGGTCGCCACGACCTCGGCGCGCAACGCCAGCATGGTGGCCGGGTGATCGTTGGCCGGATCGCCATGCGCCAGGTTGCCGCCCACGGTCGCGAGATTACGCACCAAGGGATCGGCGATCACCGCCGCGGTCTGCGCCAGCAGCGGATATTTGGTTTGAATCAGATCGGAATGCTCGAGCGCCGATTCGCGCGTCCGGCCGCCGATCTTCAGGACGCCGCCCTCCTCCTTGACGTACTCCAGCCCGGGAATGCGGCCGATGTCGATCAGGTGGCCGGCGGCACCCAGCCGGAGCTTGAGCAGCGGCAGGAGGCTCTGCCCGCCGGAGAGGACCTTAGCGTCGTCAGGGTGGCCCTGGAGGAGCGCCAAGGCGTCCTCCAGCGTCTGCGGTGAGTGGTAATCGAACGTTGCAGGGATCATCGATAGCTCTCCTTTCGCGCGGCGCTCTACCGGTTCACGAGCCAGTAGACGAGCAGGGCGAGAACGATGACTGCGATCCAGAAAACGGGATTGCTCAGGAGGCGGCTGGCCGCCCGGCCCGCGGCTGCGGCGCCCAGGGAGCCGACGTCCAGGACGTTTTCAGCGGCAGGAGGGGGCGCCGGAGGAGGCGGCTTCGGCGGCGGGTGTGAGGCCGCCGCGGAAAATGCCACGGGCGCGATCGGACCGGGGTCTCCAGACGGCGGCGGAGCCGGAGGAGCGGCCTCCGGGACCGCAGCGGCCGGCGTTTCGAGCTCGCGGCGCATGGCGTCGGTGAATTTCTGGAAAAGCTGATCGCTGACGTCCTGGATCATGCCGCGGCCGAACTGCGCCAGCACGCCCATGACGTTGACGTCCGAAACCACCGTCACCTCGGTCTCCGCCGGCCCGCGCCCGACGACGCGGCTCTTCATCCGCATGTCGGCGCCCCCTTTGCCGCGCGTCTCCTGGCCCGAGGCGGCGATGTCGGCCTCCCCGGCGGCCTCGTCCAGCCGCTCGAAGCGCATCTTGCCGCGATAGCTCGCCGTCACCGGCCCCACCTTGATGGTGATCGTTCCGGTGTAAGTCGTATCGTCGACCTTCTCCGTGATGGCAGCCCCCGGCAGGCAGCGCGCCACCTTGTACGGATCGGTGAGGAAGTCCCACACCGCGGCGGCGGGGGCCTTGACCACGAAGCTCTTGGTGATCTCCATTCCCATAAAGGTTTTCTCTCCGTCACGCCGCCAGCAGAGGAAGGAGCCGCTCCAGCGACTCCAGGTTGTGGGCCGGCAGCAATCGATCGACATAGGGAAGCGCAGCCGCCATGGCGCGAGCCGTGGGCTCGTAGCGCGAGTCTCCGGCCAGGGGGTTGAGCCACAGCACCCGCCGCGCCCGCGCCCGGATGGCCCGCATCGCACGGCCAAGCGGCGCGACGTCGCCGCGGTCGAGGCCGTCGCTCAGGATGATCACGATCGTCTGCCCATGGACCAGCTCGTCGAGATAGTACGCCACAAACTCGGCCAGGCACTCGCCGATCTTCGTGCCGCCCGACCAGCCGGGCACCTGATGGGCCAGGCGCTCCAGCGTGCGATCGACCTGGCCCGGCCGCAGCCAGGGAGTCAACCGCACCAGCGTGGTATTGAAAGCGAAGATCTCGCTCGACCGCTCCGAGCGGGTCACCCGCCGCAAGGCCAGCACGAAGGTGAGCAGGAACCGGGTGTGGGGGTCCATGGAGCCGCTGGTGTCGCAGAGCACGACCAGGCGGGGCTTTTCGATCGGCCGCGCCCGCCGGGCGAGCGAGAGGAATTCGCCGCCGTGGGCGACCGCCCGCCGGAAGCTGCGTCGCAGATCGGCCTCGCCGCGCCCTCGCACGGGCACCCGGCGCCGGCTGGGGCGGGTGGCGAGACGCAGGACCATGCGAGCAAGCAGGCGCTCCATGGCTGCCTGATCAGCCGTCGAATACTCCTCGAAGGATTTGCGGCGCAGCACCGCCTCCGGGCTGTACCCCGGCTCCTCGCCCAGGGCGACCGCCGTCTCCACTTCGGATTCAGTTGCCCGCCGGCCGGGCAGCTTGCCGGACTTGGGCCGGGCCGGCGCCGGGAGACCGGGAGCCGGGACCGGTGGATTCGACGACTCGTGACGCGCTCTCCACAGGAGGTCGAACAGCTCATCGAAGACCGCGGCGTCGCGCTGCCGGATCTTGAGCGCCGTGCGCAGGGCCCGGCGCACCTCGTCGCGGTCGCCGAGGTCGATCAGGGTGAGCGCCGCCAGACCGTCCGCCTCGTCGCTGAGGGTGACCCCGACGCCGCGCTGGCGCAGGGCCCCGGCGAAGCGCGCGAGGTGGCGGATGAGGTCGGCCTGAGCCGTCAACCCGCAGCCTCCGCCAGCACCGCTTCGAGCTCGCCCGCGCCCAGCTCGCGCAGGTCGTGCTGGTCCTTGAGGATGCAGCCCAGGGTCTCGGCCACCGTCTCGCGGTCGAGGTGCTCGCTGTGCAGATGGCAGAGCGCCTGCGCCCAGTCGATCGTCTCCGCCACCCCCGGCGCCTTGCTCAACCGCCGCCGGCGCAGGGCCTGCATGAAGCGGCCGATCTCCTCGGCCAGCCGCGCGCTGGCTCCCGGCACGCGCGCCCGCAGGATGCGCACCTCCTTCTCCAGCGACGGGTGCTCTATATAAAGGTAGAGGCAGCGCCGGCGCAGGGCGTCGCCGATCTCGCGGGTGCGGTTCGAGGTGAGCACCACGTAGGGGACGTGATCGGCCCGGATGGTGCCCAGCTCCGGGATCGTCACCTGAAAATCGGAGAGCACCTCCAGCAGGAAGGCCTCGAAGCCGTCGTCCGCGCGATCGATCTCGTCGACCAGCAGCACCGGCGGGCCCTCCGCCCGGGTGATGGCGCGCAGCAGCGGCCGCTCCAGCAGATAGCTGCGGCCAAAGATGAGATCCTCGATCTCGCCAGCCGTCTTCCCCTCGTCCTCGGCCATCCGCACCCGCAGCATCTGGCGCTGGTAATTCCATTCATAGAGCGCGGTCGAGACGTCCAGCCCCTCATAGCATTGGAGGCGGATGAGCTCGGTGTCGAGGAGGCGCGCCAGCACCTTGGCGATCTCGGTCTTTCCCACTCCGGCATCGCCCTCGATGAGCAGCGGCCGGCGCATCTCCCGGGCCAGGAACAGGGCGGTGGCGATGGCCGGATCGGCGATGTACCCCTGCCGCTCCATGGCCTCCTGGAGCGCCGCGATCTCCGGCCTCAAGCGGCGCCCTCCTGAGCTATATATCGCTCTGGTGACGCCAGGAAGCGCTCGCGGCAGCCACCACAGCAGAAGTACCAGGTGCGCCCCCCGTGCTCGGCGGTGTGGCGGGCGCCCGCGATCGTGACCGTCATGCCGCAGATCGGATCGATCGCTTCGGTGGGTTCGCCGCTCGCGGCCCTCTCGGGTTTCTCCTCTTCCTCCTCGACCGGCTGCGCCGCGCGCTGGCGCTCGACGATCTCCGCGAGCACGGCGAGGGCGATCTCCTCCGGCGTCTCGGCCCCGATCCTCACCCCCGCCGGGCTGCGGATCGTGTCGATCGCCGCGGCCGTCACGCCGCCATCCAGGAGGGTCTCGCGCATCTGGGCGAAGCGTTTCCGGCTCGCCACCACCCCGAGGTAGGACGGCGCCATGGCCAGCGCGTCGCGGATCGCCGACTCGTCGCGCTCCCCCAGGGTGGCCACCACGGCGAAGCGCGGGCTGTGGGACCTGGCGAAGAGCTGCGGCGCCCGGCCCGGATCGGTGAGCACCTGATCGGCGCCAGGGAACAATTCCGGCTCGGCCGCGGGATCGACGGCGACGACCGAGTAGCCCATGGCCTTGCCCAGCTTCACCAGCGCCCGGGCGGTGGGCGAGACGCCGAACACCACGAGGCGCGGCGCCGGCAGAACGGGCTCGAGATAGATCTCCACGCTCCCTCCGCTGTGGCAGGTCATGGGGAACACGGCGACGCCGGGCCGCCGGGCCGTCTCCGGATCGGGCGCCAAGGCGACGAGCCGCGGCTGGCCTTCGGTGAGCGCCCGCTGCGCCTCGCGCACCACGGTCGGCTGCGTGCAACTGCCGCCGAGAAAGCCGTGGAAGGCGCCGGCGGCGGTGATGAGCGCCATGTCCCCGGCCTGGGACGAGCTCGCCGGCTGGCGCCGCACCACCACGGCGAGGACGAACGGCTCCTCCCGGTGAGCGAGGTCGGCGGCCATCTGGAGGAGCTCGGCGCGCATGGCCGGTCAACGATACGCCTGGACGGCGGTGGGTTCAAGACGGGAGAAGCGGTAGGAAGCGGCAGAGCACTATTTGGCAAATCGCTGAAGACGAGCGACCTCTTTCCGACCGTGGGCCAGAGCCGGGAGGCGGGTCTCCTCGGCTTGCCTCACCTCGGGAGTGAGGGGAGCGAACCAGGCTTCAACCGCCTTGCGAGCACTCATTGCACCCCGTTGGATCTCGCGGCCGAATGTTTCCTTGTACTTGGTCTGTTCATCGACCTCATGCTCTCCGCACAGCCACATTTCCCAGGTCTCTACGCTACGGCACGGAACACAGGCGGCGATACGCTCTTCCCATACAGCCCCGGTAAGACCGGCAGCGGTGCGGATCTCCTCGAGCCGTCTTTGGAGACCGGCCGCGTCTCCGTCGATCACCACCAGCAAGCCGACCGCCTCCTGGTGGCGTCGCCGAATGTAGTGGGCCAGACGTTCTACCTGCTGCAACACGAAGCTGGCTCCGCCGTGGGGCTTCCGGGGCTCCACGTGGATGCGGCGGAAATGGCGCTCAAGGATTGGGCGGAAGAGCCGCTCCTGTTCGAGATCCTCACAAAGCAGCCAACACGTCAGCTTCTTCGGCACTCTACGCCGCTCCCCGGGCGACGAGCTCGGAAAGCTTCAGCGGAGACGCGGTGTCCGCGTCGAACGGCCTGACGATCACAGGCCCGGAGGGTCGCTCGAACCACCAAAGAGAGTCCTGAGCCAGGTAGTCGATGACCTCAGGATGATGCGAAATGATGATCCCCTGCCCGCCCTGCGTTTCGAGCGCGTCGCGCAGGAACTGCAGCCAAGGCTGAATCTCGGACAAGGAGACGAAGTTGTCCGGCTCGTCGAAGCAGAGTACCGCTCCAGGACGAGCCAAGCCACAAACGGTCGCATAAAGGACCATCAACACTCTCTGCCCCTCGGACAGCTCCAATAGGTTGTATTCGCCGGAGACCTTATCTTCCACGTTGAACGTCGAGAGCAGCAGCTTCGCGTCCCCCAGGCGCCGAAAGAAAAAATTGCGAAATCCCGGGAGAGCATCCCTCAGCCGGTTTTCGAGCTCGGTTCTCGCCTCGGGGCGCTCGCTGTTGAGATAGCTGAAGAAGGACCCGAAGTTTCTTCCGTCCCGAGCCAAGAACACATCGTCCTGCTTGGAAGCAGCCTCGAAGATAAACGGATTGGGCTGCACCCTCCAGAGTTTGGCCATGAATTCTTTGAATCCCGCCAGCCGAGACATCTGCCTGGCCACAGTAGGGTCGAGATTTGGCAGGAACGATTGGTCCGGTCGAAACGGAAACACAGGACCCATGCCCTGATCATCGCGGAAGAGTTGAACCTCTCCCGCAGAGAATCGATAAAGCAATGCGCCATCCAAGGTGACGTGCTCCGAGCGGATGAACGGTTTCCCTGGAGCATCTTCTGGATGCTGAATCTCCAGGGCGTACCGGTAGGTTCCGTCGTTGCTCTGCACATCCACCTCGAAGCGCTGCACATCCCGAGTTTCCCACCGGGTTCGCGTGAAAGCGAACAGCTCGTTCACAGGACGGCCCAGCACGATCAGGTCGCGCAAATTTCCAAGGACGTCGAACACACTGGTCTTGCCGCTGCCGTTGCCGCCAAGCAGAAGGCTCAGTCGATCGGGCCGGAACTCGAAGTTCACCAGCGCGCGGAAGTTGTCGGCAAAAATTCTCTTCAGCATGGGCGGGATCGTACCATGCGAGACCTGCTATGAATTCAAGGAGTTACCGCTCTTCACCCGCGCATAATCCTCCGGCACGTCGATATCACCGAGGGCGGACGCGGGCCACGCCAGCACCTCCGCTTCGCCCCGGTGGCGCTTCACCACCTGCCGGCCGCAGCCCTCCCCCGTCATCGTCAACAGCTCGTTGAAGAGGCTCCGGTCGTACAGCATCGGCGGCGCGTTGACCCCCTCGTAGTCCGAGATGACGAGCGGCGCCCGGGTCTCGCGGTAGCGGGCAATCATGGCGGCGATCATTTCGGGTGTGACGAAGGGCATGTCCGCCAGCAGCACCATGGCCGCCCGCGCCTCGGGCGGCACAGCCAGGATGCCGCTCTTGAGCGAGGAGTTGATCCCCTGTTCATAGAGCGGATTGAGCACCCACTGGCAGGGCAGGCCCTCGAGCTCCCGGGCGGCCTCATCCGATTGGTGGCCGAGCACCACCAGCAGGGGCGAGAGGCCGCCGGCCAGCGCCCGCCGCACCGCTCCCCGCAGCACACTCTCCCCCTCCAGCTCGAAGAAGAGCTTGTTGCTCCCCATGCGGCTCGACGTGCCCGCGGCGAGCAGGATTCCGGCGACAGGACCTTCACGCTCCGGCATGGATGGCCTCCTTGCGCTCCGCGAGGTGGCGTGGCTCGCGGCCGGCGGTGAAGGCGAGCAGCTCGGCGACGATGCTGAGCGCCACCTGCCGCGGCCCGTCGGCGCCGAGGTCCAGCCCCACCGGTCCGAAAACCCGACCAGTGTCCGCCGGGGTCGACATGCCGATCTCGCGCAGGATGGTCTCCGTGCGCGCGTGCGGTCCCAGCACGCCCACGTAGGGCAGGCCTGCCGCGAGCAGCCGCCGCACCCACTCGCGGTCGTGCGCCAGCGAGTGGGTCTTCACCACCGCCAGCGAGCGCGCGGCGGGAGGCAGGGTGATCCCCGGATC
>JAJKHS010000159.1 GCA_021154885.1 Thermoanaerobaculum sp.
GCTGGCCGGCGAGCCGGAGGACGCACCGCGGACGCCGCCCCGCAATCCCGTCGAGGAGGTGATCGCGGGGATCTGGGAGGATCTGCTCGGCCTGGGCGATCCGGTCGGCGTCGACGACGACTTCTTCCACCTCGGCGGCCATTCGCTCCTCGTCATCCGCCTGCTGTCGCGCCTCCGCCAGGCCTTCGGCGCCGACCTGCCGGTCCAGCGGGTGTTCGCGGCGCCGACGGTCGCCGGCCTCGCCGCGGCGATGGCGGCGGCCGGCCGGCGGGAGGAGGCGTTGCCGCCCCTGCCGCCGATCATGCCGCTCCCGAGCCGGCACGGCGTGCTGCCGCTGTCCTACCCGCAGCGGCGGCTCTGGTTCATGGACCGGCTGGCGCCGGAGAGCCCGACCTACAACATCCCCTCGGGTTACCTCCTGCGCGGGCCGCTCGCGCCGGCGGCGCTCGCCGCCGCCCTGGCCGAAATCGTCTGCCGCCACGAGGTGCTGCGCACGCGGATCGTCGCCGTCGCGCACGGCGAGGCCGGGCAGGAGGTCGGCCCGCCGCCGACAGCCCCGCTGCCGCTCGCCGATCTCTCCGGCCTGCCGCCGGCGCGCCGCGCGCCGGAGCTCGCCGCGCTCGCCGGCCGCGAGGCCCGCCACGGCTTCGACCTGCGGCGCGGCCCGATGCTGCGCTCCACGCTGGTGCGGCTGGAGGAGGGCGAGCACGCCCTGCTCCTCACCCTTCACCACATCGCGTCGGACGGCTGGTCGGAGGGGGTGCTGCGGCGCGAGCTGTCGACCTTCTACGCCGCCGCACTGGCGGGGGAGCCGTCGCCGCTCGCCCCGCTGGCCCTCCAGTACGCCGACTTCGCGGCCTGGCAGCGCGCCTGGCCGGAGGAGGCGCTCGCGGCGCAGCTCGCCCACTGGAAGGAGCGGCACGCCGGCACGCCGGCGCTCACCCTCCCCGCCGACCGCCCGCGGCCGCCGATCGCGAGCTTCCGCGGCGACTCCCTGAGGCTCGACCTGCCGCCGGAGCTCGCCGGCGCCCTCCGCCGCCTGGCGCGGCGCGGCCAGGCGACCGTCTTCATGACCGTCCTTGCCGCCTGGCACGCGCTCCTCCAGCGCCTCTCCGGGCAGACCGACTTCGCCGTCGGCACGCCGGTCGCGAACCGCATCCGGCCGGAGCTGGAGCCGCTCATCGGGATCTTCCTGAACATGCTCGCCCTGCGCACGGATGGTGGCGGCGATCCGAGCTTCGCCGAGCTCCTGGCGCGGGTGCGGCACACGGCCCTGGCGGCGTACGATCACGCTGACGTCCCCTTCGAGCGCATCGTGGACGAGGTCAACGTCGAGCGCGACCGCAGCCGCCAGCCGCTGGTGCAGACGATGCTCGCGCTCAACAGCACGCCGGGGGTGCCGTTCGCCCTGCGCGGTCTCGCGGTCGAGCCGCTCGACACGTCCGCCCGGGTCTCCCGCTTCGACTTGAGCCTCGGCCTTTCCGACCAGGGGGGAGAGCTCGGCGGGGGGCTCGAGTACAGCACCGACCTCTTCGACCGCACCACGATGGCGCGCCTCGCGGGGCACCTCGTCCACCTGCTGGCGGCGGTGGCGGACGACCCGTCGCGCCGCGTGGCGGCGATCGAGCTGCTGTCGCCGGCCGAGCGGCAGCAGGTGGCCGTCGAGCTGAACGACACGGCGGCGGACCTCGCGGCGGTGTTCGGCGGGTCCGGCGGCGGCGAGCCCCTGCTGCACCGCTGGATCGAGCGGCAGGCGGCACTGACGCCGGACGCCACGGCGGTCGTCGGCGAGAGCGAATCGCTCACCTACCGCGAGCTCGACGCCCGCGCCAACCGCCTGGCCCGCCGCCTGCGCCGGCTGGGGGTGCGGGTCGACGAGCCGGTCGCGATCTGCGCCGAGCGCTCGCCGGCGCTCGTCGTGGGTCTCCTCGCCATCCTTAAGGCAGGCGGCGCCTACCTGCCGCTCGACCCGTCCTATCCGTCGGAACGGCTGGCCTTCATGATCGAGGACGGGCTCGACGGCCTCGCGAAGCCGGTGCTCCTGGCGCAGGTCGACCTCCTCGCCGCGTCCGTGGCGGGGGCCGGCGCCCGCCTGGTCGACCTCGACGCCGCGGCCGGCCCGGCGGGCGACGCCGACGGCGCCCCGCTCGACGGCGGTGCCGGGGCGGACAACCTCGCCTACGTCATCTACACCTCGGGCTCGACGGGGCGGCCGAAGGGAGTCATGAGCACCCACCGCGGCATCGTCAACCGGATCGCCTGGATGCAGCGGGCCTACGGCCTCACGCCCGCCGACCGCGTGCTGCAGAAGACCCCCGTCTCCTTCGACGTGTCGGTTTGGGAGCTGTTCTGGCCGCTCGCCGTCGGCGCGCGGCTGGTGCTGGCGCGGCCGGGCGGCCACCGCGATCCGGCCTACCTGATGCGGCGGATCGAGGAACAGGCGGTGACGACGCTCCACTTCGTGCCGTCGATGCTGCAGGCCTTCCTCGCGCACCTCCCGCAGGCGGGCCTCGGCCGCTGCCGCTCGCTCCGGCGGGTGATGGCGAGCGGCGAGGCGCTGCCGGCGGAGCTCGCGGCGCGCTTCCACGAGCTCCTGGGAGGCGCGCTCGGGACTGCCGAGTTGCACAACCTCTACGGTCCCACCGAGGCGTCGGTCGACGTGACGGCGCACAGGACGCTGCCGGGGCCGGCACGGCGCGCGGTCCCCATCGGCCGCCCGATCGCGAACTTGGGGCTCTGGCTGCTCGACGCGGAGCTCCAGCCGGTGCCTCTGGGAGTGCCCGGCGAGCTCTACATCGGCGGGACGGGCCTCGCGCGCGGCTACCTCCGCCGGCCCGGCTTGACGGCGGAGCGCTTCGTCCCCCATCCGCTGGGCCGACCCGGCGAGCGGCTCTATCGGACGGGCGACCTGGCGCGCTTCTCGGTCGACGGCGAGATCGAGTTCCTCGGCCGCACCGACGACCAGCTGAAGCTGCGCGGCTTCCGCATCGAGCCGGGGGAGATCGAGGCGGCGCTGGCCGCCCATCCGGCGGTCCGCGAGGCGGCGGTGGTGGCGCGGGAGGAGGGGCCGGGGGAGGTGCGGCTCGCCGCCTACGTGGTGCCGGCGGGACCAGGGCCCGGGCCGGAGGCGGGGGAGCTCCGCGAGGCCCTCCGCCGCGTCCTGCCGGAGCATATGGTGCCCGCCGACTTTGCGCTCGTCGACGCCCTGCCGCTCACCCCGAGCGGCAAGGTGGACCGCGGCGCCCTGCGCGCCCGCCTCCCGGCCGACGAGCTGGCGCCCGCGGCCGAGCCCGGCGGCGATCTGGAGACCGAGATCGAGCAGCTCGTCGCCGGCATCTGGCAGGACCTCCTGAAGCGCGGGCCGATCGGCCTCGACGACAACCTCTTCGACGTGGGGGCGCACTCGATCCTCGCCATTCAGTTCACCTCCCACGTCTACGACGCCCTGGGCCTCGAGATCCCCCTGCGCCTCCTCTTCGAATCCCCCACCGTCCGCCGGCTCGGCGCGGCGATCCAGGAGCTCTTGATCGAGCAGATCGCCAGCCTCACCGACGAAGAGGCCGAGCTTCTGGCGGAGTGACATGACCCACGACTACCCCATCCTCGAATTCGATCCGGAGAGGTCGGCGCTGATCGAGCCCCAGCGCACGATCACACCGGTCTCGATCCCGGAATTGGCGGTGGCGTGTTTCTTCAAGGACGTCGTGGACGACATCGTCCTGCGCGACAACCTGGTTCCGCTGACCACGCAGCGCAGCGAGATGGGGCAGCACCCCATCTATGAGATCACCTATCGCAAGCGCCGCATCGCCTTCTTTCATGCCGGCTCCGGAGCGCCCCTGGCCGCCGGCCTGCTCGAGGGGGCGATCGCTCATGGCGCCCGAGTGATCATCGCTTGCGGCGGCGCCGGGGTGCTCGATCCGGCGATCCCGATGGGGCAGATCATCGTTCCCACCGCCGCGATTCGTGACGAGGGCACCTCGTATCACTACCTCCCGCCCAGCCGCGAGGTGGCGGCGAATCCCTTGGGCCTCGAGATCCTCCGGGAGGTGCTCGAGTGCCAGGACCATCCGTACCTGTTCGGCAAGACCTGGACGACCGACGCCGTCTTCCGCGAGACGTGTTCCAAGATCCAGGCGAGGCGGGCCGAGGGGGCGATCGTCGTCGAGATGGAAACCGCCGCGCTCTTCGCTATCGGCGACTTCCGCAACGTCCTCGTGGCCCAGCTTCTCTACGCGGGAGACAGTGTCGGCGGCGAGAGCTGGGACCATCGAGAGTGGAGCGCGCAGAGATCGATCCGGAAGTCGCTCTTCTTTCTCGCTTGCGACGCCTGCTGCGACGCGCCGAGCGTCGGGACCGGTGCAAAGACTTAGCAGAAGCGTGACCGTGAGGAGGGAGCATGAGGTACTCTTGTCCGTCACCGGATACGCTTTCGTCCCCGAGGCCGATCGAGGGCGCGACGGAGGTTGCTGATGGCGATGACGAGACGGCAGGCGATCAAGAGTGCGGCGGCGTTCGGGGCAGCGCTGGCGTGGCCTTCTATGGTCTTGGGTAAGGGACGGGCGGGGGATGGCAAGCGCGGCGCGGTCGAGCGGCGGGACCTTTTTCCGCAGGGCGTGGCCTCGGCCGATCCCCATCCCGACAGCGTCATCCTGTGGACCCGCCGGCCGCCGGTCGGGGAGAGCCGGGCGGCGCTCCTCGCCGTCGAGGTGGCGGAGGACGCGGCGTTCGCGCACGTCGTCTCGCGCACCCGCGCGGCGCTCTCGGCCGACGCCGACTGGACCTGCCGCGTGCTCGCCGCGGGCCTTCGTCCGTCGCGGGTCTACTGGTACCGCTTCGTCGACGAGCACGGCTTCGCGAGCCGCACCGGCCGCACGATGACTGCCCCGGCGGAGACCGACGGGCAGCCGGTGCGCTTTGCCTTCGTGAGCTGCCAGAACGTGACGCAAGGCGCCTCGAACGCCTATCGCCGGATGATCTGGGAGGACGAGCGCGCCGCCGAGGCCGACCGGCTGGGCTTCGTGCTCCACTTGGGCGACTTCGTCTACGAGATCGTCTGGTACCCCGAGGACCGCCCGCAGGGGATGTACGACCGCCGCATCCGGGACGTGGTGCGCTATCCGAACGGCGAGAAGATCGAAGACTTCCACGTACCGACCGACCTCGAAGACTACCGCGCCCTCTACCGCGGCTACTTGACCGACCCCGACCTGCAGGACGCCCGCGCCCGCTGGCCGTTCATCTGCATGTGGGACAACCACGAGTTCTCCTGGAAGGGTTGGCAGAGCCAGCAGAACTTCGGCAGCGGGGTGCGCCCGGCGCAGACCCGCAAGGTGGCGGCGAACCAGGCCTGGTTCGAGTACCAGCCGGCACGGGTGGAAAAGGTGCCGGGAGCCGCCGCCGGCGCCGACCGCTTCGCCGCCCCCGCCGTCCGCAACGTGCCGATCGAGCGCTTCGACGACCACGGCCTCGGCCTCGAGGACGGCAACCTCGCCGCCATCTCGAGTCTGAAGCTCTACCGCGCTTTCCGCTTCGGCGCCAACGTCGAGCTCCTCCTCACCGACAACCGCTCGTTCCGCTCCGAGCCGATGGGCGACCACCCCGAGGTCGCAGCCTTCGATCAGCCGAACGTCCCCTACTTCGACTCGCTGGAGATCGCCGAGGTCCTGGATGCCGGGCGCAGCTTCGCCGGCGGCCGGCCGCCGGCGACGATCCCCTTCGGCGGCGCCGAGAAGGCGAACCCGCGGCGCACGGCGCCGCCGCAGTCGATGCTGGGCGCGGAACAGAAGGTCTGGTTCCTCGCGCGCCTGCGCGCCTCGACGGCGCGCTGGCGGCTGTGGGGCAACTCCGTCGCCATGCTCGACTGGCGGACCGATCTGCAGAACCTGCCGCCGGAGCTGCGGGCGAAGTGGCCGTTCGCCGGCTACGGCCTCATGGGCACCGGCGACTGGGCCAGCTATCGCACCGAGCGCAACGAGATCCTGGACCTCGTTCGGCACGAGAACCTCGCCGGCTTCGCGACGCTCGCCGGCGACCGCCACGCCTTCGCCGCCGGCCTCCTCTCGGCGGCACTGCCGCCGTCGCCCCTGGCGCCCGCCGGCGTCGAGTTCATCGTCGGCTCGATCTCGGCCCCCGGCCTCTTCGAGGCGATGTCGTACAAAATCTCCAAGGACCACCCCCTGCGCGCGCTCTACCTCCACCAGCCGCCGGCCCCGGCACCCCTCGAGCCGGCGATCAACTGCACGCTCCTCCACGGCGTCCGCGCCAGCCTCGAGCTGCAGCGCACCCACGACCGCGAGCAGGCCTTGAAGGCGAGCAACCCCGAGGTCGCGCCGCACCTCGCCTTCACCGACGTCGGCGGCCACGGTTACGCCGTCGTCCGCGCCGGCGCCGACGACCTCGAGGTCGAGTTCGTCTGCGTCGTCCGCCCACTCGAGAAGAGCGACCGCCCCGACGGCGGCCCGCTCGCCTACCGCATCACCCACCGCGCCCGGCGCTGGGCCGGCGGCGCCGCGCCGCGCCTCGAGCGCACGCGGGTCGAGGGCGCGCTGCCGCTCTCCGTCTGACGGCCCGCGGGTGCCGGCGTTTGATGTCTCATTCCTCCCGCAAAGCCACCATGGGATCGACAACAGCAGCCCGCCGGGCGGGGATGAAGCAAGCCGCGAGCGCTACCGCCGTCAGGATCGCTGCTACCACCAAGTAGATCTTCGGATCGCGCACTCCAACGCCATACACGAGGCTCTCCACCGTGCGGCCCAAGGCGAGTCCGCCGGCCAATCCGATCACCAGGCCCAGCAGCACGATGCGCATGCCCTCCGAGACGATCAATCCCTGGACGCGGCGCGGCGTTGCGCCCAGTGCCATGCGGAGGCCGATCTCGCGCGTACGCTGGCTGACGGAGTAGGCGAGCACGGCATAGATCCCGATCGCAGCGATGAGCAGCGCGACCCCGGCAAAGGTGCCGAGCAGGATGCTGGTCAGCCGCGGCTGCGCGGCGCTGGTCGTGAGCCATTGCTCCATGGTCTTCACGTTGGCCATCGGCAGGTCAGGGTCGAGCGCTTTGATCTGCTTGCGGATGGCGGGCAGCAGTGATTCCGGAGACGCGTCGGTCCGCACCACGACGTCCATCAACGGCATGGTCCGCGTGGTGATGGAGTAGTAGAAGGCAGGTGACTCCTGACTCAGTTGGGTGCTGCGCACGTCACCGACCACGCCGACCACGGTGAAGGGAGTTTGGGGGTCGGCCGAGCGGCGAAGGGTGCGTCCGAGAGGATTTTTGTCTCCCCAGAAGGTGCGGGCGGTGGCCTGGCTCACGATGATGATGTTGGGCGTGCTCGCGTCGGAGTACTCGAACTCGCGGCCCAGCAGCAACGGGATGTGCATGGTCTTGAAGTATCCGGGGTTCACGATGCGCCAATCGACGGGGACTTTGGCGTCGGGCGGAAGGATGGAGTTTTCGGTCGCCATCATCGGGTGGCTGTACAACGCGCCCGCGCCAAACGGGATGCCGCTCGAGACCGACGCACTGCGCGCGCCCGGCAGCGCTGCCAATGATTCGATCATCTCGCGGAAGAACAAGGGCGCCCTAGTCTTGGCGGGATACTTGCCCGGAGGAAGCGACACTTGAAAAGTGATCAGGCCGTGCGGTTCGAAGCCGAGCTTCACACGCTGCAGATTGACCAGGGTCTGGATGAACAGGCCCGCTCCGATCAGCAGCACCGTCGCAAGAGCCAGCTCGATCGCCACCAGGGTGTTGCGCATGCGCGTGCGAATGCCGCCGGAGCCGGCGCGTCCACCGGTCTTGAGCACTTCATCGACCTTCACCTTCGCCGTACGCAGGGCAGGCACGATGCCGAAGATGAGCCCGGTCAGCACCGTAGTCCCCAGCGCGAACAACAGAACACGGGAATCCACTTCGATCGTGGGGATGGGCAGCGTGTTCGGCGGGAGCCACTGATTCATGGCGCGTACCGACCACCAGGTCGCCAGCAGTCCGGCAAGACCTCCGCCGCAGGAGAGCGTCACGCTTTCTATCAGGAGTTGGCGCACCAGCCGGCCCTGGCTGGCACCCAACGCCGTGCGCACCGCCATCTCGTGTTGCCGGGCCGCGGTCCTCGCCAGCAGAAGATTGGCGATGTTGGCGCAGGCGATGAGCAGCACGAAGCTGACGGCGGCCAGCAGCACCAGCAATTCGGTCTTGAGCTGCGGGTTGACGAACCCATCGAGCATGCTGATCGGATTCACGCCCCAATCGCGCAGCTCCGGATATTGCTGCTTCATTCCGTCGTAGATGGTGTTCATCTCCGCCTTCGCCTGCTGGCTGGAAACGCCGGGCTTGAGCCTTCCGACGACAACGAGGGCGTGGCTCAGGCGCAGCTCCTTGGCAGGGTCGATGGTCAACGGGGTGTAGATGTCTCCGGGCTCCAGGAGGTCCAGAGTGGCAGGGGCGATGCCGACGATGGTGGTGGCGTTGCCGTCGAGCTCGATGGTGCGGCCCAGGGCGTTGGCGTCCTTGCCGAAGTGGCGTCGCCAGAACGCCTCTCCGAGGATGGCGACCCGTGCCGCGCCGGGTTTCTCCTCCTCGGGGGTGAACGGCCTTCCCGCGATCAGAGGGACCCCGAGAACGCGCGGCAGCTCCGGGCTGATGCGGTTGCCGGTGAGCTGCTCGGGGTCACCCATTCCGGTGAGGATGTAGTTGTTGGGACTGACCGCGCCGAGGTCGAAGCTTTTCGTCTGGGCCCGCCAGTCGAGAAAATTCAGTACCGAGACGTTGTAGATCGGCGCGTTCAGCTTGTCGTTCTTCTCGAAGACAAACAGCAGCCGGTCCGGATCTTTGAAGGGCAGCGGCCGCAACATCTGGGCATTCACCACGCTGAAGATGGTGGCGGTGGCGGCGATGGCCAGGCCAATGGTCAGCACCACGGCTGCGGTGAAGAGCGGGGCCTTGCGCATGAGCCGCAAGGAATACGCAACATCCTGGGTGATCGACATAGAGACCTCCATGAGACGCACTGCCGGGCGCGAGTTTAGCAAAGCGATCGGCGCCTGCAACGGCTATGAAGACAACTTCAGCAAAAATTGAGAGCGCGGAGGTGGGGGAAGCGAGGTACCCTCAAAAGGTGTGGAAATGGGCTGAAGGCGGCATAACCTTCCCGGTCAGCTGATGACCGGCCGGGAAATCCGGCCAGGAAGGAGACACCGCCATGCTAGAGAAGAGCACCGAGGGGGCTTTCGGGTCAAGGACGGTCTGGGAGGAGTTGGAGGCCATGGCACGGTAGCGGATCCAGGGGTTCGTCCAAGACCTCTTGGAGGAGGAAGTCACGGCACTGGTGGGGCGTCGCAAGAGCGAACGCCGGGTAGGGGTAGACGCCCCGCCGGTGTATCGCAACGGCCACGGCAAGCCGCGCAAGCTGGCGATGATGGGGGGCACGCTGGCGGTGCGCCGGCCGCGGGTGCGCGGTCTGGAGGAGCGGTTCGAAAGCCGCATCCTGCCGCTGTTCCGGCGTCGCACCGAGGCGGTTGGCGAGCTGCTGCCTCAGCTGTACCTGCACGGGCTTGCCCAAGGGGATTTTGAGTTGGCTTTGCGCGGCTTGCTGGGAGAGGGGGCGCCGTTGTCGGAGAGCTCCATCGAGCGGCTGCGTGGCAAGTGGGTGGCGGAATTCCAGGCTTGGCGCCAGCGCAGCCTGCGGGGTCAGGAGCCGGTGTATCTGTGGGCGGACGGGATCTACGTCAAGGCGGGCTTGGAGAAGGACAAGGCCTGCCTGCTGGTGATCGTGGCGGGCCTTCGGGATGGGCGCAAAGTGGTGCTGGCGGTAGAGAGCGGATACCGCGAATCCGCCGAGTCCTGGGGTCGGCTGCTGCGGGAGCTTCGGGGACGTGGGATGAGCGCGCCGCGGCTGGTGGTCGCCGATGGCCACCTGGGGATCTGGGCGGCGCTGGCAGCGGTCTTTCCCGAGGTGGCCGAGCAGCGGTGCTGGAATCACAAGATCGTCAACGTGCTCGATGCCCTACCGAAGAAACTGCAAGTGGAGGCCCGGGAGCTTCTTTGCCGCCTGCCGTATGCGCCGACGCGGCGCGAGGCCTTGAGGCAGCGCGAGGAGTTTCGGTCGCGCTACGGCCAGCAGCAGCCCAAGGCGGTCGAGACGCTCGAACGGGATTGGGAGCGTCTGGTCGCCTTCTACGCGTTCCCGAAGGAGCACTGGAAACACCTGCGGACAACCAATCCGGTGGAGTCGCCGTTCGCGGTCGTGCGGCTGCGCACAGCGGCGGGCAAGCGGTACAAGAAGGTGGTCAACGCGACGGCGCTGATCTGGCGGTTGCTGATGGTGGCCGAGAGATCGTTCCGCCGTCTTGACCACCCGGAGCTTCTCCCCGAGGTTGCCGAGGGAGCCACCTTCGAAGACGGCGTACGAGTCCTGCGAGAAGAAGTCAACTCCGCCACCGAGGAGGCCGCCGCCTGAACGCGTTTACACACCTATTGACGGGACCTCGGGGGAAGAAGAGCTTACACTGTGGCCCTTACTGGCCCGGAGCGCTCAATGTGAGATCGAAGATCCCATGGCCCGAGGTGGCGATGTGCAGCGTCTGCGGCTCTGCGGAGTCGATGGCCAGTTGGGTCGGCTGGTAGGGGAGACCCTGTACCGGCGTCCAGCTCGTCCCGCCGTCGATGGTTCGTAACAATCCATTGGCGATGGCGTAGAGGACGTCCGGGTGCTGCGGATCGAGGATCAGGTTGGAGATCCCTGCCGAAGGAAAGCCGGAGTCGGCTGGATTCCAGGTCATTCCGCCGTCAACACTCTTGAAGAGCCGGGAGCTGGAGACGTAAAGAGTGAGGGGGCGGCGTGGATCCACCACCAGGAGATAGGGAGATCCGAGGTCGAAGGGACGCCGGGTCCAAGTCTCGCCCCGATCGGCGCTGAAGAACAGGCCTGTATGCGTGGTGAGGAAGAGGCTGCCGGGCTGTGCCGGAACGACGGCCACGTGATCCACGTTCGGTCTTAGCCCTGTTCCGGGCGTCCAGATCAGCGACCAGGTCTCCCCCCGGTCCATGCTGCGGAACAGTCCGTCTTCGGTGGCGGCGTAGAGAGTCTCGTGCGGGCCCGGCTCCCGGGCAAAGTCGCGGAGCATGTTTCGGAGCCCGCCGAGACGGCGCCAGGTCCGCGCCCCGTCCGTACTCTGGAATACCCCGCTGGTCGTGCCGGCGAAGATGGCCGGCGACGGCGCGGGAGCGACCAGCAGCGAATCGACGTACCAGGCCTTGGGTCCGGCCGCCTGCGAGCTCCAGGTCTCGCCCCGGTCGGAGCTCGTGTAGACCCCGCTGAGGGGGGCACTGGCGTAGACCCGGCGCGGGTCCGAAGGGTCGACCGCGAGGGAATCAACGTCCAGGAAGGACAGCCCCCGATTCGCGGTGGACCAGGTCTTGCCCCGGTCGGTGCTCTTCCAGACCCCGCCCTGAGAGCCGAGGAACAGCGTCGAGCGGTGGTCCGGATCGAAGGCGAAGCCGTTCACCCAGACTGTGTAGGGAAAACGCGTCGCCTTGCTCCAAGTGGTTCCGCCATCGGTGCTCCGGTAGATCCGCACCCCGTCGTTGGTATCGACGGCGTAGACGGCCGACGTCACGGGATCCACGGCGACGGCGCATATCCACCAATGAGTCTTCATCTCACGGGCAAGGAAAGTCCAGGTGTAGCCGCCATCGAGGCTGCGGAAGAGGCCGTAGTAGGTTCCGGCATAGAGGCGGCGGGGATGGACGGGATCGACCGCCAGAGCCAGCAGAGACGGCGCATTGCCCATAAGGGCCAGCCTCCAGTGGGCCCCATCGTCGCTCGTCCCGTACAAGCCGCCATCGCCGCTGGCGTAGACGAAGCCGCCCCGCGCCGGATCGGCGACGACAAACCCGGTGTTCCTGTAGGGAAATCCTCCTCCAACGTGCGACCAGTGGATGCCGGCGTCGCGGCTGACGTAGAGTCCTTCCGAAGACGTGATCCAGATCGTTTTGGGAGCCGCCGGCGAGAGGGCGATGCTGGAGACCTGACCGAGATCGAAGCCGGTCTCCACCCGGTACCAGCTCGCGCCCGCATCGATGGTCTTATACAGCCCGTCTCTAGTCCCGGCGAAGAGGGTATCGGGAGCTTCGGGATCGCCGGTCAAATAGGTCGGCCCGAATTCTGGTAACCCCTGAGAGGCGGGAAGCCAGCTCCGCCCACCGTCAAGGCTCTCGCTTCATAGGACATGCCCAGTCTTAAATCGGGCATGCCCGATGCTCCATCTGCCATGCCCGATGGTCCGCCTGCCAGGTCCGGTATTCCACCTGTCACGGCATGCCGGCCGCCTGCCGCGTCCGGCACGACGTTGGACACATCCGGCAAGACACAAGACCTCTTCGACTCTTGATACAGAGGGGCGCGCAACTCCGGCGCCGGGTCTAATCCAGCAGAGATCCCTGGGCGCCGTCGTCTTTCGCCTTGCGTCCGCGCTTCGTCGCAGCCTTGACCGGCTTCGCAGTGATCTGCCGCTTCTCCTCTTCGGCCCTCTGGGCGTTGAGAACGAAGAGGCGGTCGATCACCTCGTCCTCGAAGGCTTCGAGAGCGCGGCGCTCGGCGTCCGTGGCCGGGGTGCCGTACGGGGGGACCGGAATGTCGTCCCACCCATAGGCGGCGAGCACGGCGCGGTCCATCTCCTCGTGCAGCCGCCGCAGCTCCTCAATGCGTGGATCGTGGCAGTCGGGGTCCTTGAGGAGGTTGTAGGTGGTGGTCAGGCCCTGCTGGGTGTCCAGCATGAACGGCGGATTTCCCACAAACGCATCCATCCAAGCCGACCCGTTCGGCCGACCTCCATCTAGAGGGTCCGGCCGCTCCGCGTAAAACACCTCCGGAAACTCAATCATCCAATGAAACACCGGAATCCGTTCCCGGATCTCGTTCTGCATAACGATCAGCTCGGTTGGAATCTCCCGACCTCCAGCCTTCAGCCACTCGGTGACTAACTGCAACCGACGCCCGAGCTCCTTCTGTCGCTCGCGATCGTTCTCGGCCGAGAAGAAGGCGCCGACGATCAGGTCCGCGATGAGGCGGACGCGAAGAAGAGCGTCCTCCGCGTCGTGGAGTAGCCACTCTTTCTCCCGCTGGGCCCACGGGGACGGGTCCGCCGCCAGCTCCTGAATCTTGCGGCGCTCGACGATCGCATCCTCCAGGGCCACGGTCAGCTCGTCCGTCGCGAAATCGATCTGCGCGGTCGGCTGCCAGTGGAACCCTTGAATCTGCTCGAAGGTCAGGCCGACCAGCGAATCTCCCCAGCGCAGCGCGTGATCGAGAAAGGTGAACGGAAGATCGCGGGCCATCGTCTCCAGCCAGAGCGAGAGCTTGGCAAGACCGACCGCCAGACGGTTCTTGTCCACGCCGTAGAGACACGTCTGGGCCACCAGACGGCGGGCGTGGAGGTTCACGTCCTCGTGAGGCGAGGCCACCAGCTCGGCACGGCCCTCGCGAGTCCACGCGGCCACGAGCTGATCGGCGAGAAAGCGGCAGGCTTCCACCAGGAACGCCCCGGACCCCATGGCGGGATCGCAGACGCGCAACGAGAGGATCAGCTCGGACGGCGGCTCGGGACCCATCGCCGCCAGAAGGGGCTCCAGCGTGCGGCGGACGATGGGCGCCGTGAGGCTCTTCGGCGTGTAGTGGCTGCTCGTGCGGCGGCGCTCCTCGCCGGGCTGGATGACGAGCTGGTTCGGACGCGCCCGCGTGGTGTTTTTCACCCGCACCGTCTCCAGGGCCGCGAGCACCTCCTCCGGATTCGCAGCGGCCTGCACGGCGGCGGCGAGCTTCTCGGCCTGGGCCTTCGCCAGGCCGGTCGCCTCCTGAAGCCACTTGGCGCGGCGCGAGGCCGGCGGCTCGAGCACCTCCTCGGCGGTCAGCCAGACGCGGTCCGGACGCACGCAGACGGCCGGATGGTAGACGCGTAGCACGTGGTAGCCCATGAGGCGCTCGTAGACGCTGCCGATCTGCTCGACGTCGAGGGAGCTGTAGGAGAGGCGCTGGCCGCCGAGAAAGACGAGCTTGCGGAGGACTTCGAAGATCGTGCCGTCGTCGACCGAGGGGACGCGCACCGCGGCGCGGCGCACGTCGTCAACCGGAGCGCTGCTGCCGGAAGACCAGCCTTCGAGAAAGGAGTAGGCGTCGGGATCGAAAAGCTCGCCGCGCCGCGGCGGCAGATGCAGATCGCCATGATGGACGCCGCCATAGACGGCGCGAAACAGGGCGAGCAGGCGATCCCAGGAGCCGAAGCGGCGGGCCATGGAGTCGGGATGTTGCCCGGCGTCGTCCTGGAGCTGCCCGAAGAGGCCGAAGACGCTCAGATGCCCCTGATAGAGAGGATGCTCGACGGGAAGCAGCCCCTTGTCCTCGGCATAGAGCAGGACGACCAGGTGGAGGAGAACGGTGAGAAGGCCGCCATAGAGATGGTCGTCCTCGACGCGGGAGGCTTCGTTGAGGAGATTGGAGCCATCGCGCTCGGCGGCGGCCTCGAAGCCATGCAGAAGGATGTCGAGAGCCTGAAAGACCTGCTCGGCCAGCTCGTTGGTGACGTTGGCCTGGCGCCGGCGGCTGTCCGCCAGAAGAGCCGGGAACTGGTGCTCGCGGGCGACCGAGAAGAACCGCCGCACGGAGAGGAGCATGACGAACGCATCGAGAAGGGGCCGGCCCGCCGACCGAGGCCATGTCGTTGAGGCGGAACGTGAGGGAGCCGCTCGATTCGCCATGAGGCGCATAGATCAGCCGCACCTCGCGGCGGTTGGTCAGCAACCCGATGGGGACGCGGACATGGCGCAGCAGGCGGTCGAACTTGGCGGCCGGAGGATAGTCCCAAAGGCCGGTGTCGGTTTCGGCCTTATCAGCCTGCTGCACAAATCCTCTCTCTGGCCACGCCGCGGCGAACGCGCGCATGTACTTGAGATTGCGCGGCGAGAAGCCCTTCATGTCGGGGAATGCCTCGCGCAGATCCGCGGCCAGCCGGTCAATCACCTTGGCCCCCCACCCCTCGTGCACCTGCCGCTCCAGGATCATCTGGCCAATATCCCAGTAGAGCGAAATCATCGCTGCGTTGGCGGCAAGAATGACCCGCAGGCGTTCTTCCTGGATGCGTTGCTTGATAGCGCCGAGAGCGTCCGCATACTCCTTCGGCAGGCTTGCCTTCGCGGGGGTCGCCGGAAAGCGAGCCTCCTCCGACTCTTGGCCCCGGGAGAGCCGGTTCTCCAGTTCGTCGCGCTGACGCTTACGAGCCATACTCGAGACTCCTTCGAGCCGATGTTATCGCGACGCTATAAGGGCTCGGCACTAGCAAGGACAGCAGGGACAAGAAGATACCGGACTTGGTATCATCGTTCATGACTTCAAGCCCTACCCCCGCACCGCCGGCCACAGGTACACCATGCCCACCGGCTCGCGCCGGGTGAGCACGACGCGGTAGAGATCCTGGATGGCCGCCGGCTCGGTTTCGATCTCACGGTCGATATCGATCAGGCGGCCTTCCATGTAGTCGCGGTCCTGCTCGATCTGGCGGATCTGCTCTCGGGCCTTGGGTGCAGTGGGGGAGAAGGCCAGGGTGAGCTGCGGCAGCTTGCCGATGGCCTTCTGGATGGCGCTGCGCTGGTTGCGGAGAATCCCCCGCAGAGCTTCCGACTCGGTGGCGCCTCGCTCGGCCAGCTTGCGCTCGGCCTCGTGGGCGAGGGCCTCGGCTTCGGCCTCTACGTGCGGCCAGAGAGCGGCGAAATCTTTCGGGGCCGAGGCGTGGAGGTCGTGCGCGCCGTAGCCCTGGGCCAGGAAGCGCGAAAGCAGGCGCTGGACGAAGGGATGTTGGAGGTGCAGATGCACCCGCGAGCCGTCCAGGCGGTCCATGGCCTCGAAGACCACGGGCAGGAGCGGGCGCTTGCGCCAATCCCAGAAGGGCTCCTCTTTCCCTCGCGGCGGGCGCAAGGTGTCGAGCGTGCCCTGCCAGGACTCGGGTAGATCGGGAAGGAGATAGGCGGCGGGAGCGTTTCCGCGATCCCCGGCCAGCGGTTTCAGGGGATCTGCTCCGGCGAGGACGAGCGCGGCGTCCACGGTCTCCCGCAAAAGGCCGGGATCGAACTCCAAGGCCTTGCGGGAGCGGTCGAGAATTCCGCCGGCTTCGTCGATCTCCCTTTTGAGCTTCTGAATGTCGGAGCGCTCCGACTCCAGCTCTTCGCGGACGATTTCGCGCCGGCCGCCGATCTGGCTGGCTTCTTCGAGCTCGGCCTCCGAGGTTGGGGCGATCCCCCGGTCGAGAATCTCCGTGTAGCGCTCCATGAACACGGCGGAGAGCGACCCCGGCTCCTTCTGGATGGTTTGCACCTTGCGGACGACCACATCCAGAACCCGGTCCTCCTCCCGCTGTTGATAGAAGAAGTACACCCACACGCTGACCAATTCGGGCAAGAGCCCGGCGCGGCTGGTGACGGTGGAATTCAAGCCGGGCGACGCGCAGCCCTAGCCCAACTTCGGCGGTTTTTCTGAGGAATCCTCGGGATTTTGGCGGAGGTTTTCGTCACTATCCCTGGGGGTCCCCCTTGCCGCGCTCGAGTCGCGTGGCGGCGGTCCCGCGAGTCAGGTCCTCTGCAACTCGGATGAGATCTCTCAATCCGCGGATGAGATGACCTGCAATTCGGATGAGGACCCTCAATCCGCGGATGAGGTCACTTGAAACCCGGATGAGGTGATCCGCAACCCGGATGAGATGACCTGCAATTCGGATGAGGTCCTCTGCAACTCGAATGAGATCCCTCACTCCGCGGATGAGATCGCCTGGAGCTCGAATGAGGTCATCCGCAACTCGGATGAGGTCATCGGAAACCCGAATGAGATGACTACCGACGAGTCCCTTGTGGTAGCGTGCGTCGCCATGCGAACCCATGTCGCCGTCGCCGCGTCCGTCGTCCTGTTCACCGCTGTCGTCGCGACCGCCCAGCCAGCGCAGGGGCCGAAGACGCACCGCCTTGAAGCCACGCCGTCCACCGTCGCGTACGGCTATTACTGGTCCGAGGCGAAGCCCGCGCTGCGCATCGCGTCGGGCGACGTCGTCGACGTCGACACGCTGTTGACGAACAACCCCACGGGGCTGCAGCGCGCCGGCGTGCCCGACGACAAGGTCCAGAGCTCGCTGAAGGCGATCGTAACCGAGGTCACCGGCGATCGCCGCGGACCGGGCGGGCACATCCTCACCGGCCCGGTGTACGTCGAGGGTGCGCAGCCGGGCGACGTGCTGGAGGTGAAGATCCTGGCGATCGATTTCCCGATCGATTACGGCTACAACGGTTGCAACGGCTTCCTGCCGGAGAATTGCGATCGTTCCGCCGCCGCGCGCATCCTCCCCATCAATGCGAAGACGATGACCGCGGAGTTCGCGCCGGGCATCGTGATCCCATTGCGTCCTTTCTTCGGCAGCATGGGCGTGGCACCGGCGCCGGAACTCGGCCGGGTCAGCAGCAACCCGCCGGGGAAGCACGCGGGCAATCTCGACAACAAGGAGCTGGGCGTCGGCTCGACGTTGTTCATTCCCGTCTTCGTCCCTGGCGCGCTGTTCGAGGTGGGCGACGGCCACGCCGCGCAGGGCGACGGCGAGGTCGATCAGACGGCGATCGAGACGTCCCTGCGCGGGCGGATTCAGCTCACCGTCCGCAAGGACATGAAGCTCACGTGGCCGCGCGCCGAGACGGCGACCGATTACATCAGCATGGCGACCGATCCGGATCTCGCCGTCGCCACCAAGGTCGCGATCCAGGAGATGATCGATTTCGTCGCGTCGACGCGGAAGATGACGAAGCACCAGGCGTACCAGCTCGTGAGCATCGCCGGCAACGTCGCGGTGACGCAGCTCGTCGACCAGCCGAACGTCGGCGTCCACGTGCGGCTGCCGAAGAGCATCTTCACCGGCGCGCGGCCGTAGCGGCGGCGGCGACTGGCGCGGGATCGCTGATCGGTCCGGTGGTACTTGCTGAGCTCCGGTGGCGCCTGGGCCAGCCGGGCGAGCTGGGGCGCCAGGTCCTTCTGCGGAATCGCCACCTCGACCAGCGCCGGCACGTCGTTCAGCTCCTGGAGCGCCGCCAGCACGCCGGCCAGCCCAGGCGGCTTGGGCGACGAAGCTGTCGGGCGGCAGGCCGAAAAGGTTTCCGAAGACGTACAACGAGGTGCTCTCTCCGAGCACCAGGGTCACCGAGCCGAGCAGCCCTGCACTCTTGAGAAAGCCGGCCAGCTCGCGGAAGAAAACGTTGTAAGACAAGGGATCGCCCGCCTGCGACGGGATCGGCGGCTCCGCGGGTACGTGCGGGAGCTAGTAGGCGCGCGGCCCTCCCGGCGCCGCCCGGAACCGCGACAGCAGGGCCTCGAGAAAGTCCTGCATTGCCACCTGCCGGTAGTGCCGGTAACCGATGCGAGCTTCGGTGTCCGTGACCTCGATCATCTCGCCGAAGCTCGACTTCATGATGTCGAGATATCGTCGGTGATGATCGTGCCGAGGGCGATCGGGCAGCCCGTGGCCTCCATCACGACCCTGGTGATCGCCGGGGACGCGGGACCGGCATAGGTGCCCAGGAACTTCGGCTGCGCTTCGTCGAGCACGTCTTGCCGAGGTTGGTGGTGGTGAAGTACAGGCCGCTGGCGTCGAACGCCCTCGACGGGTTTGCGCATCCGGCACATGACCTCGTCCAGGCGATAGGCGGCCTTCCACTCGTGCCAGCCGCCGCCGTAGGGGTCCTCGCTCCACGTATGGTAGACGGCGGAGTAGGGCATGGGCAGCTCCGGCAACGCGTGGAGCGCCGCCACCTGCTTGTTGGCCACCTCCACCATCTGCTCGGTGGCCGGGAACTCCATCTGCGGCAAGATGCGGTTCACCCCCGGCTCCAGGCACGAGGGCCGGTACCCCTCATACGGCGTGCCGAGGTCGAGGCCCTTCCAGAACGGCACCGTGCTGATGTCGTTGTACGAGGCCATGAGCAGCGAGTTCATGAACGGCAGCCCACCCTCCTGCTCGCATTCGGTGCCGAAGTAGTACGTCTGGCGGATCGGGAGGTCGGTCACCGAGCGGCCCGCCACCAGGCCCAGGGCCCGCCACCACGGGCTCTCATAGGCGAAAGCGAGCTTGAAGGCGCTCTGGATCAGCACGGAGCCAAGGTTGACCTGCAGCCAGGGATCGTCGAAGAAGGTGCTGTCGATCAGCTCCAGGGACCGGCGGGGCATCGCCAGGATGACCTTCTTGGCCCGCACCAGGGTCGGCTCGGCGCCCTCGACCTTCCGCGTGCTGCCGGACACGGTGACCGTGGGCTCGAAGCGGAGCGTGTAGGGATACTCTCCCGAGCCGATCACGATTTCGGCGAGGCGATGGTTCATCCGCACCCGCTCGCCCTCGGGCAACCCGCCGGGCATGGCTCTGTTGAACCGATCGGCCAATTGGATGGGCAACTGATCGTAGCCGTCGGCCAGGGTGAGGAATTTCGTCTCGTCGCTGTATTCGGTGGCGGGGAGCTGGGTGACGGCATCGGCGTTGGCGACGTTGGCATCGTAGCCGCCGGCGTCCTTCATGAACTGGTAACCCTCGTTGCTCAGCGCCTTGAACATCAGGTCCCAGAAGCCCCACTGCCAAGTTGGGTTCGGGAAGTCAATCTCTCTCCCGCAGCCTGCGGCGCCTTCTCTGATATCGTCCGCTCAGGACGATATCGTCTCCAGAAGGACCAGGAGGGATCGTGAGGAGCGACGAGTCGCTGATTCCAAAGCACGGCGGGTATCGGAAGCTGAAGAGCTTCCAGGTGGCGCAACTGGTCTACGACGTGACGGTACGTTTCTGCGAGCGATACGTCGAACGCCGGAGCCGTACCCGCGACCAGATGGTGCAGGCAGCGCGCAGCGGAGTGCAAAACATTGCCGAGGGGAGCCAGGCGTCGGGAACTTCGAAGAAAACTGAGCTCAAGCTGACCAACGTGGCGCGGGCGAGTCTGGAGGAGCTGCGGCTCGACTACGAAGACTTCCTGCGGCAGCGGGGGCTGCCCCTTTTGCCACCGGATCACCCGTCCCTGGTGCGCTTCAAGGCGAGGCGCTGCGCGACGGTGGAGGAAGTGCGCCTCTGGGTTGAGGACGAGCAGGGACGGACACGGACGAGCAAGGACAAAGAGGCCGGAACTTCGTCTGTGCCGGTCGGTGGAAGTCGTTGTCCGTCCGTGAGCTCTTCCACCCTGGTGGCCAACGCGGCCCTCTCTCTGCTGAACCTTGGCTGCTACCTGCTGGATCGCCAGTTGGCGGCCCAGGCCCAGGCTTTCGAAAACGAGGGTGGCTTTACGGAGCGCCTGTACCGGATCAGGAACAAGAGGAGAAGGAGCGGATGAACCCTTTCCTCAGGCAGCGCCCGGCTTCAAGTCGCCCCTTCGAGCAAGACGCTGACCTTGTCGGCGCTCAGTCCTGACTTCTCCAGGCCAGACCGGAGCCGTTTGAGGCAGCGGTCGCGACGGGAGTAGAGCTCCCTCTGCGGTCTGCCCAGGAGACGTGAGATCGCGGCGATGCTGAGGCTCTCCCGGTAGTGGAGCTTGAGCAGGAGGATGTCTTCGGGTGGGAGCGCCAGGAGTAGCGGAGTCAGTGCTTCGCGAAGACAGGCCGTGGCGCGGGCGCGTTCCTTGTCTTCGAGGCGAGCCTCGACTTTTCCATCCACGGGAATCCGGTGCAGCTCCTCTTCGCCGACGCTACGCCGTCCGGTACGCTGGGGAAGGTGGGCGGCGATGCGCTCCAACTCTTCAGCGGGGAGTGAGACGCTGTGCTCGGTCTGGATCTTCACTATGGCTTCGGCCAGAGAGAGGCCATCCCTGACCAGGAGACGTTCGAGCAGGATGGCCTCAGCTCCCTCGTGGCGAGCCGCCGCGGACGGCCGCCACTTGCCCCAGACATGGATGCGATAGTCTCGTACGAGGTTGACCAGGACCACGGTCAGATAGGTGGAGAAGGAACTGCGGCCCTCCCAGCGGCCGAGGATCCGATAGTCGTCCTCGACGAGCTTGAACAGGGCCCAGGAGCGGAGCTCCTCGGCCTCATGGGCGGGGAGGCCGCTGCGCTGGCTCAGGCGTTCGATCTTTGTCCGCACGAGATCGAAGTGGGTCTCGAGGAGCGATCTCCCCCGGGCAGCCGGAGAGGGGGCAGGTTGGGAGCGGGATGGACCGTCGAAGGTGGGAAGGTTTCTTCCTGTGTCTTCCAGGAGCGGTGTGGCGAGGACGGCGTCGCAGACCATCGTTGACCTCCGGGGTGCAAGCCGCGGATCTGCCGCGGCCCTGACCGGAATCTTGACGGGCAGGGTCCTCTCCGTCTTTTGGGAAGACTCAGGAAAGTCTCAGGAATCCCTCAAGAGAGCGCACTAGAATGGAGAGACCCCCGGGACGTCCCCTGGCGCCGGGGCTCGGTTCATGACGGAGCGAGAATCGGAGATGGACATCCCGGAGCTCAGCGATTTCCGATTGGGCGAGTGGTCGGTTTGCCGGGCCGAGGGCACCCTCAGCGCGGGCGGCCATTCGGTTCGGCTGGAGCCCCGGGTGATGGACGTTCTCGTCTTTCTGGCAGCCCAATCAGGGAAGGTCGTCTCCAAGGATGAGCTCCTCGAGAGGGTCTGGGGCGGCACCTTTGTGGAAGAGGGGGTGCTTTCGCAAGCCGTCCACAGCCTCCGCAAAGCGTTGGGTGACGATGCCCGCCAGCCCCGCTATATCCAGACCATCCCCAAGCGAGGGTACCGGTTGGTGGCCTCGGTCAGCCCGGCGCAGAGCGTTGGATCCGCGGCGGCCTTGGAGTCCTCTCCTCCGCCCCGCCCGGAGCCCGAGCGCGCGGTCCCCGTCTCCCTGCCGCGACTCCGCATCGCGAGGCTCGTCCTGCTCCTTCTCGGCATGGCAGCCGCGGCGTTCTGGCTCGCCTGGAACCGCTTCGGCACGGACCGGCGCACCCCGGAGCAGCATCAAACCACGGAGCACGGAATGCGCATCGTCGTCCTCCCCTTCGAGAACCTCGGAAAGCCCGGCGACGAAGACGCCTTCTTCGCTGACGGTCTGACGGAAGAGATCACGAAGGACCTGGCCTCGCTCTCGTCCCTCCAGGTCATCTCGCGGACGAGCGCCGTGCGGTACCAGGGAGCTCACCGACCTCTCCCGGAGATCGGCCGGGAGCTCGGCGTCGACTACGTCCTGGAGGGGACAGTCCGTTGGGCCCTCGGTCCGGAGGGGCTGCCAAGGGTGCGTATCACCCCCCAACTCATCCGGGTGGCCGACGATACCCACGTCTGGGCCGGCTCCTTTGACGGCCAGGTGAAGGACATTTTCGCGGTGCAGACGGAGATCTCCCGCCGGGTGATTGGCCAGTTGGGGATCTCCCTTCTACCGGAGGAAAAGCGGACGGTCCAAAAACCACCGACCGACAACCTGGAAGCGTACCGGGCGTACATTCGCGGTCTGGAGCTGAAGAACCAGCCCTTCTATTCAGAAGACCACCTTTTCCGGGCGATCCCCATGTTCGAAAGGGCAGTGCGGCTGGATCCCGGCTTTGCCGCCGCTTGGGCGGAGCTGTCCCAGACCCACTCTCATCTTGCCTTCAACACGGACTCGTCGCCCGACCGGGTGGAGAAGTCCCGGCAGGCTCTGGCACGGGCCCTGGAGATCGACCCCGATCTGCTGCCGGTTCGTCTCGCCCAGGTTTATTTCACCTACCGCTGCCTGGAAGACTACGCCACGGCACAGCAGCAGCTCACCGCCGCGGCACGGCGCTTCCCGAACAATGCCGAGCTCCTGGAGTCGCTGGGTCTGGTGCTTCGCCGCAGGGGACGGCTGACCGAGGCGATCAGCTCGTTCCGGGCCGCTTTCGGGCTGAATCCACGGGAGGTCCGGCTGCCCTGGTGGATTGCGGAAACCTACCGGGCGTCGCGCGAGTACGAACAGGCGGACCACTACTTCGACCAGGCGATCTCGATGGCGCCGGACGAGGCGGTCTACTGGGCCGAGAAGGCGCAGAACCGGCTTGCCTGGACGGGCGATCCGGACAAGGCCCGCGCGGTGCTCACGGCCTCGCCGGTGGCGGAGAGCCCCGCCCTGGCCATGGTCGCGTTCCAGCTCGACCTCTACCAGCATGACTATAAGCGGGCACTCGCGCAGTTCACCCCCGAAACCCTGAAGCAACTGGCGCCACAGGTGGAGAGCCGGATTGCGGTACTGGCGGTCGTCGCGCGAGAGCGGCTCGGTGATCGCAACGGAGCTCTTGCCGCCGCCGAGGCCAATCGGCGCCTGCTGGAGGAGCGGGTGGTCCGCTTCCCGAAGGAGGCGTTCTTTCGGGCCTACCTGGCCGCGACGCTCGCCCACCTCGATCGCGGCGCTGAGGCCCGCGCGCAGGTGGAGCGAGCCGTGGGCGAGACAAGCAAAGATGCGTTCAGCGGGCCTCGAATCCTCGAGATCCAGGCCATGGTCGATGCGATCCTGGGGCGTCACAGCGAAGCTGTCGCCGGCCTGTCGCGGCTCCTCGCGACGCCCTACCAGTCCTCGATCTCTGTCGTGGACCTCCGGCTCAATCCGGTCTGGGACCCCTTGCGCGAGGATCCTGGCTTCGTCGACCTCCTCAGGCGTTTTCGCGGTTGACACAAGGGTTGGATGTCTGTTACTACTAGAGCTGTTCCCGAACAACAGTCCTATCAAGGAGGGGCAATGTTCAATTTCCAGGACTTGGTTTTTTCGATCGACGTTCAGGGGGACCATCGCGAGAAGGCCCAGATCAAGTTGGACGACGGAGTCAATCAGTTGATTGTCGGTTTCGTCACATGCGGTAAGACAAATAAACAAGTAAACGAATTCGAAGCGGATTCCGAGTTTGCCGTCCAATTTGCGGACAATGACCAGCTCGAAAAGCTCAAGACCGCCTTGAGCGAGGTTCTCGATCAACTGAAGGCCATCTCAACAAAACCCGCACCAAATCCGTAAAGATGAGCGGGGGAGACGCTTCGCTGAGGAGTAACGATTGAGGGAGATGCTATGCCGCTTGTGGTGACCCTGCACGTCTATTCCCAGCGTCGCGACCCCAGTTGGATCCTCGCTGACGACCAAGCTCAAGACTTCCTGGAGCGCGTCCGCGCGCTTGAAATTCGCACTCCTCTCAAGGCGAGAGGATTTCCGAGCCGCCTGGGATATCGGGGCTTCTCGGTGACCGCCGTCCCAGGCTCGCTGCTTGGCGGGCCGAGGCTTGCCGTCAGAGACGGGATCGTGGACCCGGGGGAGAGCCAGGCCAGTTTCTTCGATCCCGATCGGAGCGTTGAGAGATCGCTCCTGAGCACCGCTGCCGGCGGGGAGGTCGGAATCGCCGCGCTAGACGTCGAGGAGTCCCTCGCTCGTCCGGCTGACGAACTGATCCAGGAACAGGCCGAGGCTCTCGTCTTGCAGCCACCCGTGCCAAACTGCACACCCAAGGCCGCCGACGCTCCGCTGTTTGATCCAAGCGCCTGGAACGTCGCTCCTTTCCTGGACGACAATAATTGTTACAACTATGCCAACAACCAGCGCCTCATGGACTTCTCCGTGCCTGGACTGGCTCATAGTTTTAAAATCAAGAACGCTTGTGACAGTGCTCTCCAGGGAGCCTTGAAGGACGGCCTGCTCAAAGTGAATGACTTTTCCGCTCAGCTCCAGCCAGGGGAGGGATGGTACGTGGCCCTGGCCGTCCGGCCGGGCCACGACTGCCACTGGTATCGGCAAGATGCCAATGGTTGCTGGTCCCACAAGCCGGGCGTGGATGAGGCTACAAATCTCGACAACAGCAAGAATATCATTACGGATCCGAGCCTGACTAGCTGTGATCGAGGCCCCTACACGGATTTCTGCGGGTTTATGGTTACCAAGAAGGGCGTCGTCATCCACTGAGGCCGGAGTTGGCATGGCCGTAGAAGTCGTGCTGAACATCTTTTCGGAGACGCCCAATCCGACATGGTTTCTCGATGAAACCGAGGCGAGCGAGCTCCGCCGCCGGCTCGCGAATCTCTCGCAGCCTACGGAGCAGAAGACGGAGCGAAGGCTGGGGTACAGGGGCTTTTTGATTCGCGGCGAGCCCGCCGTCACGGCGGGAGGACGCATTCGGGTCTTTCGGGGTATCGCAGAGCTCCCCGGACAGTCATTCCTCGATGTAGACCGGAAACTGGAGCGCTGGCTCTTGGCGAGCGCGAGAGTGGAGATCCCCTCGGATCTCCGCTCGGAAATCCTCGAGGATCTGAAGGAGAGGTGAACGAGGCTCGTGCGGGGCGGCGGTATGGACCTACCCCGTGGCGAGCTCGCGCCGACTGCCTCTCCGGGTCAGGCTCGGCCCCGGGCGGGACTCCGCCTGCCCCGGCGTCGAATCCTAGCCTTCACAGGAGCCGTAGCTGAGGCAATACTGGATTCCGATTCCCCCTCCAGTCTCCACGTACGCCTCGCCCCAATAGCCACACAGAGAGCGGAAAAGGTCGCAGCAATTGGAATACCCTGGTGGAACAGGGCCATTCCAGGAGTCGCCATTGCAACACGAGACGTGACAATCCCCTACGGCCGCTTTGGCAACGGGGAGGTTCGACAGCAGGACGATGACGGTAAGGCCGAGTGTTCGGAACACGAATTTTTTCATGGCTCCTCCTTGGCAACTCGGAGGAGAACACGAGTTGCGATATCTGTCAAGCGCTGGTGCGCGGTGGGTGCTGCAGGGTGGGTGCCGGGCACTTGTGCCAGCCGTGCCATCCGCGGTTCGAGGTTTCTCTCCTCTACTGGCAGGCCACCGGCTTCGACTCCCGCGCCCCCCGCTTCTCCGGGGGGCGTTGCGGTTCGGCACAGCTAGGCTGTCCGGTTCTATTGACCCGCGGCCGGCGGTGGCGGAGGCGCTGTCGCCGCGGCCGTCTCCTGGTGATAGATAGCGAGCCATTTTCCATCGCGATTCGCCCACGCCGTAGCTGCCCGATAGGGACCCGGTGGGACTGGGAAGCCTTTGTAGGTTCCCGTATGGACCACTGTATAGACGACGATGAAGGCGTCTTTGTCGATGGACAACGTTTTCCAATCGGAGAACGTGACGTCTGTGATGTTGACGTCCTTAATGGACGCGAGGACGCTGGCCTTGTCATGGACGCCGTCCGCCGTGACTTCGGTGTAATCGCTGGCCCGCATGTTGCCAAACGCCTCGTAGTCCTTGGTCTTGAGTGTGTCCCAGGCCGCCTTCTCTTTGGCCGTCATGTCCGCCTCGGACACGGTTGCTGCTGGTGTTGGTGTTGGTGCTGGTGTTGCGGAATTGTTTGCCGTCTCCTGGTTCGCCGACGGAGCGCCGCAGGCCGCTGCGAGAACCAACAGAGGGAGGAGCACGAGAATCTTTTTCATGACCAGGCCTCCTTGGCCGGACTTCGAAATAGAGCGTGTGCTTGCTTTCTATGCCAAAACAGGTCGGCAGTCAAGACGGGCCAGGACGCTCGGGGCGCGCCTCATCGTCTACTTCGCCGCCGTGCGGACGTACCGGCCCACCTGCTCGCGGGTCCGTTCGGCGGCGTCGGTCTTGCCGAGGGCCTGCTGGGTGCGAAGGAGGCCCTGGAGTGACTGGGTGCGGCCGGGGGCGCGGGTGAGGGCCGACTGGTACGCCTGTTCCGCTTCGGCATTGCGGCCCAGCGCCTGGAGCTCATCGCCGAGCAGTTCATAGGTTGGCTTGGCGATGGCGGGGGGACCGAACTCCAGGGCCATGGCGGTCTCCGCTTCCGCCGCCTTCCGCAGCCGGGCGATCCCTTCGTCCTTCTTGCCCTCTCGGATGAGCTCGAGGGCGTCGATCTGCTGCACCAGAATCTCCGCGCGCTGCCGGTCGGCGGGATTGGTCTGTTTCCGCTTCACGATCTCCGCGAGGAAATCCTTCTGCCGTTCGCGGAGCCGCGCAGCGGCGGTGTGGAGCGTCGAGAGGTCCCCGCCCGCCGCTGCCAGTGCCTCGCCATAGGCCAGGGTGAATTTCGGCTCCACGTAGGAGGTCTGCGGCAGGACGATGGGATCCGCGGCGTCCCACCGCCCCGTGGCGAGCGCGTGATGGACGCGCATCTGCGCGAAGTCATAGACGGACTCAGTATCCCCCTGAGACGCCTTGGCGCTCGCCAGCTCGGCCGTCACCATCTGCCGGCAGGCGTCGAGCTGCTGCTTCGCGTCGTCGAACCGCCGCTCCTGCAGGTAGGCGTAGTGCAGCCACGTGACGTAGTGGCCGCAGGTCTTCGGCGGCTGGCCGTGAGCCGCGCGTTGCTGATTGACGACGCGCATGGCCTGCTCGTTGGCGGCGATGACGTCGTCCCACAGGCCGAGGGCGACGAAGATGTGGGACGTCATGTGCAGCGCATGACCGGCGTTCGGCGCCACCTTGCCATAGAGCCGCGCCGCCCGCATGCCGAGCGGGGCGTGGATCGGATCGTCATAGGAGTGGATCAGGTAGTGCAGCACGCCCGGATGACGCAGGTGGGTGGGGAGGACCTCCTCGAGCAGCGCCGCCGACCGCATGTAGGTCGCGAAGTCGCGCCCCTGGTGCGCCGTGCCGAGGAGGGAGAGGGCGTAGAAGGCGGTGGCGTCGACGTCCTCCGGATAGCGTTGGTGGAGCGCGGCCATGGCGTCGGAGTAGCGGAAATCGCGCTCCTCCTTGGAGCCGCTCCCGTAGAGGACCTCCAGGGTGCGCAGATAGGCGCGCTCCCGCTCGGTCTTCGCCTTGGCCAGCCGCGCCTCGGCGGTGGCGCCGAGCCGGGCCAGAACGGCGCGCGCCGCGTCGAGGTCCTGCTGCATCCACACCGGGTGGGTGAAGGTCATGGCCTCGCCCCAGAAGGCCATGGCGAAGTCCGGGTCGATCTTCTGCGCCGCGCGGAACTGCTCCGCCGCGTCGGGGTACTCGAAGTTGTGCAGCAGCGCGAGCCCGCGCAGGAACGGCTCCTGAGCCGCCGGCGAGCCGGAGTTGGCGAACGACACCTCGCCCAGCTCGCTCATCGCGGTCTGCCCCGCGGCGGGGCCGGCGACGACGAGGAGGGACACGATCAGCGACAGGAGCACGGTTGGACGCATGCATGACCTCCGGATCGGGCGGAGAGCGGCCTCGGGACGGGGCGCCCGAGCGCGGTTTGTCCACCTCTGGATGATACGGGATTGCGGCGGATCGGTGTGCAATGAACCCGGGCGGGTACGGTGTCCGGCCGCGTTGAGAAGCCGGGCAACCGTCTCGCCGGTCCCGGTGCGCTTCTCGACGAGGAGGCGAGGCCACGTTCTCCTCAATAGGCTGAGAGTCTGGGCCTGGGAAGTACCTGCGAGATTCCATGTTATGCTACTATACATCATGACTTAAGGAGGAAGTGATGAAGAGCCTGTCTCTGGTCGTTGCCTCAGTCTTGACACTCGCCGCACCGCTTCTCGCTCAAAGTGTTGTTTGCCAAGTCGACTGCAGCCCATATGGATCATGCCAAGCCCATCGAGTCGGGTATATCTGCTGTTGCCGTCCAGGTCCCTACTGTGGGCCGAATTTCATAGGTGCCTGCGACAGTCTCGGAGGCGTGAACTCTTCCCACGCCACGGGCAAGGAGGCCAGTACCTTCACCGACATTTGGACTCAACTGGGGGCGGCTCAGGAAGGGGGAGCGGGTAGCTCGACCCTCCTCTGCTTAGAGAACGGTAGGTAAGCAGGTTGAAGGCGAGTTGGTGAACGCGTCGAAGACCAGGTGGCGTGGCGCGTCCTTGGAGATGGCGGGCTGACTCATCGCGAACGGCTCGGCCAGCTCCATCACCGACGCCTCACCCGACGCGAGCCGGGCGAGGATCGCCCGTCGGGTCGGGTCCGCGAGCGCCGCGAACGTCGCGTCAAGGCGATCAGGGGCCACCTGTCCATAACCTGTGGGTTCCATAACCTGTAGGTTGTCTCAGGCGCCGAGGGTTGTCAAGCCCGCGGGCCTCTGTTGGCGGGTTTAAAGCTGAGACAGGCCGGGGAGCGGCCTTTGGAAGGCGTCCAGGTGTAAGGCGCCGGGCTTCAGTACAGGGGCTCGAAGAGGCCCGAGACGAGCTCGGCGAGGCGCTGCTCGAAGCCGCGCCGCTTCCAGCTCTGGTAGGTCACTTCGCGGCAGTATCTCTCGTCGTCGGCGAAGGTCGCGTCGAGCCGCGCCGCGAAGTCGCGGTCGTAGAAGGCGAGGCTGTCCTCGGCGTTCGCGCGCAGCGAGCGCCCGTCGAAGTTGATCGAGCCGATGAGGCTGAAGAGGCCGTCGATGACGGCGCCCTTCTGGTGCATCATCGTGCGGTTGTACTCCAGGATATGGACGCCCGCTTTGAGGAGATCGCCGTAGTGGAGGCGGGAGGCCATGCGCACGAGCGGCATGTCGATGTGCCGGCCGGGGACCATGATCCGCACGTCGACGCCGCGCCGCGCCGCCTCGATGAGCGCCTCGCGGATCTGCGCGTCGGGGACGAAGTAGGCGTTCTGGATGTGGATCGATTTCTCTGCCGACTTGATCGCCACCACGTAGAGGATCTCGGCGAGCGAGGACGAGTCGCCGCGCGACACCTTGATCGCCTGCGCCTCGACCCCTCCCGCCGGGGCGATCCGTGGGTAGAACTTGTCGCCGGCCAGGATCTCGCCGGTCGTGTAGGTCCAGTCCTCGCTGAAGATCGCCTGCATCTGCGCCGAGACGGGGCCGGTGGCACGCACCATCATGTCCCGCCACTCCTTCGGATTGCGGGCGTTGCCGAGCCAGTTGTCGGCGATGCAGAAGCCGCCGGTGAAGCTGACGGCGCCGTCGACGACCAGGATCTTCCGGTGGGTCCGCCAGCCGATGTCGTAGAGGCTCCACAGCCCGATGGGGTGGAACACGTAGACCTTGGCGCCCGCCTGCCGCATGCGGTCGAGGATGGGCCCGGAGTGGCTGCTGCCCGTGCCGTCCACCAGCACGCGCACCTGGACGCCCCGCCGCGCGGCGGCGATCAGCGCGGCGGCGAAGATCTCGCCCGCCTTGTCGTTCTTGAAGATGTAGGACTCGAGGTTGACCGTCACCTTGGCGTCGCGGATCGCGCCGGTCATCGCGGGGAAGATCTCGTCGCCGTTGTTCAGGATCTCGGCGCGGTTGCCCCCCACCATCGTATTGCCGAAGGTGTCGAGCGAACGGCGAAAGGCGCCGTCCGCCACGGCGAAGGGGTGGTCGAACTGGTAGACGCTCCGCTTGAGCGAGATCAGGGTGCACCCCTGGCCGAGAAGCGCCACGGCCGCGCAGCCGGCGAGGAGAAAACCACGCCAAGACGGTCGCTGTGATCCTTTTTCCATGCCCTTCCTTCCTCGTCCTGGGAAGACGTGCCTCGAGATCCGGACTGCTGGCTCGCGACGGATGCACGGAGCGTGCCGATTCGATTATGGCGCTATGCGACTTTGGCGTGGTACTCTCCCCGATCGCACTTCTATGAAGACACGATCGCTTCTCCTCCTGCTGGCCCTCGCCATAGTCCTTCCCGCCAGCGTGGAGGGCGCCGGGCTCGTTTGGCCCAAGCTCTCGGAGCAGCTCCGGGCCGACGCCGTGATGCCCCGCAGCGCGCTCGAGGCGCTGATCGCCGCCAATCAGGACTTCTCGCTGCTGCGGCCCGAGGAGGTCAAGGACCAACTCCGCATTCCGCTCTGGCTGCGGGTGATCTGGCGCCGCGCGCACCCCGAGATGGTCTATTCCGCGGCCGACCCGACGGGCGGCTATCCGCTGGTCCTCAAAGAGGTGCACGAGTGGATGCTGTCCCACCAGGACCTTGTGCCCGGCCTGCCGGAGAAGGACGCGGCGCCCGCCGGGGAGAAGGCTGCCGCGGTCGCCGGCGAGGAGCGGGTCTCGGGCCTCCAGACCGGGCCGCGCAGCGAGTCCGACATCCGCGTCAACTACTGGGAGCCGATGAAGATCATCGGCGCCTCGAACAACATCTCGGGGAGCAGCCAGGCGCAGTTCTACTCGACCGACGGCGGCGCGACCTGGGGCCAGACGGTCCTGCCGCTGCAACCGGGCGACGCCTTCCACTCCGACCCGACCGTCGAGTGGACGTCGGACGGCACCGCCTGGTCGACCACGATCGGCATCAACTCCGGCGGCTCGGTGCTCCAGATGCGGGCCTACAAGTCGGTCGACAACGGCGCCACCTGGACCTTCGACGCCACCTTCTCCGCCGCCCAGACGAGCGCCGACAAGCAGATGATCTGGGTCGATCACAGCGCGACGTCGCCGTTCAAGGACAATCTCTACGCCATCTGGCACAACGGCAATCCGGCCTTCATGAGCCGCCGCACCGGGCCAGCCGGTTCGTGGCAGGCGCCGATCCAGGTGAGCGGTGCGGAGTCGAGCGGGACGGCGATCGGTGCCGACGTGAAGACCAACGCCTTCGGCGACGTGTTCGGGTTCTGGCCGGCGACGGGAAACCGCAAGGTCTTCGTCGTCAAGTCGACGAGCGGCGGCGCCTCGTATGGCACGCCCGTCCAGGTCGCCACGACGTTCGGCAGCTTCGAGATCGGCGTGCCATCCTTCAACACCCGCAAGCTGCTCATCTACGTCTCCGGCGGCGCCTACCGCACGGCGAGCAAGGACCTGGTCTACGCCTCCTGGGCCGACCTGAATTCGGCGTGCGTGGCGCCAGGGACGAGTGTGACGTCCACCTGCAAAACCCGCATCTGGTTCTCGCTCTCCACCAACGGCGGCGCCACCTGGTCGACGCCGGTGATGATCAACAACCAGGCGTCGCTCAACGATCAGTTCAACCAGGCGCTGGTGGTCGACGAGACGACCGGAGCGCTGGAGATCATGTACTACGACACGGTCGGCGATCCCGGGCGGCTGAAAGTCGACGTCTGGCACCAGTCCTCCTTCGACGACGGCGTCACCTGGTCGCCGGCGGTCAAGGTGACCTCCGCCCAGACGGACGAGACGGTCGCGGGCTCCAACCTGGGCAACCAGTTCGGCGACTACAACAGCCTGTCGGGCATCGCCGGCCAGTTCTTCCCCTCCTGGACCGACCGGCGGAGCAACGCGCGCGAGGAGATCTGGACGGCGAAGGTGACGGACACTCCCTGCACGCCTCCAGGGGCTCCGGCCATCGGCACGGCCACGGTCTCCGCCCCGAACCAGATCCAGGTCACCTGGGGCAATGGCACGCCGGCCGCGACGACCTTCAACGTCTACCGGGCGTCTGGTACCTGCGCCGCGCCCGGCAGCTTCAGCCGCATCGCCAGCTCCGTCGCCGGCTCCCCGTACACCGACAGCACGGTCTCGGGCGGCTCCACCTACGCCTACCGGGTCAAGGGCCTCGACGCCAGCGGCAACTGCGAGTCCGGCGCGTCGGGCTGCGTCGAGGCCACGGCGACCGGCGCCTGCCGGCTGCCGCCGGCCTTCGCGGGGCTCACGAGCGTCACCAACCCGGCGGCTGCGATCTGCGGTCTCACCCTGGCCTGGACGGCCGCCACGCCGGTCTGCGCCGGACCGGTGACCTACAACGTCTACCGTTCGACGTCGCCGGGTTTCACGCCGGGCCCTGGGAACCGGCTCGCCAGCGGCGTCGCCGGCACCGGGTACAGCGACGCCTCGGGGACGCTGACGAGCGGCGCGACCTACTTCTACGTCGTGCGGGCGGTCGACAGCTCGAACGGACAGGAGGAGGGCAACTCGGTCGTGCGCAGCGCCGCGCTCACCGGTACGTTCACGAGCACGCTGACCGAGACCTTCGAGGCGGCCGGCGGCTTCGACAACCCGGGCTGGTCGCACGCCGCGCTCACGGGGGCCACGGACTGGGCGTTGTCGACGGCCGTGGCGAAGTCGCCCACGCACTCCTGGTTCTCCGCCAGCGAGGGCGACGTCTCCGAAAGGGTCCTGGTCTCCCCGGCGTTCGTACCGCAGGCGAGTTCCACCCTCTCGTTCTGGCACACTTTCTCCTTCGAGAGCCCGAGCACGTGCTTCGATGCCGGCACGCTGGAGATCTCGACCGACGGCGGCTCGTCGTGGTCGGTGGTGCCGGATGCGGCCTTCACGACGGGAGGCTTCAACGGTACCGTGATCACCGGCTTCAGCAACCCGCTGGCCGGGAAGCGGGCGTGGTGCAGCGGCACCTTCGGCGCGATGACGCAGGTCACCGTCGACCTCTCTTCCTTCGTCGGCTCCACCGCCACCAGGATCCGCTGGCACGAGGGCGATGACCTCAGCACCACTTTGAACGGCTGGTGGATCGACTCCGTAACCCTTGCCAACGTGGGCACCTGCAGGCTGAACGCCATCTTCAGCGATGACTTCGAGAGCGGCACCACGAGTGCCTGGAGCGGCACGAGCCCTTGAGGAGCCGAGCATGACGAAACGGTCGCTTCTCCTCCTGCTGGCTCTCGCCCTCGTCCCTGCCGCCGGCGCGGAGGGTGCCGGGCTCGCCTGGCCCACGCTCGGCGACCAGCTCCGGACTGACGCCGTGGTGCCCCACAGCGCGCTGGAGGCGTTGATCGCCGCCAATCAGGACTTCTCGCTGCTGCGGCCCGACGAGGCCAGAGACCAGCTCCGCATCCCGCTCTGGCTGCGGGTGATCTGGCGCCGCTCGCATCCCGGAATGGTCTATTCCGCGGCCGACCCGACAGGCGGCTATCCGCTGGTCCTCAACGAGGTGTACGAGTGGATGCTGTCCCACCAGGACCTCGTGCCCGGCCCGCCGGAGAAGGACGCGCCGCCCACGCGGGAGAAGGCGGCGACGGTCGCCGGCGAGGAGCGGACCTCGGGCCTCCAGGCCGGGCCGCGCAGCGAGTCCGACATCCGCGTCAACTACTGGGATCCGATGAAGATCATCGGCGCCTCGAACAACATCTCGGGCAGCGGTACGCAGGCGCAGTTCTACTCGACCGACGGCGGCGCGACCTGGGGCCAGACGAACCTGTCTCTGCAGCCGGGCGACGCCTTCCAGTCGGACCCGACCGTCGACTGGACGTCGGACGGCACCGCGTGGGCGACCACGATCGGCGTCAACGCCGGCCGCACGGTGCTCCAGATGCGGGCCTACAAGTCGATCGACAACGGCGCCACCTGGACCTTCGACGCCACGTTCTCCGCCGCCCAGACGAGCGCCGACAAGCAGATGATGTGGGTCGACCACAGCGCGACGTCGCCGTTCAAGGACAACCTCTACGTCATCTGGCACAACGGCCAGCCGGCGTTCATGGCCCGGCGCACCGGGCCGGCCGGTTCGTGGCAGACGCCGATTCAGGTGAGCGGCGTGGAGACGAGCGGGACGGCGATCGGCGACGACGTCAAGACCAACGCCTTTGGCGACGTCTTCGGGTTCTGGCCGGCGACGGGGAACCGCAGGATCTTCGTCGTCAAGTCGACCAACGGCGGCGCCTCCTACGGCGTGCCGGTCCAGATCGCTACGACGTTCGGCAGCTTCAACCTCGCCCTGCCGGCCATGAACAACCGCTTGGCGCTCATCTACGTCTCCGGCGGCGCCTACCGTACGGCGAGCAAGGACCTGGTCTACTCCGCCTGGACCGACCTGAGCGGTGCGCCGGGGTGCACCTCGGGGTCCAGCGCGCCGGGGTCCAACACGGCGTCCACCTGCAAGAGCCGCGTCTGGTTCTCGCGCTCCACCAACGGCGGCGCCATCTGGTCGGCGCCGGTGATGATCAACAATCAGGCCTCGCTCAACGATCAGTTCAACCAGTGGCTGGTGGTCGACGAGACGACCGGGGCCCTGGAGATCGTGTATTACGACACGGTCGGCGACCCCGGCCGCCTGAAGGTCGACGTCTGGCACCAGTCCTCCTTCGACGACGGCGTCACCTGGCTGCCGGCGGTCAAGGTGACCTCCGCCCAGACGGACGAGACGGTCGCGGGCGCCAATCTCGGCAACCAGTTCGGCGACTACAACAGCCTGTCGGGCATCGCCGGTCAATTCTTCCCCTCCTGGACTGACCGGCGGAGCAACGCGCGCGAGGAGATCTGGACGGCGAAGGTGACGGATACCCCCTGCACGCCGCCGGGAGCGCCGGCCATCGGCGCCGCTGCGGCCAGCGGCCCGAACCAGGTCCAGGTCACCTGGGGCAACGGCGTGCCCGCCGCGACGACCTTCAACATCTACCGCGCGGCCGGCACCTGCGCCGCTCCCGGCGGCTTCACCCGCATCGCCAGCTCCGTCGCCGGTTCCCCCTACACGGACAACACGGTTTCAGGCAGCGTTACCTATGCCTACCAGGTCAAGGGGCTCGACGCCACGGGCAACTGCGAGTCGGCCGCGTCGGGCTGCGCCGAGGCCACGGCGACCGGTACCTGCACGCTGCCGCCGGTCTTCGCGGGGCTCACGAGCGTCGCCAACCCGGCGACGGCGACCTGCGGGCTCGCCCTCTCCTGGACGGCCGCCACGCCGGTCTGCGCCGGACCGGTGACCTACAACGTCTACCGTTCGACGTCGTCGGGCTTCACGCCGGGCCCCGGAAACCGGCTCGCCAGCGGGGTCACCGGCAGCGGGTACAGCGATACCTCGGGGACGCTGGCGAGCGGCGCGACCTTCTTCTATGTCGTGCGGGCGGTCGACAGCTCGAACGGGCTCGAAGAGGGCAACTCCGTGGAGCGCAGCGCCGCGCCCACCGGCCCGATCCCGGGTACGGTGACCGAGACCTTCGAGGGGGTGGGCGGCTTCGACAACCCGGGCTGGACGCACGCCCTGCTCGCGGGGGTCAACGACTGGACGTCATCGACGGCGCAGTCGAAGTCGCCCACACACTCCTGGTTCTCCGCCAGCGCGAGCACGACCTCCGAAAGGGTCCTGGTCTCCCCGACCTTCGTGCCGCAGGCGGGGTCCACCCTTTCGTTCTGGCACACCTTCTCGTTCGAGGACTCGATCACGTGCTTTGACGGCGGCACGCTCGAGGTTTCGACCAACGGCGGCGGCTCGTGGTCGGTGGTGCCGGACGCGGCCTTCACGGCGGGAGGCTTCAACGGCACCGTGGCCGCCGGCTCGAACCCGCTCGCCGGGAAGCGGGCGTGGTGCAACGGCACCATCGGGGCGATGAAGCAGGTCACCGTCAACCTCTCGTCCTTCGCCGGCTCGACCACCACCCGGCTGCGCTGGCACGCCGGCGATGACGCCGCTTCCACGAGGACCGGGTGGTATGTCGACTCCGTGACCCTGTCCAACGTGGGGACCTGCTCGAGCAATCTTCTCTTCGGCGACGGCTTCGAGAGCGGCACCACGAGCGCCTGGAGCGGCACGACGCCCTGAGAACGGGCCTCGCTCAGCGCTCGCTGTCCAGCATCCGCATCTGGTGCTCGTCGTAGCGCGTGCCGGCGACGACGGAGGCTGGGACCGCCTCCTCGATGCGGGCCATCTCCGCGGGCGACAGCTCGACCCGGAGAGCGCCCAGCGACTCCGCGAGCTGTGCTCGCGTACGGGCACCCACTACAGGCACGATGCGCCGGTCTTTGGCGAGCACCCACGCGATGGCGAGCTGCGAGGGAGAGACCCCCTTTTCCGCCGCGAGCGTCTGCAGGGCTTCGACCAGGCGCTGGTTGCGCTCGCGGTTCTCGCCGGTGAAGCGCGGCAGGCGGGCACGGAAGTCCCCCTGCGCCGCCGGCCGCGAGCCGCTGAGCAGCCCGCGCGACAGCACGCCGTAGGCGGTGACGTCGATGCCGAGCTCCGCGAGCAGCGGGAAGATCCGCTCCTCGGGGCCGCGGCTGATCAGGGAGTACTCGATCTGCAGGTCGCAGACGGGGTGCACGGCGTGCGCCTGGCGGAGGGTCTCCGGCCCCACCTCCGACAGCCCGATGGCGCGGACATAGCCGGCCTCCACCAGCTCGGCGATGGCGCCGGCCGTCTCCTCGATGGGCACGGCGGGGTCGAGGCGGGCCGGGCGGTAGATGTCGACGTGGTCGACGCCGAGGCGGGTGAGGCTGTGGGCTAGGGAGTTCTTGACCGCCGCGGGGCGCGCGTCGAAGCCGAGCCAGCTCCCGTCCGGACCGCGGAGGGCGCCGAACTTCACCGACAGCAGGGCCTTACCCGGGCGGTCGCGGAGCGCCCGGCCGATGAGCATCTCGTTGTGCCCCATGCCGTAGAAGTCGCCGGTGTCGAGCAGCGTGACGCCTTGGTCCAGCGCCGCATGAATGGTGGCGATGTTCTCGCTCTCGTCGGCCGGGCCATACATCCCGGACATGCCCATGCACCCGAGAGCGAGCGGAAAGACGGTGGGACCGGTGGAACCCAGTTGGCGGGGCTGGCTGAGGTCTGGTGTCGTCATGCTCGCAAGGTAGAGCAGGCGGGTGCCCTTGGCAAGAGGGCACCCGCAGGCGGTCCGCCTCAGTTGCCGCAGGACGGCGGCGGGGCGCAGTCGAGGTCGATGCAAATTCTGCCGCAGCACTGGCGGGAACAGCACGTGTAGCCGCACGCATCCGTCGAGCAGTAGGTGACGCAAGTATCGGCCACGACCGGGGGCGGGGAGTACAGACCGGCCACGGCGGCGACCAGGGCCAACGTCACGATCAGCATGAGCTTGCGCATTTCCAGACCTCCGTTTGAAGAGTTGTCAGGAGCCAGACCCTACCTTATATAGGAACGTCGGAGAACGGGGAATCCCTCACCGAGGCTCCAACCGGGTCGAGGCGGCGGTCCGTATAGACTCCTCCCGTGCCCGCGCCCCGTCTCCGACTCTCGCGCCGCTTGCCCTGGGAGCACCCGCAGAACCGCCTGACGCAGGCGGTGGCGAAGCGGGCGGCGAGCGGCTTGCCGGTGATCGACCTCACGGAGACGAACCCGACGCGGGTCGGGCTGCCGTATCCGGAGGAAGAGCTGGCGGAGCTTCTCCGCCGTGGCGCGGCTCCGGAGTACCCGCCGCACCCGTTGGGAATCCGCGCGGCGCGGGAGGCGCTGGCCGCCGCTCTCTCCACGCCGGGCGACGCGGTGTCGCCGGACGACCTCGTCCTCACGGCCTCGACGAGCGAATCCTATTCCTACCTGTTCAAGCTCTTCGCCGATCCCCAGGACGAGGTGCTGACGGCTGCTCCCTCGTATCCTCTCCTCGACAGCCTGGCGGCCCTGGACTCTCTCGTCCTCGGCCACGTTCACCTGGCGCCCGGGCGGGGCTTCGCCCTCGATCCGGAGGCGGTGGAGCTCGCGCTTTCCCCGCGCACGCGGCTCCTCGCCTTGATTCATCCGGGGAACCCGACCGGCCGCTTTCTCTCAGCCCAGGAGCGGGATGCCGTCGATGCCCTGTGCGCATCCCGCAGTCTGCCGCTGATCTCGGACGAGGTCTTCGCCGATTATTCGTTCCTCGCCGATCCTCACCGCGCCGGCCCGGCGGCGGCGTCCGGGGAGGCCCTGTCGTTCTCGCTCGGCGGGCTGTCGAAGAGTGCCGGCCTGCCCTCCTGGAAGCTGGGCTGGATCCGGGTCGGCGGTCCCCCCAGCCTGCGGCGTCAGGCCCTCGCCGCCCTGGAGCTGGTGGCCGACAGCTATCTCTCGGTGGCCATTCCGGTCCAGCGGGCTCTCGCGGGCGTGCTGGCCCTCGCGCCGCGCATCCGGGCCGCGATCCTCGGCCGGGTGCGGGAAAACCTTGAGGTGCTCCGCGCGACGCTGGCGGGTCATCCGGCGGCCGAGCTCCTGGAGCCCGAGGGCGGATGGTCGGCCGTGCTCCGCGTCTGCAAGCCGATCTCCGATGAAGAGCTGGTCCTGGAACTCCTCGACCGCGCCGGAGTCCTCGTCCATCCCGGTTATTTCTTCGACTTCGCGACCGAGGACTTTCTCGTCGTCTCCCTGCTCCCGGAGCCCACCCGTTTCGCCGAGGGTGTCCGCCGCCTCGCCGGGTATCTTGAACAGGGGCCTCGATGACATGAACAAGATTCCTTTCAAATCGCTCCGGCTCGCTCCCGTGGCCATCGAGACACGGTCGCTTCCGGATGGCGGCCTGGTGTTGCGCTCGCGGCATGAGCTGCAGCCGTATCCGCGGTGCCTCGGCGAGCTTCTGCATTCCTGGGCCCAGGCCGCGCCGGACCGCACGTTCCTCGCCGAGCGCGATGTGAGCGGCGACTGGCGCCGCGTCAGCTACGGCAACGCCCTGGAGGCGGTCGAGCGGATCGCCAGCGCGCTGATGGAGCGCGGCCTCGATCGGGACCGGCCGGTGGCGCTCCTCTCCGACAACGGCATCGATCACGGCCTGTTGCAACTCGCCGCGATGCAGGTGGGAATCCCCGCCGTGCCGATCTCGCCCGCCTACTCGCTGCTGGCGGAGGACCATGCTCAGCTCCGCTACATCCTGGGGCTGATCCGTCCCGGCCTTGTCTACGCCGCCGACGGGGGCCGGTTCGCGAAAGCCTTGGCGACCGTCGCCGCGACCGGCCCTGTCGAGCTCGTGGTCAGCTCGAACCCACCGAGCGATGTCAAAGCGATGGGCGCGACACTCTTCGGCGCGCTTCCGGCCACGGCGCTCCACCCTGCCCTGGAGGACCGCTTTGCCGCGGTGGGCCCGGACACGGTCGCCAAGATCCTCTTCACCTCGGGGTCGACGGGCAAGCCCAAGGGAGTTATCAACACGCAGCGCATGCTCTGTTCGAACCAGCAGGCGCTGGCGCAGGCGTGGCCCTTTCTGGAAGACCGGCCGCCCGTGATCGTGGACTGGCTGCCCTGGAGCCACACCTTCGGCGGCAATCACAACTTCAACCTGACGCTGCGCAACGGCGGCACGCTTTACATCGACGGCGGCAAACCGGCGCCGGGATTGATCGAGACGACGGTCCGCAATCTGCGGGAGGTGCCATCGACCCTCCACTTCAACGTGCCGCGCGGCTATGAGATGCTGATCCCGTTTCTCGAACGGGACCCCGACCTGCGGGAAACCTTTTTCCGCGACCTGGACGCGGTCTTCTATGCCGCCGCGGCGCTGCCGCAGCACCTGTGGGAGAAGCTGGAAAAGCTTTCGATCGCGGCGACGGGCCAGCGCGTCGTCATGCTCTCGGCCTGGGGCTCCACCGAGACGGCGCCGAGCGCCACCCAGATCCATTTCCTGATCGAGCGCGCGGGCGTCATCGGTCTGCCCGGAGCGGGCACGGAGATCAAGCTGGCGCCGGTGAACGGCAAGCTGGAGCTGCGGGTCAAGGGTCCCAACGTCACTCCCGGTTATTGGCAACGGCCCGAGCTGACGGGCGAGGTGTTCGACGAGGACGGATTCCTCAGGACGGGAGACGCGGGCAAGCTCGCCAATCCGAACGACCCTGCGCAGGGCATCCTCTTCGACGGCCGGCTCGCCGAGAACTTCAAGCTGACGTCGGGCACCTGGGTCCACGTGGGCGAGCTGCGGCTGGAGGTGATCACGGCCTGCGCGCCCGTGGTTCAGGACGTGGTGGTGACGGGCCATGACCGGGAGGAGGTCGGGCTGCTCGTCTTTCCCAACCCGGCCGGCTGCCGCTCGCTTTGCGGCGACGTGGCCGAAGACAGGCCGCTCGCCGAGTTGATCCGCCGGCCCGAGGTGCGCGACCGGCTGACGGCCGGCCTCGTCGCCCACAACGCTACGAACCGCGCGAGCAGCCGGCGCATCGCCCGCGCCCTCCTGCTCGCCGAGCCGCCTTCGATCCAGGCCGGCGAAGTCACCGACAAAGGATACGTCAATCAGCGCGCCGTGCTCGATCGCCGCGCCGTGCTCGTCGATCAGCTTTATGATGGCGCGGATGGCGTGGATGGCGCGCCGGCTCCCGAGCTGATCCTGCTGGCGGAGCCGCACGAGGAAAGATGAAGCCCATGGTCCAACCGACGAAGAAGCCGCTGCCGGCGAACGAGCCTGAACCCACGGGGCTGCGCAAGTGGGGGAGCCTGCTCGTCCTCTCGCTGGCGCTGGCGATCATTATCATCGACACCACGCTGCTCAACGTGTCGCTGGAGACGCTCATCCGCGAGCTGCACACGACGCTCCAGAGCCTGCAGTGGGTCATCTCCGCCTACTCGCTGACGCTTGCCGCGCTGACGGTCACTGGCGGACGCCTCGGCGACATCTTCGGCCGCAAGCGGATGTTCCGGCTCGGCGCGTTCCTTTTCGCCATCGGCTCGTTCATCGCCTCGATCAGCCGCTCCGTGCCGACGCTGATCCTGGGCGAATCGATCATCGAAGGGATCGGCGCGGCGCTGATGATGCCGGCCACCGCCTCGCTGCTGGTGGCGAAGTATCGCGGCCACGACCGTGCCATCGCCTTCGGCATTTGGGGAGGCGTCGCCGCGGCGGCCTCCGCGGTGGGGCCGATTCTCGGCGGCTTCCTGACCACCCACTTCAGTTGGCGCTGGGGCTTCCGCATCAACGTCGGCGTCGTCGCCCTGCTGCTGGCCGGTTCCTCGATCCTCGGCGACGAGCCGGCGGCCGGCCGGAAGACGATCGACTGGGTGGGCGTCTTCCTCTCAGCGCTCGGGCTCTTTGCCATCGTCTTCGGCATCATCGAGGCGTCTTCGTACGGGTGGCTCCACGCGCTCAAGCCGTTCGCCGTCGGCGGCTGGGAGCTCGACCTCGGCGGCCTCTCGATCGTCCCCTTCTCCATTTTCGCCGGGCTGCTGATCCTTGCCGGCTTCGCCGTCTGGGAGTGGCACGTCGAGCGCGGCGCCGGCGTGCCGATCGTCTCGCTGCGTATCTTTCAGAACCGCAGTTTCGTCGCCGGCGCCTCGGTCGTCGGCGTGATGATGCTGGCCCAGAACGGCGTCATCTTTTCCTTGCCGGTCTTCCTGCAGTCGGTGCGGAACCTCGACGCCTTTCACACCGGGCTCATGCTCCTGCCGATGTCGCTCCTGCTGCTCATCGTCTCGCCGAGCGCCGCAGTGCTGACGAAGAGAGTTCCTCCCAAGCGGCTGGTGCAGGCCGGTCTCGTCGTCAACTGCATCGCTCTCCTTGCATTGCGGTGGGCGCTCGGCGTCGACACTCCCCTGACGGCGCTCGTCCCAGGCCTGGCACTCTATGGGATCGGCCTGGGGCTCGTGCTGTCGCAGATCAACAACCTGACCCTTTCGTCCGTGCCGGTCGCGGAGGCGGGCGAGGCCTCCGGCGTCACCAACACGTTCCGCCAGATCGGCTCGTCGCTGGGCGCGGCGATCATCGGCTCGGTCCTCCTCACCTCGATCGTCGTCGACCTCCAGGCGGCGGTGGGCGCGAGCCCGCAGATCCCGCCGTCCGCCAAGCCGGCGATCGACAGCATGCTCCGCCAGCAGTCCTCCAGCCTCGCCTTCGGTGCCGGCGGCCTGTTCGATCAGCTGCCGCCCGCAATGCGCGACGAGATGATCGCCGCCCGCCGCGTCGCCACGACGAACGGCAACCGCAAGGCACTCCTCTACGGCGCCGGTTTCATTCTCCTTGGTCTCCTCGTCTCGACCCGGCTCCCGCTGCGTGTGCCGGAGCAGGAAGGGCGGCCCCCGAAAGCCTGAGTCGTGCCAGAATACCGTATGGCCAAAGATCCGCTCGAAGCCCTGCGAAAGCTTTGTCTGGCCCTGCCGGAGACCACTGAACGGATCAGCCATGGCGAGCCGGCATGGTTCGTGCGTGGCAAGAAGACGTTCGTCATGTATGCCAACCATCACCACGACGACCGGCTGGCGTTCTGGTGCGCGGCGCCGGACGGCGCGCAGGAGGCGCGAGTCGGCGCGAGCCCCGAGCGGTTTTTCGTTCCCCCCTACGTTGGTCACCGCGGCTGGCTCGGCGTGTTTCTGGACGTGCCGGTCGACTGGGATGAGGTGTCTGACCTGGTGACGGATGCCTACCGCGTGGTCGCCCCCAAGCGGTTGCTGGCCGAGCTGGACGCGCGGGAGGCGTCGCGTTGAACGCCGTGACCGTATCGCCGGACGCTCCGGGCCCCACGCCCGGACGCTTCCGGGTCAGCGAGTACGTGCGCTGGGGCGACGTCGACCTCGCCGGCATCATCTGCTACGGCGCCTACGTCCGCTTTTTCGAGATCGCCGAGACCGAGCTCTTCCGCGCCATCGGCTTTCCCTTCTCACAGCTCTTCGAAAGGTTTGATTTCTGGCTGCCGCGAGCCCAGCTCCACTTCGAGTTCCGCCGGCCCGCTCTGCTTGACGAGCGGCTCGACGTCGAGGTATGGATCGGCAAGATCGGCAACTCGTCTTTGCGTCTCCAGTTCGAGGTGCGCAAGACCACTCCGGAGCGCGAGCTGACGGCCGAAGGCTACGCCGTCCTGGTGGCGGTGGCGAGGCGCGACCTGCGGCCGATCCCGCTGCCGCCGGATCTCGTCGCGGCGCTCGCGCCCTATCGCGCGGATTGAAATAGCCCTGGGGCAAGCTCCCAGGGCCTCGTCTCCATTGTCAAACTGTTCAACCGGGCGGTAGGAACGTGCCCTTGGCCACCGGTACGCAGAGCTTGTGCGAGCTGGTGACGAGAACGGTTTCCGTCGGCAACCCCATGGCACGCAGCACGGGATTGAGATGGGTCAGCGTGAGGGTCTTGTTGAGCGCCAGACCGTCGATGTTGTAGCACAGGACGTCGGAGTATTGGATGATCTGGAATACGGTCGTCGGCGGCTGCTGCATGTTCTTGGTCACCGGCACGCAGAGTTGGACCGGGTTGGGCGGCGCCAGGAAATTCACGGTCTCGAGGGGAAGGGTGCTGAAGAGCGGGTTGAGGTGGTTCAGGTTGACCCGCTTGCCGCTCGGGTTCGCCTGGCTGTCGATGCGGTAGCACTTGACGTCCAGATTGGAGACGAGCGGCAGGACGGACGAAGGAGGAACCACGTTGTTCTTCTGCACCGGTACGCAGAGCTGCTGCGGCTCGCGGACGGTGACGTCATCCGTCGGGCCGAGCAGGCTCGCGATCACCGGATTGAGCTGCGTCAAGTGGACCGGCAGGTTGAGAGGGGAGCCGGTGATGCCATAGCACTTCCAGTCGACGAACTGGATGAAGGGCCGGGAGGTCGACGACGGCGGCGTCGAGTTCTTGAAGACGGGAACGCAGAGGTCCTGCGGCTCCTTGAGGGTCACGATCTCGAAGGGCACGTGTTGCTGGACGAAGAATGGATTGAGGTGATCCAGCCGCAGGCTGATGTTCAGGGGCGGCTGATTGGGGATCTTGTAGCACCGGACGTCGAGGTTGCTGACGAAGTCCTTCGGCGTCGGCAGCGGCTGGCCACAGATCGCGGCCGGGAGAGCGACGAGCGTCAGGAGGAGAAATCCTCCTGTCGTGATCTGACGGATGAGCTTGCTCATACCACCTCCTTGCTGCTCCGGGGGAGCAGCAGTCGAACAGGTTGTAGAGGTGGCCACCTTCTGACTTCAGAGATCTCTACAAAAGTATTGGTGCTGCTGCGCGGTGAAAGGGGACAACGCGAGCCGCGCCGCCGCGCCGGTCGAGGACCCGGCGGGCGGCGTTCGACCGCAGCACGAGCCTGAGGCTAACGCAGGCCGGGTTTCAGATACCGCCGTTGCAGCTCCGGCACCGTCATCGGCCCCAGCCGCACGAGGAGCGCGGTGGAGCCTCCGGCGGTGTCCTGCCGGTAAGTGATGTAGCCGGTATCGCCGGTGCGCAGGTCCGCCAGCCGCAGGGGCTTGCCCTGTTCGTCGCGGTAGGCGGTCTGCGCGGTCACCTGCATCAGGAGCGTCACCTCGGTCGGGCGCTTGAGCACGATCCGGCCGTGGGCCGCGTCGATCGAGGAGAGGATGAAGAACTCCTCGCGATCGGTAGGGACCGGAGCGGCGGAGACCGCCGTCTCAAGGCCGGTCCCGGCCAAGAGAAGGAACGCGATCAGGAGGCGGCTCTTCATCGTGCTCTCCCGCCGGCCTGCCCCGGCGTCCTGGGCGGTTTCGGTCCGCCCTTCGCATTGGCGGAGCCCGGGGTCACGGCGCCGGTGATCAGGACATCTCCTTCCTTGAGATCCCCCTGCACGAGCTGCGTGTCGGCGTAGTCGGAGATCCCGATCTTCACCGCCACCGGCTCGAGCTTGTCGCCGTTCACCAGCTTCCAGACGACCTGCTGGCCGCCGAGATGGGAGGTCCTCGCGGCATCGGGGATCGCGAATTTGCGGTAGAGCGGGTCGAGGTCCGACGCCGGCAGGTCGGGCGTGTAGGTCAGGGCGGCGTTGGGGATCTCCAGGGTGTCCTCGGCGTGACCGGTCGGGATCGTGACGTAGGCTGTCTCGCCCGGGAGGAGCCGCTCGTCGAGGTTTTCGAAGTCGATCACCGTGTCGTAGGTGACGACGTTCTGCACGATGTAAGCGTTCAGGCGGATGGCGCTCACCCGGCCGTGGAACAATTCGTTGGGAAAGGCGTCGACCTGGAAGGTGGCGTCGCCGCCGACCTTGATGAAGCCGGTGTCCGATTCGTCCGTCTTGGCGTAGACCTGCATGCGCTTCAGATCCTGGGCGATGGTGAAGAGGTTGGGCGCCTGGAGCGAGGCGGCGACGGACTGGCCGACCGTAACGTTTTTGGCCACCACCGTACCCTCGGTGGGGGAGACGATCGTCGTATATCGCAGGTTCGCTTCCGCCTGCTGCAAGGCCCCCTGCATCGCCGCGACCTCGGCCCGCGCCTGCTCGACCTGTGCCACCGCCTCTTTGTACTGGGCCTTCGCCTGGTTCACCTGGGCCTTGGCCGCCCGGGTGGAGGCCTCGGACTGGTCGAGCGTCGACTGGCTCAGATCCCGCTGGTCGATGGGGATCAGCCCCTGGCCGTAGAGCTTGGCGAGGCGCTGGGAGTTGGCCCGCGCGTAGGCGGAGTCGGCCTGCATCTTGGCGACGTTGGCCTCGTCCGTCTCGATCTGCGCCTGGCTGGAGCCGAGGCCCGCCTGGAGGTGCCGCAGATTCGCCTCGGCGCTGGCCAGATTGCCGCGGGCCGTGACCATCTGCGCCTCGTAGACGGCCGGGTCGAGCTGCGCCAGGACCTGCCCGGCGCGCACCCGCGTGTTGAAATCGGCGAAGACGAGCTTCACGGTCCCCGAGACGTAGGAGCCGACGGGGACCGTGGTCAGTGGATTGATGGTCCCCGTGGCCTCCACCGCCGAGGTGAGGGAGCCGCGCTGCACCGGAGCCGTGAGGTATTGCGGCGGCTGCGACCTGCCCCCGATCCAGAAGCCGAGGAGGAGGATGGCGGCGAGAGCGCCGGCGGCGAGGAGGACGAGGCGCCGCGAAAGGCGTGGGATTGCGCTGGACATGGGGGTATCATACCCAAACCATGGACCTCGGCACCCTTCTCCCCGAAGCCTTGGGCGCGATGGCGTCCAACAAGCTGCGCACCGGGCTCACCATGCTCGGCATCACCATCGGCATCGCCGCGGTCATCTGCACCGTCGCCATCGGCGAGGGAGGCTCGAACCGGGTGCGCGAGCAGTTCCAGGGTCTGGGCGACAACTTCATCTGGGTCGAGGCGGGCAGCCGCAACTTCCAGGGGGTGCGCACGGGCTCCGGCAACACCAAGACCCTGACCGTGCGGGACGCGCAGGCGATCCGCGAAGCCATCCCGCTGATCAAGAGCGTGGCGCCCAACGTCGACGCCCGGGTGCAGGTGGTCTATGGCAATCAGAACTGGTCCACCGGTTATCGCGGGGTCTCGCCGGAGTACCTGGCCATCCGCCGCTGGACGGTGGCGAAGGGCGCCTCCTTCACCCACCAGGACGTGACGCTCTCGGCCAACGTCTGCCTGCTCGGCCGCACCACGGCCGAGGCGCTCTTCGGCGGCGCGGACCCGATCGGTAAAAAGATCCGCCTCGGCAATCAGCCGTTCCGGGTGATCGGCATCCTCGCGCCCAAGGGGGAGACCGCCACGGGCCAGGACCAGGACGACACGATCCTCATGCCTTTCACCACGGCGCTGCACAAGCTCAAGGGGACCAGTTGGCTCGACGACATCGTGTGCTCGGCAATCACGCCAGAGGCCATCCGCCCTGCCAAGGAGCAGATCGTCCGCCTGCTGCGCCAGCGCCACCACCTGCGTCCCGGAGCGCCCGACGACTTCAACCTGCGCAGCCCCGAGGAGATCCTCCAGGCGCAGCAGGAGACGAGCCGCACGTTCACGCTGCTCCTGGCGAGCATCGCCTCGGTCTCGCTGCTGGTGGGCGGCATCGGAATCATGAACATCATGTTCGTCACCGTCACCGAGCGCACCCGGGAGATCGGCGTCCGCCGCGCCGTGGGGGCGACGCGGGGAAGCGTTCAGACGCAGTTCCTGCTCGAGGCGGTGCTGCTCTGTGCCCTGAGCGGCACCGTCGGCGTCCTGCTGGGCGTCGTCGCCTCCAGCATCTTTTCGAACGTCCTCGGCTGGACGATGATCATCCCGCCACGCGCCATCCTCATCGCCGTCGTTTTTTCCTGTCTGATCGGTATCGGCTTCGGCTTCTACCCGGCCCGCAAAGCGGCGCTGCTCGATCCGATCGACGCTTTGCGCTACGAGTAGGTGAAGGGCCCTCTCATGAAGAGGATTTGTCTTCGAGCGCAGCGCTGTACATTGTGGGAGATTGTGGAGGAAATAGCCAGTGTCAACAGAACCTTCGCAGACAAACTATGGCGAGGCTCTCTACCATCCGCATATTCACGTCAGAGACGTGGACTGGTTGAAGTCCGCAATACTCTACTGGGATAGCGTGCGTCGCATCGTGCCGGCGAACTTTCCTCCCGATGAGGCCGACCCGGACTTGGACAAGGATGTTCGTCGATTGGTGCTGGAGCGGCCGGATCTCCTCCCCCGAACACCTCCGACGAAGTACGTAGACGCCGCGATAGCGAAATTCATCGACTGCTCACGTCACTTCCAAGGACCACCAGGCACCCAGCTGGATCAGTCCGGTAGGAGTGCCATCTTCGACATGGTCCAGGGGGCATATCAGCGCATCACGGGTGCCAAAGAAATGGACCGTAGTGGCCTCAAGGAATTGCTTGATAATTTGTTAAAAGATAGTCGAGGCAGCGCGGAAGTAGACATGTGGGACAGCAAGATGAGTGGTGAGTTCGGAGCCTTACTACGGGAAGCAGGCTTGCTGCGCGACGACGATACTACAGGCTATGTCTGGGTACAGAAGGCCGCCGCCGACCTCTACATGATCTGCCTGGCAACAGTAATGAGCGAGAACATATGTTCTCCGCTGATAACCTACAAACCGGAGTACGCGGATGTTGGCAAGTACTTAGACCTTGGGGTGCCACAACAGCCACAGGACTCCCGAATCAGCATGCTTTTGGAGCTCGATCTTCCTTTCCCGGCGCGGGAAGAACTACATGAGATATCGCTCTCAAGAATCCTGCAAGTGCATGATAAGACAGAAACCGAACGCAGGAATTTCCGGAAGGCGGTCGAGGACTTACTCGCGGAAGGCTCCAGGGCTCAAGGGGACGAGTACCGATACGAGGGATTTTTGAAGGACAAGAAAAAAGATTTGGCCGAAGAATTCAGGCAGTACAAAGAAAAAATGGAGAGCTTAAGCATTAGGAGTGTCGGATCCTTACTGAGGATAAGTGCGCCGACGGCAGTCTCAACGATCTTGACTGCCGTAGCGACTTTGGGTTTTCATGTCGACCCGTTTACCGCCACAGCGCTCGCGGGCACCGGAGCAGCCCTGTCTGGCGTAACGTGGTGGGGTGAAGTTCGGCAACAGCGTCGTGAAGCGATCGAGAATTTCCCTTACCATTATCTTTTAACGCTCGAAAAGGAACTACCACCTTCGCACTCTTAGCATTCCAAAGGAGACGAGCCGCACCTTCACCATCCTCCTGGCGAGCATCGCGATCGACGCGTTGCGGTACGAGTAGGCGGACGAGATCTAATGGTGACAAGTGATTTGCGACGTCTCGGAACCGGTCCAGGGAGAACCAACAATGTACACGATCTACAAGCTTCGCGCTGACGAGCTTGATCAACGTTTCCTCGACACGCTCAAGCATCAATTCCAGGACCGCGAAATTGAAATCCTCGTCGCCGAGGCGGCCGATGTCGCGGAGGACGAGACGGCATACCTCCTTCGCTCTCCCGCCAATCGCGAGCGGCTGTTGCGAGCAATCGAGAACGTATCCCAAGGGCGGAATCTCGAAGTGGTCGATCTCGGCGAACTCTCATGAAGAGGATCGTCTTCGAGCGGAGCGCGTTTGATCAGGATTCAGTGACGATCATCGCCTGCAAGTACCACTACCTCTGAGCCGTATACTCCTCCCGGAGGACTCTTATGCGAGGACGACACGCAAAACGCGCCGTGCTGGTGTTTTCGCTTTTCCTGCTGTGCTCTGCGGGCAGTCTGAAGTGTGCGCCGGTGGCCGCCCCCTTCTTCGTGGCGGAGGCGCAGGCCGGGCAGAGCGGGACGTGCATGACCAACCAGCAGTGCGCCAAGGACGAGTTCTGCGCCAAGCTCTACGGCAGTTGCGGCGAGAGCGGCAAGTGCGAGGCGCGTCCGCAGGACTGCACCGAACACGGAAAGCTCCTCGTCAAGCCCGTCTGCGGCTGTGACGACAAGACCTACGACAACTTCTGCCTGGCGGCAAGCGCGGGAGTCAACGTCAAGCAGGAGGGGAAATGCCCGCCTTGACCCAAGGCGATTGACACGCATCTTCATCGTGTAACGCCCCCGGGGTTCGCCACGCCCAAGGATGTGCTAACGTTCAGGAAATCCCTGAATCCGTCCGGAGGGAGGCCTTATGGCGTTGCGTGAGCTTGCCGTCGAGCTTGAATCAGACCCGGTGGTCTTCGAGCTCGGGAAAGAAGGGGGAAGCGACCAGGGGGACGTGGTGCTCAAGGTCTGGGGCGCCACGGGGCGGACGCAGGAGCTGCGGGTGCAGACCGGGGCGGTGCCCGACGCCGGGGCGTTCCGTTTCACGGTCGCCGCAGCCGAGATCGTCGACCGCTCGGACGATCCCGAGCTGCCGGTCCGGGTCCGCATTCCGGTGACCTGCAGCGGCGGCGCCGAGGGCCAGGAGGCGGCCTCCGCGCTGGAGGTCACCGTGAGCTTCGCCGGCGGGCCGGCCACGGTCCACCGGGTCGGTCTCGCCGCGTCGGTCAATCACGCCCTGCCGCTCTGGCAGGTGCTGCGCGAGGAGTATGCGGCGCTGAAGCCCGGCTGGCGCGCCGAGCTCGCGAGCGATCCCGTCCTCGCCGATCCGCAGCGCAGCTCCGGGGACAAGCTGGCGGCGCTGTTCGCTCTGGTCCATCGCCGGGCCGCGGCGGGGGACGACCTCGCCGGGCTCAGCCTCTCCGGCGGCGGCATCCGCAGCGCCACGTTCAACCTGGGAGTGATTCAGGGTCTCGCCCGCATCGGCGTCCTGGAGAAGTTCGACTACCTCTCCAGCGTCTCCGGCGGCGGCTACATCTCGAGCTGGCTGAGCGGCTGGATCTACCGCGCCGGCGGCCTCGACGCGGTCCTCCCGGAGCTGCGCAGCGCCCAGCACAGTCCGGACCAGCCCGAGGCCGAGCCCGTCACCCACCTGCGCCAGTACAGCAACTATCTCACCCCGAAGCTGGGCTTCCTCTCGGGAGATACCTGGACCGCGGTGGCCGCCGTCGTCCGCAACCTCATGCTCAACCTGCTCGTGCTGCTGCCCGTGCTGGCCGCGGCCCTCGCGCTGCCGCTGGTGGCGGTCTCGAAGACGGTGTGGATTCAGCGGCTCATCCCCGGTCCGGACTTCCTGTACTGGACGGCGGTCCTGCTCTGCGGTGTCGCGCTCTTCTTCATGAGCCTGCTGCGGGCGAGCGCGCGGCCGTCGCACAAACCCGAGGAGGCTCCGCCGCAACGGCGGTTCTTCAAGCTCGGGCTTCTCTCGCCGCCGCCGTTCCTCAAGCTCGGTCTCCTGCCGTTGCTGGCGGCGGTCCCCCTCATCCTGCTGGCCATTTTCGAGTACGGCCAGCGGCGCCCCGGGCACCTTCTCTATACGCCGGAGGTCGTCGTCCGCTGCCTGATCTGGACGATCGTGATGCCGATGATCGCCCTGGCCGCCTCGGTGCCCGCTCAGCGGCGGGTGATGGGCCGGCAGATGTCGTCGCTCAAGGTCGACCTCATCGCGCTCTTCTTCTCCGGCGCGGTCGAGGCGGGGATCTACATCGGGATCCTCAAGGGATGGATGCCCTGGCTCCTCGACGCGCCGCACCAGCTTTACGAGATCCTGGGACCCGGTCTCGTGCTCGGGCCGATGCTCCTCGCCAAAACGCTGTTCATCGCCTTTTCGAGCGTCATCGAAGGCCAGCGGTTCTATCCCTCCGAGCTGGGCGACGCCGACCGCGAGTGGTGGGCCCGGTGGTCCGGCTGGGTCCTGCTCGCGGCACTGCTCTGGATGTTCGCCGGCGCCCTGGTCTTCCTCGGGCCTCTCCTGCTGCAGACCGTCGCGGCCAAGGTGACGGCGGCGGTGACGGCCGGCGGGCTCGGCGGCCTGGTGAGCCTGATCGGCAAGGGGGTCGGGACCCCGGCCAGCCCACAGGGCGGGAAGGCCGAAAGCCCGTGGCGCGGCGTGGTGCTGGCTCTCGCGGCACCCCTGTTCTGCCTGGCTCTCCTGCTCCTCGTCTCGGTGGGGACTCAGGCCCTTCTCCGGGCCCTGCCGCATGCCTGGACGGGCTCGGTGGGTGAAGCGCCCGAGCCGTTCCGCGGCTACACCGTCTTCGTCCTCGCCGCCGTCGCCGTGCTCTTCGCGTTCGGCGTCCTGATGGGGCGCTTCGTCAACGTCAACCGTTTCTCGCTCCAGGCCACCTACCGCAACCGCCTGGTCCGCGCCTATCTCGGGGCCAGCAACAAGCAGCGGCGACCGAACCTGTTCACCGGTTTCGATCCGCACGACAACCTGCGGTTGCACGCCCTGCGCGACAACCGGCCGCTGCCGCTGATCAACATGGCGCTCAACCTGGTGGCCGGAGAGGATCTCGCCTGGCAGCAGCGCAAGGCGGAGAATTTCACGGCGACGCCGCTGCACTGCGGCAGCAGCCGGCTCGGCTATCGCCGGTCGCAGAGCTACGGCGGAAACCGGGGGATCTCGCTGGGCACCGCGGTGGCCACCTCGGGAGCGGCGGCCAACCCCAACATGGGAGCCAACTCGTCCCCCGCCATCACCTTCATCATGACCCTCTTCAACGCCCGCCTGGGCATCTGGCTGGGCAACCCGGGGCCTCTCGGGCGCGACAGTTGGACGCGCAGCGGCCCGGTGAACTCGGCGTCGATGATCCTCGACGAAGCCCTGGGCTTCACCGACGCCCGCCACCCCTACGTCAACCTTTCGGACGGTGGCCATTTCGAGAACCTCGCCCTGTACGAGATGGTGCGGCGGCGCTGCCGTTTCATCGTGGTGGGCGACGCCGGCGGCGACCCCGGCTACGCCTACGACGACCTCGGCAACGCCATTCGCAAGATCCGCATCGACTTCGGGATCTCCATCGATTTCGCGGATCGCATCAACATCTTTCCCAAGAACCTGGACAAGGCGAATCCGGCGGCGCGCTACTGCGCCGTGGGCAGCATCCACTATCACGACGTGGACGGCCCCGACGCGCCGGACGGCATCCTGATCTACATCAAGCCGGCGATCTGCCAGACCGAGCCCTACGACATCTACAACTACGCCCGCTCGTCCCTGACCTTCCCCCACGAAAGCACGGCGGACCAGTGGTTCAGCGAGTCGCAGTTCGAGAGCTACCGCGCTCTCGGCCGCGAGGCGGTCCTCACCATGGTGCGCAATGGACCCCACCACGGCCTCCCCTTGAGCTTCGCCGAGCTCCAGGCGGACGTGGAGGACTACATCCGCCGCGGTCCGGCGCCGGTGCCGCAGGTCCTCGTCGGCCCGGCGGCGCCCGCCGGCAAGGCTCTGCCGCCGGCGGCGGCGATCTGAAGACGCGCCGCTGCCTTGACGGGAGGGCCGAGCCAGGTATATTTTAGAGCTACACAGAGAATACGACATGAGAGCGATATGGCAGCGGGCCGCTCATCGATCACCTGGCGGGTGTGCCGGCGGGTGGGAGATCGGCGGCGGAAACGCGCCGTGGGCGCTCGAGCGTCCTCGGCCTTGGCGCTGGAGGTGCGCAATGCAAGCACGATGTCGCAAGTCGCTGATCTGGATCGGTGTACTGCTGATGGTGGCGCTCGTGAGTTGGGGCGGAGCCTGGAGAGCCGAGGCGAAGGCCCTGGACGTTCCGGATCTCTCCTGGCTCCAGGACGATTCGTGTGCCGAGGGGGTGGCCGTCGCGTCGTTGGATACTCCCGACTGGATGGAAGCCGCGCCCCAGGCGTCCGATACGGCGAAGCCGGCCGGCAAGGAATGCATGGCCAATGGGCAATGCAAGGGGAAGCAGTATTGCGCCAAGGCGGTGGGCGACTGCAAGGGCAAGGGGAATTGCACCGCCCGGCCCGATGTCTGCATCGAGATCTTCAAGCCCGTCTGCGGCTGCAATGGCAAGACTTATAGCAATGCCTGCTTTGCGGCGGCGGCGGGGGTGAACGTGGCCTCCGAGGGCGCCTGCAAATACAAGGACGCCGTCAGGACCTGCAAGACGAACAAACAGTGCCCGGCCGGCGATTACTGCGCCAAGGACACTGGCAAGTGCGACGACGAGGGCGTCTGCGCACAGAAGCCGCAGATCTGCCCGCTGGTCGTGGCACCGGTCTGTGGCTGCGACAACAAGACCTATAACAATGCCTGCATGGCGCACCGGGCCGGCGTGAACATCAAGCACGACGGGAAGTGCGAGAAGATGTAGAGCCTGCGTACCGCAGTAGGCCGGGGAGGCCCTCTCGGGCCTTCCCGGCGCGGCAAGCCGACGACCGCTGCCGCAAGTGACGACGCCCACCGGATCGTTCCCGAAGAACCCGCGTGGTATAATCCTTTGACAAACATCAACAGTCTCCACGGAAGGTGTGCTTATTTCTAATCTTGCATCGATTAAATCCACCGCTGCGGAACAGACGGAGGTGAGATGTCAAAGAGCGAGCCGAAATCGAATGCAGGATCGAAAGAGAGCAAGGAAAGCCCGTCGGGCAGTTTTCTGACTGCCAATGCGACGCTGGTTTCCTGGCTGATCTTCCTTGGCTTTGGAAGCGCCGTTCTGACCTCCTATTACGCGCACATTCATTACTTGCCGGAGCTGAAGTGGGAAGAGTCTTTTTCCTATCTCGCCGCGGTGACCGTCCTTGGCGGCGGCATCGTTGCGGTATATGCCCTGCTTCTCTATCTTCCTGGCTGGATCTGGTCCGAGTTTCTGATCTTCGACTCGGAGCTTCAAGGATCTTTGTGTTACCTGGGTCTCGATGGAAACAAGCCTGAGCCCTGCTTCTGGAGCATAGTGAAAAAGGTCGTTCTACCTTTCGCCTTTCTTATGGTTGTCATTCACCTCGCCATGTTTGCGGATAGCGTTCCTCTGATGGCCGTTGCCACGGTCGTCGGTCTGACAGGATTGGCGTGGTATTCGCGTTGTGAATTTCTCTCCCATAAATCGCTAAAAACTCATGCCACGCGGCGCTCGCTGCTCATGAAGTACACGGTGACCTCCGTCGTCGCTGCTCTGGCGGGTATCGTGTCTCTTTTCATCCTTCGCCAGATCATCGATCCGCAGAAACATTCTGGGAAACTGCTTCTGACCTGTACCGTCGCTGTCATCGTTTCGAATCTCCTGGTGGCGGTCCAGTTTCGAAACAAACCGACGCGGGCTGTCCTGACAGGTATCATTGCAGCAATCACACTTCTCATCTGCGGCGAAACCTTTTCGGAAAGTCACCAGTCACAGTCGGAAGGGATCATGAGGCGCTTTGGTGTTGGCGATGAGGCGTTCAAGATCAAGCTGTCTGTAACGGATGAGGGACGGAAGCTGCTTGCGGACAACAAATTGTCGGCCGATGGAGCTCTGGTTCTCCGGTCTCGCCTTGGCGAAGAGTATCTCGTTGAGGGAGATAACGAGCAACGAGTCGCGATTCCGAAGAGAATGGTCAATTTCTGGTCGAGCGTCCACGATATCAGGAAAGATCCCCCTAAGACCTATGAAAGGAGCGATTATCAAGTCGCTGCGGCCGTCGCCGACTGTGTTTTCCTCGGCCCCGTAGCCGTGTGGCTCCTCTACGGCGTCGTCGGCGTCATCCATTCCCGACTCCGAAGCCGGCGGGCGGCGCATCTGTGGAGGGCCTTCAGAGCTCGCAGGACTCGAATCGTCATCGGGAGAAGCGAAGAGTCTTGTCGGATCGGCTTGGGAGATGCCGTGGCCGTCACGGAAATCCAGGACTTCTTTGCGCGGCTGAGGCTTTCCAGGCCAGAGCTGGTCACCGCGGATCGACTCACCCAGGAGGATTTGAATTTCAATCTCATCCTGCTTGGAGGGCCGGACACCAACGAAATCTCGAAGTGCCTCTCGGCCGGCATTGGCGCAACCATGAGGTTTGGGATCTGCAATGCCCTCGGATGCACCGTCCTGGATCTCTTGGAGCAGAGGATCTTCCATCCTAGCTGGGTCGACCAGACAAGAGACGTGTTCCACGACTACGTGCTGATCTATCGGATGAACAATCCTTCCAATCGAAAGGCACAGATCCTTCTGATCGCCGGCAGTCCAGGCCACGGCGCCCGGGTGGGCATTCGTCATCTACTCTCGGAGTCGTTTTGTGAGAAGGACATGTCTGAAAAGCAAGGCCCATTCGAGCTGCTTTTGAAAAGCGAGGTTCACTATGGAGTGCCGCAACCACCTGCCTCTCAAGTAGTCCTTCGGCCCCTTCGCGCCTGGTAGGGTTGGCGGTGATGCAGTACAGTCTCCCGACGAAGGAGGTCTTCATGGCAACGTCAGCCCACTGCCACCAGCCGGCTCACCCCGAGCCCAAGACGGAACGCCTCGAGCCTGAACGCATGGTGCTCCTCGGTGCGGACCGGGAGGCCTTCCTGGACGCCGTGCAGAATCCGCCCGAGCCGGCCGAGAAGCTGGTGGCGGCGCTGAGACGCCATCGCGCAGTCGTGGGGTAGGGACTGCTTGCACCTCCGAATCCTCAGCGGTACTATGACCGCCGGCCAACACGCATCCTGCGGCCGGTGGGCAAAACCTGGAAGGGGAGGTTCATGGCCACGATCTCACTGAAAGTCAACGAGAAGAGCCACGTCGTCGACGTGGAGGCGCGGACGCTGCTCGTCGAGCTGCTGCGCGAGCACCTGCGGCTCACCGGGACCCACGTGGGCTGCGACACCAGCCAGTGCGGCGCCTGCACGGTCTGGGTCGACGGCAAGTCGGTCAAGAGCTGCGCCATGCTGGCGGTGGAAGCCGACGGCGCGGCAGTCACCACGATCGAGGGGTTGTCGGGAAACGGTAAATTGCATCCCATGCAGACCGCCTTCCACACCTGTCACGGTCTGCAGTGCGGCTTCTGCACGCCCGGCATGGTGATGCGCGCCACCGAGCTCATCCAGCGCAACCCGAATCCGACCGAGGACGAGGTGCGGCACGGCCTGGAGGGCAATCTCTGCCGCTGCACCGGCTACCACAACATCGTCAAGGCCGTGCTCACGGCGGCCGAGACCGTGCGCGGAGGTGCCCAATGAGCGATCAGGGCCTGGGCGCTTCCGTCGCCCGCAAGGAGGACCGGCGCTTCCTGCTCGGCAAGGGACGCTACACCGACGACGTCACGCTGCCAAACCAGTCCTACGCCGTGTTCGTGCGCTCGCCGCATGCCAACGCGGCGATCCGCTCGATCGACGCACGCCAAGCGCTCGCGGCGCCCGGAGTGCTCGCCGTGCTGACGGGCGAGGACGCGGCCGCCGACGACCTGGGCGGCATCCCCTGCGGTTGGACGATCACCAGCAAGGACGGCTCGAAGATGGTCGCGCCGCCGCACCCGGCTCTGGTGAAGGGGAAGGCGCGGCACACCGGGGATCCGGTCGCCATGGTCATTGCCGAGACCCGGGCGCAGGCGAAGGACGCGGCACAGCTCGTGGAGGTCGACTACGACCCGCAGCCGGCCGTCGCCCACCTGAACGCCGCGGTCGCGAACGGCGCGCCCCAGGTCTGGGACGAGGCCCCCGGCAACGTCTGCTTCGACTGGCACTTGGGCGATGCCGCGGCCACCGACGCCGAGTTTGCGAAAGCGGAGCGGGTGGTCGCGATCGACCTGACCAACAACCGCGTCGCCCCCAATGCCATCGAGCCTCGCGCCGCCAACGGTTATTACGACGACGTCGAGGACCGCTACACGCTCTACACCACGTCGCAGAACCCGCACCTGACCCGCCTGCTGCTCGCCGCCTACACCCTGAAGGTGCCGGAGCAAAAGCTGCGCGTCGTGGCGCCCGACGTGGGCGGCGGTTTCGGCTCGAAGATCTTTCACTACGCCGAGGAGCTGCTGGTCCTCTGGGCGTCCAAGAAGGTCGGCCATCCCGTGAAATGGACCTCCGATCGCAGCGAGGCCTTCCTTTCGGACGCCCATGGCCGCGATCACGTGACCCACGCCGAGCTGGCCCTCACGGCCGACGGCAAGTTCCGGGCCTTAAGCGTGCGCACGCTGGCCAACATGGGGGCATACCTCTCGACGTTCGCGCCGGCCATCCCGACCTATCTTCACGCCACGCTCCTCTCAGGGCCGTACGTCATCCCCGCCATCTACGCCGAGGTGAAGGCGATCTTCACCCACACGGTTCCGGTGGACGCGGTCCGCGGCGCCGGGCGCCCCGAGGCCACCTACCTGCTGGAGCGCTTGGTGGACAAGGCTGCCCGCGAGTTGGGGATCGACCGGGTGGAGATCCGGCGCAAGAACCTCATCCAGCCGGACCAGTTCCCGTACCAGACGCCCGTGGCCCTCCAGTACGACGTCGGCGATTATCCCGCCACCCTCGACATGGCGCTCCAGGCGATCGATTACGGCAAGTTCGCGGAGCGCAAGGCCGAGTCCGAGCAGCGCGGCAAGCTGCGCGGCTTCGGGATTTCGACCTACATCGAGGCGTGCGGCATCGCGCCGTCCGCTCTGGTGGGCGCGCTCGGCGCCGGCGCCGGTCTGTACGAGGCGGCGACGGTGCGCGTCCATCCCACGGGGAGCGTCACCGTGTTCACCGGCTCGCACAGCCACGGCCAGGGGCACGAGACCACGTTCGCCCAACTCGTTAACGAGCGGCTGGGCATCCCGATCGAGAACATCGAGATCGTCCACGGCGACACCGACCGCATCCCGTTCGGCATGGGCACCTACGGCTCGCGCTCGGCGGCCGTCGGCGGCTCGGCGATCTACAAGGCGGTCGACAAGATCGTGGACAAGGGGAAGAAGATCGCCGCCCATCTCCTCGAAGCGAACGTCGCCGACGTCGAGTTCGAGGATGGCAAGTACCGAGTCGCCGGCACCGACCGCGAGAAGACGTTCGGCGAGGTGGCGTTCACCGCCTACGTGCCGCACAACTATCCCATCGACACGGTGGAGCCGGGGCTCGAAGACTCGGCTTTCTATGATCCCAAGAACTTCACCTTCCCCGGCGGCTGCCATCTCGTCGAGGTCGAGGTGGACCCGGAGACGGGCGTCGTCGAGGTGGTGGACGTCGCCATTGCCGACGACGTCGGAGTGATCATCAATCCGATGATCGTCGACGGCCAGGCGCACGGCGGTCTCGCGCATGGGATCGGCCAGGCGCTGCTCGAAGAGTGCGTCTACGACACCGAAGGTCAGCTCCTGTCGGGCTCGTTCATGAGCTACACCATGCCGCGCGCGGCGGACCTGCCCTCGTTCAAGGTGGGCAATCACGTCACCGCGTGCACGCACAACCCCACGGGGATCAAAGGCGTGGGCGAGGTGGGCGCCATCGGCGTTCCCCCCGCGGTCATCAACGCCGTGCTCGACGCTCTGGCTCCGCTCGGCGTCACGCACCTCGACATGCCGGCGACCCCGGAGAAGGTCTGGCGGGCGATCCAAGCAGCCCAGGGAGGTGCCGCATGAGGAATTTCGAGTTCCATCGTCCGCAGTCGGTGGCCGACGCGGTCACGCTGCTCAAGGGAAACGATGCCGCGAAACTGCTGGCCGGCGGGCAGAGCCTGCTGCCCATCCTGAAGCTCGACCTGGCGCAGCCTTCCGACCTGGTGTCGCTCGCCAAAATCCCCGGCCTGAAGGAGATCCGCTCCGAGGGGGGTGATCGCGGGGATCTGGTGATCGGCGCGCTCGTCACTCACGACGAGGTGGCGAGCTCGCCCGAGGTGCGCCAGCGCATCCCGGGGCTGGCCGCCCTCGCCGGCGGGATCGGCGACGCGCAGATCCGCAACCGCGGCACGATCGGCGGCTCGCTCGCCCACGCCGATCCAGCCGCCGACTATCCCGCGGCCGTGCTCGCCTTGGGGGCGACGATCGTGACCGATCGCCGGAGCATCGCGGCCGACGATTACTTCACGGGCCTTTTTCAGACGGCGCTTGGGGCCGACGAGATCATCACCGCCGTGCGCTTCCCGGTGCCGGAGCGCTCGGCCTACGCCAAGTTTCCCCATCCGGCTTCGAAGTACGCGGTGGTGGGCGTGATGGTGGCGAAGACGGCGGGCGGCGTGCGCGTCGCGGTGACGGGGGCCGGTTCCAAGGTGTTCCGCCTCACCGCGCTGGAGCAGGCGCTCACCGAAAACTTCGCGTGGCGTGCCGCCAGCGCCGTGGAGGTTCCGCCCGGAGATCTGCGGACGGGCGGCGAGTCGAGCCCGGAGTACCTGGCACACCTCGTCCAAGTGATGGCGAAGCGGGCCATCCAGGCTTGCCAGTAAGTTGGACCTGCCGCGCAACGTCGAGGACACGCGGCATCTGCTCGCGTCGGGACGCTATGTCGCCGACGCGAGCCTTGCCACCGCCGTCTTCCTCTCCCTCACGCTGGGCCGCCCGCTCCTCCTCGAAGGCGAAGCGGGCGTGGGCAAGACGGAGATCGCCAAGGTCCTCGCCGAAACCCTGGGCCGCCGGCTGATCCGCCTCCAGTGCTACGAGGGGCTGGACGCCTCGGCGGCGCTCTACGAATGGAACTACCCTCGCCAGATGCTGGAGATCCGGCTGGCGGAGCTGGAGGGGCGGGGCGAGAGAGCGCGCCTGGCCCACGACATCTTCGACGAACGCTTCCTGCTCAAGCGTCCGCTCCTGCTGGCGCTGGAGCCTGATCCGGCGGGCCCCCCCGTGCTCCTCGTCGACGAGGTCGACCGCACCGATGAGCCGTTCGAGGCGTTCCTGCTGGAGATCCTCTCCGACTTCCAGGTGACCATCCCGGAGATCGGCACGCTGCGCGCGCCGTCGCCGCCCATCGTCGTGCTCACCTCCAACCGCACGCGCGAGATCCACGACGCGCTCAAGCGGCGCTGCCTCTACCATTGGATCGGCTATCCGGACGCGGCCCGCGAGCTGGAGATCCTGCGCCTGCGCGCTCCCGAGCTGGCCGCGGCGCTCGCCGGGCAGATCGTGCGCTTCGTGCAGAGGCTGCGCTCGGCCGACCTGTTCAAGCTGCCGGGAGTCGCCGAGACGATCGACTGGGGGCGCGCGCTCCTCGCGCTCGATCAGGTGGCCCTGGAGGCGGACACCGTGAACGCGACGCTGGGCGTGCTCCTCAAATATCAGGACGACATCGAGAAGATGGCGGGCGCCCCCGTGCGGGAGATGCTGGCCGGACTGTGATGTCGAAGGTCATGTCGCAGCCGGGGTCCTCGAAGCTGGCGGAGAACGTCGTCCACTTCACCCGCCTCCTGCGCGGCGCGGGCCTGCGGCTCGGGCCGGCGAGCGCTCTCGACGCTCTCGCCGCCGCGTCCGCCGTGGACGTGATCCAGCGCGACGAGCTGTACTGGGCGCTCCATGCCGTCCTGGTCAAGCGGCCAGAGGATTTCGAGCTTTTCGATCAGGCTTTCCGCCTCTTCTGGCGTGACCCCATGGGCGCCGACTCGGCGCTGGCGCAGCTCCTGCCGCACGTGCGCATGCCGCGGGCGCAGACGGTTTCGCGGCGGGTCGCCGAAGCGTGGCGCCCGCCGTCGTCCACGGGGAAGCCGCTTCCCGAGCGCACCGAATTCGACGCCGCGCTCACCTTCTCCGCCGACGAGCTCCTGCGCACCCGCGACTTCGACCAGATGAGCGCCGGCGAACTCGCCCGCGCCAAGAAGATCGTCGCCCGCATGGCGGCGGCGCTGCGGCCCGTCCGCACGCGGCGGTTCGCCCCCGATCCCCACGGCGCGAGCATCGATCTCGCCCGCACGGTGCGCGAAAGCCGCAAGACCTTCGGCGACCTGGCGCCGCTGCGCTTCCGCTCGCGCGTCTCCCTGCCGCCGCCGCTCGTCGTCCTGTGCGACATCTCGGGGTCGATGGGCCGCTACTCGGAGATGATGCTTCACTTCCTGCACGCCCTGCTCGACGCCCGCGACGTCCGCAGCCCCGTCCACGCCTTCCTGCTCGCCACCCGGCTGACCAACGTGACGCGCATCCTCCTGCGCCGCGACCCGGACGAGGCGCTCGCGCGCTGCGGCCGGGAGGTCCAGGACTGGCAGGGAGGAACGCGCCTGCGCACCTGCCTGCATCAGTTCAACCGGGAGTGGTCGCGGCGCGTTCTCGGCCACGGCGCCGTGGTGCTGCTGGTCACCGATGGTCTCGACCGCGACCCCGAGCCGGGCCTCGCCGCCGAGGCGGAGCGTCTCCACAAGTCCTGCCGCCGGCTGATCTGGCTCAATCCGCTCCTGCGCTGGGAGGGGTTCGAGCCGAGGGCGCAGGGGATCCGCGCGCTCCTTCCCCACGTCGACGAGCACCGGCCGGTGCACAACCTGGACAGCCTGGAGGCGCTGGGGCGGGCGCTGGGGGAGCGGGCAATTGCGTGGCGAGAGGGGACGGTGTCTCGCTGAGCGTGTCCGAATGAGGCGAGGGCAAGCGAGGCGCTGTGCTAAGATCGAGGCGGTGAGAGTCGACGAAGTCATCTGGCTTAGGCAGGTCGTCGACAAGTTGGCCGACAAACATGGTGTCGAGACATTTGAGGCCGAAGAAGCACTGAACAACAAACCAAAGATACGACTTGTCGAGAAGGGAAAGCGCAAGGGAGAGGATGTCTATATCGCTTTGGGCCAGACAGATGCGGGACGATATCTCGCAATCCTGTTCATAGACAAAGGGAATCGAGAAGTCTTACCTCTAAGTGCTCGGGACATGGCCGATAAGGAGCGAAGAAGATATGGCCGCAAATAGAAAGGACTTCCTGTCACGAACGGATTCGCTCGACGAGCTCGTGAATTTTTTCGACACGCACGACATGGGAGAATATTGGGATCAGATGCCGGAAGCGGAGCTCGAAATCGATATACGCCGGCGTAAGCACTTGGTCGCTCTCGATGACGATCTCGCCGGTAAGGTTGCGACGATTGCCCGCTCGCGGCATGTGTCCTCGGAGTCTCTGATCAACTCCCTCCTACGGGAAAAGCTGGCCGATGCGATCTAATCGCGAGTCAAGTCCTGCCGCCGGCTGATCTGGCTCAATCCGCTCCTGCGCGGGGAGGGGGATCGGGCGAATCTCCGTTGACGTCCTCGACGGACAGCTCCACGCTCCTGGACTTCCTGTGAAGCCACGGGATCCAGGCCCAAGCCGCCAGATATTGCGGCGTCGCCCATGACTCTGCGGCAGCTCCAGCAAAGTTGCGGTAAAGGTAGAAGACGACGGTATGGCGCGACGGACCGTGCCGCAACTTGCCCCCGACACATTTTGGAGGAGTTGACGTTGCAGCGGAGTCTGTAGACTCCAGACCGGCGGCGCTCAAGAATGCCGCGGTGTCGAGCCGGCCGGGGCGGATCTCCAGAAATTTTGCGGCATTTGTTATGAATCGTACCGCAGCGTCGTATAGAACTGCGGTGGAGAAATCTGCGTCGCGGTGGATGTCGATAAACGCGGATACGGTTCGGCGGCGTTGCGGCGATGTTTGGAGAGGTTGCGGTGTGTATCCCGGAGTGGCGGCGAAATCGTCTTGCGTCGCGGCAACGTTCCCTTGCGATGCAGCGAAGCCGCAGAATATGCGGCAATGTTTGTCTGTGCTGCGATAAAATCCGGCACGCTCTTTGGGTGTTGGAGCGCACTCTGGGATCTCTGGCAAGTGTTGCGGTAAATTTCGAGGAGTCGCCGGAACATAATTCTATTCTGCGGTGGGGTCGGTAGACGCACTGCAACGCCTGAAGACGTTGCGGCGTGTCTGTAGGCCCTGCGGTGTGTCTGGGAGCGTTGCGGCGGATGCGGAGAGGTTGCGGCGAAGTCTTTCGGCTTCGAACCGCGTCGGGCCAAGTTGCGGCGATGTCAGGCGAGTTAAGTCTTGTCAATGCGCCTCACGGCACCCAGGCGTACCCCAGCTTCAGGAAGAAGGTCCGGTCGGTCCGCGTCAGGTCGATCCGCTGGTCGGCGGCGGAGGTGTCGGAGTAGCCGAGGAAGAGGACGGTCTGCGGGTTCAGCTTGTAGGAGAAGAGGAGCTGGCCGAACAGCGCCGCCGTTTTCTTGTCGACCGCGGCGAGGTAGAGGGCCGGGTTGCGCTGGACGTCGGTGTACTGGAGGATGGCGCGCAGGAAGGTGCGCACGTTGAGCTGATAAACCGTGGAGAGCTGCGTCAGGTTCGCCGTGAAGAGCTCGCCGCCCCGGACGTCGAGCCGCTGGTAGACGTGGGAGAGCTGAGTCCGCAGATGGCGGCCCAGGTCGTACCGCACGGTCGGAGAGATCTGCACGAGGTCCCCCGCGCGGGTGTTGACGAAGTCGATCTCGCCGCCGTAATTCAGGGAGAGGCTCAGGAAGAGGTCCCCGCTCGGCTGCATCTCGGAGTAGAGGGAGGAGAACGTATCCCGGAACGTCGCGCCGTTGAAGAACCGATCGCGCCGGGCCACGTTCAGCGACGTGAACGACTGCCGGGGTCCGTTGCAGTCGGCGGTGACCTCCACCAGTTGCTCGAGGCGCTGGCCGCGCTGGTCCTCCCGGCGGTCCCAGTCGCTGCTGAGGCTGGCGCGGGTGAAGCCTCGCCAGTTGCCGTTCCAGACGTGCCCGCCCCCCGCGAGCAGGAAGTTGTAGTCGACCCGCGGCAGGAAGCCCATGTCGGCGCGAAAGCCCCGGCCCACGTTCTCGTAGCGGCCGAAGGCGAACCAGTCGCGGGAGTCGTGGTTGTAGGCGATCTGGTAGGCGCTGTCCGAAAACGTCCCCAGGGGCTGGCCGAATTCAGTGGCCACCGCGTGCGGATAGCCGGTCTGAGAGCGCAGGAATTGGAGGCGCACGCGGTCCGAATCGGTCATTCGATAGAGGCCGTCGATCCCGGCCAAATGATTCATGTACCCGTCTCCCTGGCGATCCGTGAACAGGACGCCCACGGCCGAGGAGCTGCCGAAATCCCGCCGGTAGCGAAGCACGGCGTCGGTGGTCTGGAGACCGAGCGAGGCCGACGAGGAGCCGCTGTTGCCGGGGAAGAGCAGGTTGGTCCGGTCGTCCCGGGCGGCGAAGACGCCGATCGCGTTCTTTTCCTCCTTGCCGGTCAGCTTGACGCCCCAGGAGGGGGAGGCCACGTTGCGGGTGAAGACGGCGTTGAAGGGCGTGCTGAAGAAGTCGGCGCCTTCCAGGAAGAAGGGGCGCTTCTCCGGAAAGAAGAGGGCGAACTGGGTGTTGACGTTGAGCTGCGCGGCGTCGGCTTCGACCTGAGAGAAGTCGGGGTTGAGCGCGGCGTTGAGGGTGAGGTTGGGCGTGACCCCCCATTTCGCCGTGAGGCCCGGCTCGGACTTGACGCCGCCCTCGCGCAGCGGACCGGAGGGGAAGTCCTGCCGCTGGTCGGTGCGGGTGGCGGTGACGGTGGGCGCGAGCTCGAGGTTGCGCCCCGGCGTGATCCCCGAGAAGCCGGTCATCTTCGAGTCCTGGCAGAGATAACAACTGACGTTACGATCGAGGGGATGGTCGGAGATCCGGGCGCGCTGGCTGCGCGGATAGAAACGCAGGGCGTCGAAGCTCCAGGTCTGCTCTCCCTCCGTGCGGGGGAAGCGCAGGGAGCTGAAGGGGATGGCGATCTCGACGGTGTAGCCGTCCTCGTTGATCCGCCCGGCCGCGTTCCAGATGGCGTCCCAGGTGGAGTCCTCGTTGCCGCTCACGTCGTCCATGAAGAGGTCCATCTGCACTCCCAGCGGATTGACGAAGAACTCGAAAGCGCGGCGCTGGTCGTCGAAGGTGTCGAGGACGATCCCCACGAAGTCGTCGTTGAAAGCGTTGTCGCGGTCCGAGACGTGGGCGCGGATGGCCGACGGCTGGGGATCGTGCGCGCGGAAGGCGACGTAGAGATGACCGGCGTCGTAGGTGACGAACGCCTCCGTGGCCACGGCGGGAAGGGTGTTCTCCCCCGGCCGCGTCTCGTACTTCAGCTCGATCTTTGCCGCCTTCTGCCAGGCCGCCTCGTCGAGCACGCCGTCGACGGTGATCTCCGACGCCGCCCGCTCGACGCGGTGGGCCGGGCGTTCCTGGGCCCCGCGGGCCGCGAACGGTGCGCAGGTGAAGACGAGCAGCAGGATACAGGCGATCCGCGATTTTCCGTTCATGGGCCCCTCCCGAGAACGACAATTCATGACTACCCAGGTAGTACGAAACTCCGACCGTGAGGTTTCGGCCGAATCTTCCAAGACACCCCCTTAGACGCACGAGGGCCTGGAACGGTTTGCCGGCAGGCGGATAATCGGAGCTAACCGCCCGGCGTTCGCCGCGTCTAAGGAGTCGGAATGGAGCGCACCGAGATCAGCGTGGTGAGGCTTGCCCGGGCGGGCGATGCCGAAGCCTTTCGCGAGCTGGTGGAGAGCCACAGCTCGAAGCTGTTCCGCCTCGCCTGGCGCATCACCGGCGACGAGGCCACGGCGGAGGACGTGGTTCAGGAGGCGTTCCTGCGGGCCTATCGCTCGCTGGGGCGCTTCGACGAACGCGCGCAGTTCGGCACCTGGCTCCATCGCATCGCCGTCAACGCCGCCTTGGAGATCGTGCGCAAGCGGCAGCGCCATCTCGCCCCGAGCCATGGCGTCGAGGAGCCACCTCCCTCTCCCGATCCCGGACCGGACCGGGTGGCCCTCGGCCTCGAGGTGGAGCGGGCCGTCCGCTCAGCCCTCGCCGGCCTCTCCCCGATGGAGAGGACAGCGTTCGTGCTCCGCCACTTCGAGGGGCGGTCGATCGCCGAGATCTGCGATCAGCTCGGGCTGGGAGCGAGCGCCGGCAAGCAGGCGATCTTCCGCGCCGTCAAGAAGCTGCGCCGCGTTTTGGAGCCTTTCGCCGAGAGAATCGAAAAACAGGAAGTGAAGTTATGAAACCACTCGAAGATGACGACCTGATCCTCTATCTCTACGGCGAATCCGAGGACCCGGAGGCCGTGCGGCTGCAGCTCGAGTCCTCCGCGGAGCTGCGCGCCCGTTGCGAATCGCTGCGGCGGGTCCTGGCCACAGTCGACGCCGTCCCCGTGCCGGGGCGGGGGGAGAGCTATGGCGCCGAGGTGTGGGCGCGGCTCGCACCCCGTCTCGCTCGCGAGGGCCGCGAGGGGCGGCGGCTCTCCTTCCCGGTCCGTCCCCGCCTGCAGGACCCCGGCTGGGCCAGATGGGCCGCGGCGGCCCTGGTGCTGATCGCCGTCGGTTTCGGCCTCGGCCGCCTGTGGCCCCGGCCGGCGACGTTGGCGCCGCAGGCCCGCGACCGCATCCTGCTCGCCACGGTGGCGGCCCATCTCGATCGCTCCGAGCGGCTGCTCGCCGAGGTCGCTCATACCCCTGACGCTTCCGATGGTGTCGATCTTTCGGCGGAGCGCGCCTGGGCGCGCGACCTCCTCGCCGCCAACCGCCTCTACCGCCAATCCACCCGCCAGGCCGGACGCCCGCGGCTGGCCGGCGTGCTCGACGAGCTCGAGCCATTTCTCCTGGACCTCGCCCATGCACCCGACGAGCTGCCGGCCGCGGAGCTGGCGGCCCTGCGCGAACGGATCGCGAGCCAGGCCCTGCTGTTCAAGGTGCGGGTCGCGAGCGACCACCTGGAAAATCGGAAACAGACTCTTTAGGAGACGCCCATGCGAACCACCCTCTCGCTTTCTCTGGCCGCTCTGGCCCTGATCGTCAGCCTGGGCTTCGCGGCCGCCGCCAAGGCGCCGAAGGACGAGCTTTACAGCGCGGCCCGCCAGGACCTCGACGCCGGGCGTTTCGCCGCCGCCATCGACAAGTTCGGCCGCGCCGCCGAGCGGGGCGGCAAGGACGCCGACGCGGCCCTGTATTGGAAGGCCTATGCGCAGAACAAGGCGGGGCGGACGGCGCAGGCCCTCACCACGCTGCGGCAGCTCGGCGGGACCTATCCCAAGAGCTCGTGGCGCGACGACGCCCAGGCCCTGGAGCTGGAGATCCGCGGCGCGACAGGCCAGCACCCCGATCCGTCGGCCGCGGAGGACGAGGACCTGAAGCTCTACGCCCTGAACGGCCTGCTCGCCTCCGACTCCCAGCGCGCCGTACCCCTCGTCCTCAAGTTCCTCGAAGGCCGGCACTCGGCGCGCCTCAAGGGGCAGGCCCTCTTCGTCCTCTCCCAGAGCGATTCGCCCGAGGCCCGCAGGACCCTGCTCGAAATCGCCCGCGGCGCGCGGCATCCGGAGCTTCAGAAGCAGGCGATCGAATCGCTGGGAGCGGCGGGGGAAAAGGGCGTCCTGGCGCAGCTCTACGGCAGCACCGCGAGCGCCGAGGTCAAGATGGACGTGCTCGGCGCCTACCTGGCGGCCAATGGGCGCGACCAGATCGTGGCCGCTGCCCGGAGCGAAAAGGATCCGCGGGTGCGCCGCAAGGCCCTCGAGCTGCTCGGCCCGGCGGGAGCCCGGGATGAGCTGCGCCAGCTCTATCGCAGCGAGAGCGATCCGGGGGTACGGATGACGATCCTCGACGGCCTCGCCGTGGCCGGCGACGTGGAGGGCCTCGTCGCCATCGCGCGGGAGGAGAAGGAGCCTGCCCTGCGCCACAAAGCCATCTCAGACCTGGGGATCAGCCAGGAGCCGCAGGCGACCGCGGCCCTCAAGTCCTTCTATACGGAGAGCAAGGACGAAGGGGGCCGCAGGGCCGTTCTCGAAGGACTTCTCATCCAGGGGAAGGCCGCGGCTCTGATCGAGCTCTACCACGCGGAGAAAGATCCGCAGTGGCGGCGCGAGATCGTCAAGCAACTCGGCCTCATGGACTCTGACGAGGCCCAGACGTTCCTGTCCAAGATCTTCGGCAAGGGATCCGATTGAATCATTTTTCCGGAGGTGAATGCGATGAGACTTCAACTGCTGTTCCCCCTTCTGCTCCTCAGTTTCGCTGCACAGTCTGCGGCCGCGCCGCCGCAGGTCGCCAACGCCCGTCTTGAGACCGCTTCCGCGGGCGGCGGGCTCGAAGCCGCCGTCCGCCAGGCCGGCGCCAGCGCTCGCGAGCCCTTCTGGATCGCCTGGTCTGTGCCGATGATCGCCGGCCAACGCTACAACTGCTGCTTCAACAACGCCGGCAAGGGCGAGAAGTGGACGCGGACCACCTGCCACCTGGAAGGCAAGGACCAGGGATGGGGCAGCACCGACGACGCCAAGGTGCTGGCCGATCAGGATCTGCTGGTGCTCACCCGAATCGCCGGCGGTCAGATCGAGAAGGTCCGCTCCTTCTCCGCGAACTGCCCGCTCGACGCCGGCGACCGCCGTTTCATCTGGCTCGGCGACGCGAAGCCGGAGGAGAGCGTGGCCCTGCTCGCGAAGACCGCCAACCCGGCCCGCGCGGCATCGCGGAACCTCGCCGAGGAGGCGCTGGCGGCCCTCTCCTTCCATCGCAGCAGCCGGGCGGACGAGGTGCTGGAAGACCTGGCCGCCGCTCCTCATTCCCGGAAGGTGCGCGAGGACGCCCTGTTCTGGCTCGGCCAGAGCCGCGGCGAGCGCGGCGCCCGGTTCATCACCCGTGTCATGGAGGGCGACTCCGACGTCGAGATCCGCAAGAAGGCCATCTTCGCCCTCAGCCAGAGCAAGGCCGCTGGGGTCACGGACTCTCTCATCCGGCTCTCGCGCCAGGACCGCAGCGCCGACGTGCGCGGCGAAGGCCTCTTCTGGCTCGCGCAGCGGGACGATCCCAAGGCTCCGGACGCCATCGTCCAGGCGATCGAAACCGATCCGGACCTGGCGGTCAAGAAGAAAGGCGTCTTCGCCCTGTCCCAACTTCGCGGCGGCCGCGGCGTGCCGCTGCTCATCGAGGTCGGCCGCAAGACCCGGGAGCGGGAGGTGCGCAAAGAGGCGCTCTTCTGGCTCACCCAGTCGAACGATCCCGCGGCCTTCGAGTACGTGGAGAAGGCGCTCAACCAGTGAGCAGCGAGAACCGCTCGCGCCGGGGGACGAGGGGGACGTGGCGGTTGATGCGGGCGAAGAGGCCCATCAGGGCGAAGCGCCAGCGCAGCGCGAAGGCGGGACGCGGGAAGACGTTGCCGGCGAGGATGGACATGGCGGCGCGATGCATCTGGAGCGGGCCTTGGCCGTGCAGGAAGAGCTCGCGGAAGGAGTGGTCGTAGAAGAGCTCGACCAGGCGGAAGAACGCCGCCGAGCTCTCCTCGACGAAGCGGATGTAGCGCCGCCGCAGGGGCGCGGGGGCCTGGCCCTGCTGCACGGCGGCGACGATCGCCCGCCCGGCCTCGGCGCCGCTCATCATCCCCAGGCAGACGCCGGTGGAGAAGATGGGATCGATGAAGGTCGCGGCATCGCCGGCCAGGAAGTAGCCGGGGCCGGCGTACGGCGCGCAGCGATAGCTGAAATCGGCCAGCACATGGGTCTCCGTGAGCACGGTCGCGCCGGCCGTGCGCTCGCGTAAGACCGGGCAGCGGGAGATTCCCCAGGCGAGCATCTGGTCCGCGGGCAGCCCCACCTGGCGCGCCACATGGTCGTGCATGACCAGGCCGACGCTGGTGCGGGTCTCGTCGAGGGGGATCAGCCAGAACCACCCCTCCTCGCAGACCACGATCACGATGTAGCCGCCCTCGTCGCCGGGCCGGCGCCAGACGTTCTCGAAGTGGCCGAAGTACGCGATCTTCTTCAGGTGGGGGAGGACGCGGCGCAGGCCCAGGTGCTTGCCGAGCAGGGTCGACTGGCCGCTCGCGTCGACCAGGAAGCGGGCCGCGACGTCGCCCTCGTCCGTGGCGATCTCGACCCTCCCGTCCTCCAGGCGCAGGATCTTGCGCACCGCGACCCTCTCGCGGACCTCGGCGCCGGCCTGCCGGGCGGTATCGAGCAGCCGGGCGTCGAACGGCGCGCGTTCGAGGTTGAACGACATCGGCTCGCTGGGCACCAGGCTTAAGGTGAAGGGGAAGAGCGAGGGCTCGCCGCCGCTGCCGAGGATGAACTCCGCCCCGTATTTGTCCACCTTGGGAATCCCGTCGAGCGCGTCGAGGAGGCCGAGCTCGCGAAACAGCGCAAAGTTGCGCGGCAGCAGCGATTCACCGATGTGGAAGCGCGGGAAGAGCGCGCGCTCCAGCAACCGCACCCGCAGGCCCGCGCGGGCCATCACCAGGGCGGCCGTCGATCCGGCGGGGCCGCCGCCGATGACGAGGGCGTCGTGAAGAGGCGAATCCGGACTCATAGCCCGGGCATTCTACAGGCTGGCGTCAGCCTCCGGCGCGCTTGAAGAACTGGACCTCGCGCTCGTGCTGGTGTGCGGCTTCGAGCGAATGGAAGGTGCCCAGGTTCTTCCGCTTGCCCGTCTTCGCGTCCTTCTTCCGCGAGTAGAGGCGGTACTCGCCGGACTTGAGCTTCCTGATCATGATGCCGCTTCGACCTCCGGCTTGTGGTGCAGCACCTCCGCGAGGAGGGGGAAAGTGGTCAGCGCACCCACGGCGAGGAGGGTCCAGCCCACAGCCTTCTTCGGCTTGCTGTCGAGCCGATCGCCCAGCAGCAGTGCGATCCCCGCGCCCAAGGCCGCGCGGGTTCCGGCGACCAGGCCCAGCTCGGGCAGAGAAATGGTCCTCGTAATCATCGGTACCTCCGTTCTGTCACTACGCGCCAGGAGCGGGAGAGCTCCCGCGCACACTGAGAAGAGGCGCAAGAGACGTGCCAGATCGCTGAAGATCGCCGGCTGTTTGACGGAGAGGTCCCATGGCAACACCATGAGCCGGACCTGCAGCGCGCCATTGCCGAGTATGCCGACGCCATGTGGATCGGCCAATAGGAGCCGTGACCATCACGGCCGGGCGGGGCATCGCAGGGAAAAGCAGTTGCCCCGCCCGGTGAGCCTACCCAGCAGGCACGCAGCGGGTGCTTTCAGTTATCGCTACCGCAGGGCGGCGGCGGAGCGCAGTCGAGGATCACGCAGCGTCCGTTGCAGCACTGCTTGTAGCAGCAGAAGTGGCCGCACGCATCCGGGGCGGAGCAGTAGGTGGTGCAGCCGCTGGCCGCCTTGGCCGGAGGTGGGGAGAAGAGACCGGCCGCGGCACCGGCCAGGGCAAGCGTCATCACCAGCATCAGTTTGCGCATTTCAGACCTCCTTGAGATGAGTTCGTGAGAGGGTTTCGGTTCAGTCAACGCCGCCGTCGCAGGGCGGCGGTGGAGCGCAGTCGGGATAGAAGCAGCGCCCGTTGCAGCAAATCTCGGAACAACAGGTGAAGCCGCACGCATTGGTGAAGCAGTAGCTCACGCAGTCGCCACCGCCGCCGGCCGCCTTCGCGGGAGCCGGAGAGAAGAGACCGGCCGCGGAACCGGCCAGGGCCAGGATCAACATCAGAATGAATTTGCGCATGTTCGGACCTCCATGGGAAGGTTGATGGAGCTTTCAACTATAGCAGAGCAGCGAAGTCTCGCCGGATGGCACTGCGGACTCTGACAGCGCTGGCTTGGCACCGCGTTGCAGATGGATGCCCATAAATTCGACACCGCCTGACGTGCTCCCCCTACTCCTCCTCGATCATCTCCTCGAACTTCACCTTGTTGCTGGCCTTCATGTAGGCCTCGCGAGGGGTGATCCTCTGCTGCTCGACGAGGGCCATCAGGGCGTCGTCCATGAGCTGCATGCCGGAGGCGCGGCCGCCCTGGATGATGGAGGTGATCATCGGGGTGTTGCCTTCGCGGATGACGTTGGGCAGGCCGGGAGTCTTCAAGAGGATCTCGTTGACGGCGCAGCGGCCCTTGCCGTCCGCGGTCTTCAGCAGGAGCTGGGAGACGATGCCGGCGATCGATTCGGCGAGGGTGGTGCGGATCTGCGACTGCTCCTCGGCGGGGAAGGCGTCGATCAGCCGGTCGACGGTGTTGGCCGCGCCGTTCGTGTGCAGCGTGCCGAAGACCAGGGCGCCCATTTCGGCGGCGGTGATGGCCAGCGCGATCGTCTCCAGGTCTCTCATCTCACCCACCAGGATGACGTCGGCGTCCTGGCGGATGGCGGCGCGCAGGGCGGCGCCGAAGCTCTCGGTGTCGGTCCCCACTTCGCGCTGGGAGAAGACGGAGAGCTTGTCCCTGTGGACGAACTCCACCGGGTCCTCGATGGTGACGATGTGCTTCTGGTAGGTGGTGTTGATGCGGTCGATGATCGCCGCGAGGGTGGTGGACTTGCCCGAGCCGGTGGGGCCGGTGACCAGCACCAGCCCCTGTTTCAGATGGGCCAGGCTCTCGATCGCCCTGGGCAGGTTGAGCTCTTCGAGCGGCACGATGGTCTCCGGGATGATGCGGAAGACGGCGCCGCAGCCGTTCTCCTGGCGCAGGAAGTTGGCGCGGAAGCGGGCCAGGCCTTCCAGGCCGTAGGCGAAGTCGAGGTCGCCGCACCCCTGGTAGTCCTCCCATTGGGCGTCGGTGGCGATCTCCCGCAGCAGGGAGAGCAGCGCGTCGTGCGTCAGCACGCTCCAGCCGCGGACGGCTTCGAGGGAGCCGTGGACGCGGATGCGTGGCTCCAGGCCGGCCGCGAGGTGCAGGTCGGACCCCTTGTTGTCGCGAAGGTAGTGGAACAGCTCGTCGATGCGGGCCATGGCGTTTCCTCTCGCAGGTACCGTCACCCGGCGAATTTCTGCGGCTCGTCCGCCTGCTTCATCGCCTCTTCGCGGGTGATGAAGCCCTTCTTGACCAGGTCGGCGAGCGAGGCGTCGAGCAGGCACATGCCGTGCGAGGCGCCGGTCTGGAGCACGGACTTGATCTGGAAGGTCTTGTTCTCGCGGATCAGGTTGCCCACCGCCTTGTTGACCACCAGGATCTCGAGGGCCGGCACCCGGCCGTTGCCGTCCGCCCGGGACACCAGCCGCTGGGAGACGACGGCGCGCAGCGACTCGGAGACCATGGTGCGGATCTGGTCCTGCTGCGACGGCGGGAAGACGCCGAGGATGCGGTTGATGGTGCGGATGGCGTTGTTGGTGTGCAGGGTGGCGAGGACGAGATGGCCGGTCTCGGCGGCGGTCAGGGCCAGGGAGATGGTCTCCAGGTCGCGCAGCTCGCCGATGGCGATGATGTCCGGGTCCTCGCGCAGGGCGCCGCGCAGGGCGCGGGCGAAGGAGCTGGTATGGGGACCCACTTGGCGCTGGTTGACCACGCACTGCTGCGAAGGGTGGATGTACTCGATGGGGTCCTCGATGGTGATGATGTGGTCGCGCCGCTCGCCGTTGATGATGTTGAGCAGGGCGGCGAGAGTCGAGGACTTGCCGCAGCCGGCCGGGCCGGTGAGCAGCACCATGCCCTGGTGGAAATTGGCGAAGCGGGCGAGCGAGGAGGGGAGGCCGAGCTCCTCCAGGGTCGGCGGCCGGGGCGGGATGGCCCGGAAGACGGCGTCCATGCCCCGCTGCTGGCGGTAGGCGCTGCCGCGGAACCGGCCGACGTCCGCCAGCTCGTAGGCGAAGTCCACCTGGCCTTTCTCGCGCAGGACCGCCGTCTGCTCGGGATCGAGGATCTCCAGCACCAGCCTTTCGGTGGTCTGCGCGTCCACGGGCTCGGGGGCGAGGTCGGCGAGCTGGCCGTGGGTGCGCAGCTTGACGGCGGCGCCGCTGTGGACGTGGAGGTCGCTCGCGCCGCTGCGCAGGGTGTGGGCCAGGAGGCGGTCCAGGCCGCGGGGCGAGTCGAGAGCGAAGTCGCGCAGGGAGGGCGCCCTGGGCGCGGCGGGCTCTGCCGGGGTGGCGGCGACGGCGGCGGCCTGGGCCTGCTGCTTGGCCACGTACTCGCGCTGGACGGCGAGGAGCTGCTCGAGCTGCTGCGGCGTCAGGAAGCCCCGCTCGACGAGGATCTCGCCCAACCGGCGCGCGCTCCCCTCCCGCGCCTGCCACTCGGCCACCGCGACGAGCTGCTCGCGGGTGACGAGCTTGTAGTGCAGGGCGATCCGCCCGAAGAGGAGGTCGTCTGAGCCGGAGGTCATCAGGGAGGGAGGGTATTGAAGGCGGGCCTTGCGCGTCAATCCCGGTCTCGCGCCCCCCGCCCAGAGCCCTCGCCCCTGTCCCCTCTCCCACCGCCCTCCCGCCGGCCGGGAGAGGGGAACCCGGCTGGAGGGTTCTTGCCTTTCTCCCTCTTCTCCCGGTTGGGGGGAGGGCGATGGGAGAAGAGGGCCGGGGTGATGAGGGCCTGCTAGAATCCCCGGCCAGGAAATTCCTTTGACTAGCGGCGGGATGCCGCGGGAGATCGTCCATGGCCGAGCAGGGTGGAACCAGAGGTGTCGTCGGACCGGGGGAGCCGCGGGGCGGCGGGGGGCTGATCGCAGGATTGGCGATGCTCGCGCTGGCGCTGCTGCTGGTGACTTCGCTGGGCGGGCCGCCGCCGCCGAAGCCGAAGGATGCGCCGCCGGCGGAGTTCTCGGCCGGCCGCGCGGAAGAGGTCCTCCGCACTCTGGTGGGGGACGGGGTGCCCCATCCGGTGGGCTCGGCGGCCAACGCCCGGGTGCGCGAGCGGGTGCTGGCTCAGCTCCGGGCGGTGGGGTACGCGCCGGAGGTCCAGGAGGGCTTCATGTGCCAGGCCGGATGGGGCTGCGCCAAGGTGTGGAACGTGCTGGCGCGCCTGCCGGGACAGGAGAAGGGCAAGGCCGTGATGCTCACCGCGCACTACGACTCGGTGCCCGCCGGTCCGGGGGCGAGCGACGACCTGACGAGCGTGGCCGCGATCCTCGAGGTCGCCCGCGTGCTCAAAGCCGGCCCGCCGTTGCGCAACCCCGTCCTCATCCTGCTCGACGACGGCGAGGAGCAGGGACTCCTGGGAGCCCGGGACTTCGCCGAGAGCAGCCCGGACGCGGCATCGGTGGGCGCGATGGTGAACCTGGAGGCCCGGGGCACCGGCGGCCCCAGCCTGATGTTCCAGACCAGCGGCCAGGACGCCTGGCTGATCGACGCCTACGCCTCCCGGGCGCCGCGGCCGTTCACCAGCTCGCTGTTCTCCACCATCTACAAGTTCATGCCCAACGACACCGACCTGACGGTGTTCCTGAAGCGCGGTCTGCCGGGGCTGAACTTCGCCTTCATCGACAATCCGAGCTACTACCACACGGCCCTGGACGATCTGGCGCACTCCTCGGCGGCCAGCCTCCAGCACCAAGGCGACAACGCTCTGGCGGCGGTGCGCGGCCTGGCCGCGGGAGACCTCGCCAATCCGCCGGCTGGCAACGCGGTGTTCTTCGACCTGCTGCACCTCACGGTGGTGCGCTGGCGGGAGGGCTTGAGCCCGCTGCTCGGCATTCTGGCCCTGGTCCTGTGCCTGGCCGCGGCGTGGCTTGGCCGCCGCCGGGGCCTCGTCACCTGGGGCGCCGTGGTGCTGGGCGTGGTGGCGCCGCTGCTCGCCGCCGTCCTCTGCTTCGGGGTGGCGTACGGCCTGATGGCGCTCGTGGGCCGCGCCTTCCATTCGGCCTGGATCGCCCGGCCGCTGTCCGTCAGCATGGCGTTCTGGCTGGCGAGCCTCGCCGTCACGCTGGTGCTGGCGGGTCTTCTGGGCCGGCGGTTCGGGTCCGCGGGGCTGTGGGCCGGGGTGTGGACCGGCTGGTCGCTGCTCGGGCTGGTCACCGGCATCCTGCTACCCGGAGTGAGCTATCTGTTCCTGCCGGCGGCGCTGGTGGCGGGGATCGTGGGCGTGGCCGTCTACGCCGGCGGCGGCTCGGCCGCGGGGCGGCTGGCGGCGACCCTCCTCCCCGCCCTGGTGGTGGCGCTGCTCTGGTTGCCCTTCCTGGGCTCTCTCTATCTGGGGCTCGGCCTCATCGGGCTGGCGGTGACCTCGGTGGCGCTGGCCTTCGTCTTCAGTCCCCTCATCCCTCTGGTGGGCCCGGCCGGCGCCCTGGGCCGCCGATGGCTGCCCCTCGCCGCCGCGGCCGGGGCCGTGCTCGGCGCCGTGTTGACCCTGGTCACGCCGTCCAACTCTCCGGAGGTACCACGCAACATCGTGGTGGAGCTCCATGAGGACGCCGGCACCGGCGAGAGCCGCTGGGTGGTGCGCGGCGCGCCGCCGTTCCCCCCAGCCATGCGCCAGGCGGCGACCTTCGGCCAGAGCCCGGTGCCGCCATACCCCTGGTCGTCGCCCATGGCCCGGACCCTGGTCGCCCCGGCTCCGCCCCTCAACGCCCCCGGGCCGGAGCTGAAGGTGCTGGAGGATGCGATCACCGGAGGCCGGCGGCACCTGCGCCTGCACCTGACCTCGCCGCGTGGAGCGCTGGTGGGCAGCATCGCCATCCCGCCCGAGGCCCTCCTCGAGTCCGTGAAGATCGACGGACACGCCCTCCTCGTGCTCGACAGCAGGTCACCGGGCGGCGGCCCTCCCCGTTGGCGCTTTTTTTCAAACTTCACCCTGCCGCCCGGAGGCTCCGAGTGGGAGGTCGTGCTCGGCGCGACGCAGCCTCAGGAGTGGTATGCGATCGACCGTTCCTTCGGACTGCCGCCCAGCGCCCAGGCGCTGCTCGCGGCGCGGCCGAGGAATGCCATCACCATCCAGGACGGCGATCAGGTGCTGGTGAGCCGGAAGGTGAAGATCTGAGCGGGATCCCAGAGGGGTGTTTGGAAAGTCCGCGGTCGGGTGACGTTGCCGTGGCACAAAATCTGCAAATTTTCCGGGATGCAGCCGGTCGTCCGATGAGGCCGGCTGCCCCAGGGAAAGGCACCCTGGGAGAGCCAACGCAGTAAGGCGCGAAACAGCCTTTCGCGGCCCCTCCCTGAAGGGGAGGCGTCCTGAATCTGAGAGATCAGTCGCCTCCCCCCTTTTTTTTGCCTTGGCGCTCCCGCCGAACCGGGTGCAGAACTTGCACCCTTCCCGGGCAGGAGAGCGACCTCTCCAAGGAGACATGCCATGACGAAGAGAGCCATCCCGATCCTGTTCGCCGCGTCGCTGGTCCTGGTCCCGCTGGCCGGTTGCAACCAGCCGGACAGTGCCATCACCACCCGGCGCGACGCGCAGGGAAACCCCGAGATCCACGTCGACGGCAAGAAGGTCGATCAGAAGTTCCAGGAGGCCCAGAAGGATCTGAAGGTCGCCGGCCACCAGCTCGCGCAGGGAGCCAATCAGGTGGGCGGCGAAATCCAGCGCGGCGCCGAGAAGGTGAACGCCAAGGTCGGCCCGGTGGCCCGCGAGGTCCTGAACGACGCCGGCATTACCGCCCGGGTCCAGGCCAAGCTGGTGGCCGACCCCGAGGTGAAATCCCTCCACATCAGCGTCAACACGGTGGACGGCCGTGTGACTCTCAGCGGCAAGGTCGCCTCCGCCGCCGAGCGCGCCACCGCCGAAAGGCTCGCCGTCCATACCGACGGCGTCAAGTCGGTGGTGAACGTGATCCAGGTGGCAGGAGAGAAACCGGCCCCGCCGACCGAGGTGCCGGGAGCGCATCCGTCTGGATCGTGAGGCCCTCCCCTGGGACCGCCGGCGTCCCGCCGGCCTACTTACTCCGCTTCTTTTTCTTCTCTTTCTTCTTCTTCGCTTCTTCTTCCGCGCGATATGCTCCTCCCGCGCTCCCGACCCCCGCCCATGAACCCCTACATCGAAAGCTTCCTGCCGCTCTTCGTGGCGATCAACGCTCCCGGCATCATCCCCATCTACCTGAGCGTCACCGAGAACCTCACCAGGGCTGAACGCCAGCGGCTGACCCTGCAGGCCATGGTCACCGCGCTCGTCATCGCCGTGCTGATCCTCTTCGCCGGTCAACTGATCTTTTCGCTGCTCGGCATCACCGTCAACGACCTGCGCGTGGGCGGCGGGCTGATCCTCCTGGTGCTCAGCATCTCCAACCTGATCTTCGGCGACTTCCGGCGGCGGGACCCCACGGGCGGCGGCGAGGACGACCCCGCCTCAGTGGGCATCGTCCCCATCGGCATCCCGCTGATCATGGGACCGGCGGCCATCACCTCCATCCTCGTCTCCCGCGAGGCTTTCGGCTATGCCCCGACCCTGCTGTCGCTGATCGTCAACATGCTCCTCGTCCTGCTGACGCTGCTGGCCAGCCCGCACATCGGCCGCTTCGCCGGTCCGGCCGTCTCCCGCGCCATCGCCAAGGTGGCCAGCCTCTTTCTGGCCGCCATCTCGGTCGCCATGATCCGGGCCGGCGTGCTGGGGATGATCAAGGCGGCGGTCATCCGCTGACGCCGAGCACCTCCCGCCGCGCCGCCTCCAGGTCCTCCAGCCCCTCCTCCATCCGGTCGCGATGGGTGCGGAAGGAGAGGACGCAGATGCGCAGCGTGAAACGGTTCCCGAGCATCGTGCTGGTCAGGAACACCCGCTGGCGGGCGTTGACCCGCTCCAACAGCCGCTGATTGAGACGGTTGAGCTCCTCCGGATCGGCTGGATCGTCCATGCCGGGCGGCACGAGGCGGAAGGCGAGCAGGGAGAGCTGGGGCTCGGCGAGGATCTCCATCCCCTCCATGGCCCGGATGCGGTCCGCGGCCAGGCGGGCGAGGGCGAGCTTCTCCTCGAGCTGTTCACGGAAGGCGCCGGCGCCGTGCATCTTGAACGGCAGCCACACCCGCAGACCCCGGAACGGCCGCGACAGCTCCGGCGAATAGAGACAAAAGTCCACGAGATCGGGATCGTTCTGCATATGGGGCATGTAATCCGCCGTGAGGGCGTGAGCCCGGTGCAGGGCCTGGCCGTCCCGCACCAACACGGCGCCCGTACCGTAGGGGAGGAACAGCCCCTTGTGGGGATCGAGGACGATGGAGTCCGCCCGTTCGATTCCCCGCAGCGTCCGCTTGCCCTCCTCCGTCAGGAGGAAAAATCCGCCATAGGCGGCATCCACATGCAGCCACAGCTTCTCGCGGGCGGAGATTTCCGCCACCTCCTCCAGCGGATCGACGGCGCCGGTGTTGGTGGTGCCGGCGCTGGCGACGACGAGGAAAGGGGTGAGCCCTTGGGCGCGATCTTCGGCGATGGCCGCCTCCAGGGCGTCCACCCGCAGGCGGAAGCGCTCGTCGGTGGGGATGGCGCGGATGTTCCGCTCCGGGAAGCCGGCGAGGAGGGCGCCCTTGGCCACCGAGTGATGGGCCTCCGTGGAGGCGTAGATCACTCCGCAGAGGAAGTCGTCGGGCAGGCGCTCGCGCCGGGCCGTGAACAGGGCGGTGAAATTGGCGAGCGAGCCGCCCGTCGTGAGCGTCCCCCGGGCCTCCTTGGGGAGGCCGGCGAGCTGGCAGAACCAGTCGACGACGTTGGCCTCCAGGCGGGCGAGGGCGGGAGCCATGGTGAAAATGGACGTGTAGCGGTTCACCGAGTCGGCGATGAGGTCCGCCACCGCGGCATGGAACAGACCGCCCCCCGGAATGTAGGCCAGATAGCCGGGGCTCGCCGTGTTGTAGGAGAGGGGCACGGCGCGATCGAAGAGGAGGTCCAGCAGCTCGGCCGCGGGCGTGCCCGTCTCGGGGAGAGGCTCGGCCAGCGTGCGCGCCAGCTCCGCGCCGCCCCGGGTGTCGGACAGCGGCTGGCGGGGGAGGGACGAGACGTGGGCCACGATCCGCTCCAGCGCCGCCTCCACCAGCCCGCGCATCGCGTCCGTGTCCAGCTCCAGCGGATGATCCCGGCCGTCGGACGTGACGTCATTGGCGCGATTGGCGGGCCGGGCAAGGGTTTCGGTCATGGGGGCGTCTCCTGGGATTGAGTCGCGGGAAGCCTAGCAGGAGAGGAGGGGGCGTGTCCGTCGCTTGCGAGCAGATGCCGCTGCTCGCGATCCAGCTCGGCCCTCAGCACCTCCTCAGACGGCAGCACCAGCCGGTACTTGCTGGCGAAGAGTTGCTCGCTGCCGTGCAGGACGGAATACCGCACCACGGAAGCGTCCCTCTGAGCGCAGAGGATGATACCGACTGTCGGATTGTCTCCGGGGCCGCGCCGTTGCTCGTCGTACATGCGGATGTACATGTCCATCTGGCCGATGTCCTGATGAGTCAGCTCGCCCGCCTTGAGCTCGAAGAGCACGAAGCACTTGAGCAGGTAGTTGTAGAAAACGAGGTCTAGATAGAAGTCCTTCGACTCCGTGCTGATGCGCTGCTGCCGGGCGACGAAGGCGAAGCCCTTGCCGAGCTCCAGGAGAAAGGACTGCAGGTTCTCGATCAGCGCCTCCTCCAGCGTCGACTCGAGCAGCTTGCCCGTATTCGGCAGCCCCAGGAACTCCAGCAGCACGGGATCGCGGACGAAATCGCGGGGTGTCACTTCCTGTGCGGCCAGATTTCCTGCCGCCTCCTTCCTCACGAGATGGCGGTCCCGGCTGGCCAGCAGCCGCTCGTAGTAGAGCGTGCCGATCTGTCGCTCCAGGCCGCGCGTGCTCCAGTTCTGTCGGGCCGCCTCCGCCATGTACCATTCCCGGGCCCTGGGGTCTTCCACCCGCAGCAGGGTGCGGTAGTGCGTCCAGCTCAATTCGTGACGCAGTGCGTCACACTTCGGGAATGCCTGGTAGAACAGCCTCATGTAGCGGAGGTTGGAGGCGTCGAACCCTTTCCCATACTCCGTCGTCAGGCGGCCCGCCAGTTGCGGGAGCAACCGCGCTCCATACGCGGCGCGGTCCACCCCGCCCTGCTCGAACTCCACGATGTGCCGTCCCACCTCCCAGCAGGTCCGCACCTGCACCGCGTCCACTGCACGCAGGGCCTGTTGCCGGGCCTCCTGAATCAGAATGCGCAACTGCCCGAGCAGTCCGTCGAAAGCCGGCGGAGCCGCCAGAGCCGAGGTCTCTTTGCTGGCCTTCTTCTTCACAGGCTCCTCACCTTGTCGCGTAAAGCGATGCTCGTCTCGCGCCGTTTGGCGCAGAGTTGTGGCACCGGAGTCTTCCCTGACCGCCAATAGTATCCGAATTTGGAGCCGCACCGAGAGCGCTGCAACCGGACAGGTCCGGCCCGTCTCCCTTAATGTAGAGACGCCCTGCGGGGAACCCGCTGGGGCGTCTCCGAGCCGGAGAGGAGAGTCCCCCTTGCCATGACGCGCCCGCGGGGCGTTGGTAGCGGGTCCAGCTCAAATTCGGAACGCACTGCGTTCCAAATCAGGAAGCCCCAGGCTCCCAACCCACTTCTCGTGACCTCACCGACAGGGGAACGCCGACGTGTCCTGGATCGGCTTGAACGGCGTCCCCTGGGGATTGGTGTAGGTCTTCACGCGTTCAGAAACACTGTCCGTGACGGTGATCACCGTTTGCACGTCCGTCAGCCCGCCGGCAAAGAACCAGAACGAGTTGTTGAGAGAGCAGGCGTCGATCACCTTGAAGACGGCCTCGGCGTTCGTGGCGGAGAAGAACCACAGGTATCCAGAATCAGGGGAGAGACGCACCACGGTGGCACCGCCTGAGGCGCCGTCGCGAGTCTGCCAGCGGGCCTCGACCTTGAATCGGCCGCCGGCGAAGCACAGGGTGGGAGCCACGCAGGCCGAGACCGATGCCGGGGTCGTCACAGTTGTCTCGTTGGTATAGTTGGAATCTCCGTTCGCTCCCCGGGCTCGGACCCGGAAGGCATAGGCGGTTTCCGGTGTCAGCCCACCGATGGTAGCGGTGGTGACGTTCGCCGATACCGATCCGACTTCCTCGAAAGAGAACTGCTGCGAGCTTCTCGCCTCGATGCGGAACGACGTTTCATCCGACGAATTGTCGATCCAGCTCAGAGAGCACCGCGTTCCCGAAAGAGCGGATGCCTGAAGGGACGACGGCGCTGTCGGCTTGGAGCCGCCACCCCCTCCCCCTCCGCAAGGGAAGAAAGGCCGGCAGACGTCCGAGAGCGGGCTGCCGTCACAGCAAGCGCAGCCGCAAACGCCGCCGTGGTGAGAGCAGCAGCCCCGCTGAGCCTGAGCTGAGACCGCGAGACCGAGAGCGAACAAGAAAGATAGGAAGAGGATCTTGCGCATGGAATACCTCCTGAGGAGCAAAACGCGCAGGACGGACCGGTCCCGTATGGCCGATGGAATCCGCGCACTTTCAGTGGACACCTAATCATAACCTTTAGGGGTGTCCAATATGAAGCGAGATGTGGAGATTGGAATCCGTAACTACAACTCCGGCTAGGGGTATTACGCATTACTTTTCGGCCATGGATGACATTGGCCCGCGACGGAACAGGCCTTTTGGACCTGCAAGTTCCTTGCTTACGCCATTGATCTCCATTGAGTAGCGATGCTATCTCTCGGGTTGCTAACCCCAGAGATCGATGCATGGAAGCGCTTCAGGACCTGCTCGCCCAGCTTCCTGTGCGGCATCGCGCCGCCCTGGAGTGGTTCCATCGTTACGCGGGCACCGAGCAGCCTTGGCCAGCCGAGATTGAGACTGCGGAAGGTGCCAGTTTCCTCGCCACCCGAGCGAAGGGGATCTACAAACCAGCTTGGTCCAACTACGCCCTCAGCGCGAGGCAGGTCCTCAAGAGCCGGTATCCAGAGAAGGGACCGATCTTCCGGGATGACGGGACCTGGACTTACGGCTACTTCCAGGAGAATGACGATCCGAAAGAGCGGGACTCCGAGTACACAAATCGCGGCCTTCAGAGGTGCTGGCAAGACTTAGTACCCATCGGCGTGATGCGCCAGACCAAGCCCAAGCCCGTGGTTCGTTATCAAGTACTGGGGCTCGCCCTTGTCTCAGGATGGGACGGAGGTTATTTCTTTTTTGAGGGATTCGGACGAGATGATCTCGCGCATTCGCCGAGCACAGAGACCGAGATCGAGTTGCTCACGGCTGAGCAGCGACGGTCAGCCGTACAAAGCCGAGCCTTTGACGCGGACAGCATCGTCGATGCCAGGGAGAGGGCTCTGGCGCAGATCGTTCGACGACGTGGCCAGCAGGAGTTCCGGGAAAGGCTGTTAGAAGCCTATGGGCGGCGTTGCGCCATAACCGGCTGCGATGCTGTCGAGGCTCTCGAAGCGGCCCACATCATGCCTTATCTTGGGCCCGAGACGAACAACGTTCAGAATGGATTGCTACTCCGTGCTGATGTTCACACTCTTTTCGATTTGGGATTGATCGCGGTGGAGGCTGAGTCGATGAAAGTCATTATTGCGTCAAGCCTCAGCTTTACCGCCTATCGAGAGCTCGCGGGAACCCGGCTTCGAGAGCCTGCGAACCCGGCGTTATGGCCGAGCCTGGATGCGTTGCGGCGACATCGGGAGTGGGTGAGGCTGTAGTACGTGCCACCTGCTACTTTGCAGCGGCAAACAGCACCGCGGGAAAATTCCTGTCGCGGAGCGTCGCCGTGTAGGTACGAGAGGGTGTTGCTCCACAAGTTTTTTCAAAGATCTCCGCCTTTTGGCGAATCCAGTCTGTCTTGGGCCTCATCGGTCGATGCTGATAAACAGAAAGCCAATCGCCTGAGCTGAGCTCACTCCATACGGCCGCAATTTCGTTTTTTGTTACATGAGTATGGTTAGCTACGGGGGGCTCTATGCCTGTGTCTGGATCAAGTAGCAGGATCTTCTTTAGGGTTGACTTGCTCTGGATCTTTGTAAGGAGCAACTTAAGATAGGCCATCCTCTTTCCACGGCCTCTGCCGACCTCCTCTTCGAGATATTCGATGTGGAGTCCGATCTTTTCACCAAACCTCTCGATGTTCTTCGGGCTTCGGAAGTGCTGCCAGACATCCTCATCGACAGCGAAGCTCTCGGAAAGATGGTAGATGATAGGTCGTAGCGGCCGACCTGCAGAATATAGGATATACTTTCATGCTTGGCAATGGAGACTATAGATCCCCATTTGAGGAGATCGAGCTTGTCAGCATAGAAATAGGGTTGCATTAGCAGTGATCTGCCCAGAAGGATTCGTCGACGCGCTCGAAGACCTCGACGGCTTGGAGGAGCTCTGCCTCCTGCTCCGCCGTCCAGGTGCCGATGAAGTGGTCCAGTGCCCGCCCCACGGTCTTGGCCGGTCGGTTGGACGGGCTCTGCTCGTTTTCCTCTTCTTGGGCGAGAGCCACGAGCCGGACGGTGGAGCCGCCATTGCCGGTGATGACCACCTCCTGCCCGGCGGCCACCTTCTCGATCAACTGACCGAGATGCGCTTCAGCTTCTTTGAGACTGACCTTGATCATGGGACGCTCAATCCTTTCGGCCCCCGGCCTGTGTACCGAGGAGCTAGAATACCTCAATCGCCGAGCGAGCGCCTGCTCGACCTGCCCGCGCAGGACCTCCAGATGAAGTACCGGGGACCTCGGCGTGGCTGTAGGCTCAATTCGTGACGCAGCGCGTCACAATTCGGGAATGCTGGTTCGCCGGCCAGATTCGGAACGCACCGCGTTCCAAATCGGGAAGCCCAGGAGGAGCGCCCTGGGCCAGGAGTATGCCGCCCTACGGGCTGGAGGCGGAGGACTCCGGAGGGGTGCCTTTCTTGAACTGGACCCCGGCTCCGGAACCCGATCTCGTCGTAGACTACGTGGCCAAGGAGGAGCCCACCATGAAGAAGAGGCTTCAGAAGAAGCTCGAGCTCAGCCGCGAGACTTTGTGGTCTCTCGCGGAGGCCCGTCTGCCCGAGGTCGCCGGAGGGTTCTCGTATCCCCCCACGTGCCCGGCTCAGTGCGGATCGGACGCCAACACGGTCTGCTTCGCGACCTGCGCCTGCACCTCGCCCGCCTTCTGCGAATAGGCAACTCGACGCGGCCCTCCGGGCCGGAGGCGCCAACCGCCGGCCCGGAGAGGCGAGGGAGGTCAGGGAGGACCGATCACGGGACCCGGAGAGGGGGGAGTGGTGGAGCCTTCCGGATCGATGCGGACGCCTGCGTCGCCCGGTTGTTTGCTGGTGGGCGGAGTGCTCGTCGCGCTGGCGACGAGGCGGGAGAGGGCGTCCTGGAAGAGGTCGAGCAGGCCGAGCTGGGGGACGGCTCCCGCCGGACGCGCCGTCCGGGCCATCCGCGCCTGGGGCCGGCCTTGAGCGAGAACGGGGGAGGTGGAGAGCAGGGTGGCAAGAGTGAGGGCCGTCAGACCACGGCGAGAGTTGAAGAAAGGCATGGTGGCAGAGCTCCTTTCGGATGGCCGCATCTCGACGGCCGGCACGGCCGCGAGCGAGCCGCCTACGATCCAATCAATGCGAAGGACCTCGCGGCTCAACACCGCTGAGGCGTGTGTTTCTCTGGTGACAAGGGTAGAACAGATGCGGCGGCGAAGGAAGTCCTAAAGTGCTGGCGAGTACGGCGCGGGCGGAAGACCCTCATCACCCCGGCCCTCTTCTCCCGCCCCCTCCCAACCCCCCTCCCCGGGAGAAGAGGGAGACCAGCAAGACCGCTTCAACCGGGTTCCCCTCTCCCGGGGAGGGGGGTTGGGAGGGGGCGGGAGAGGGGACAGGGGCATAGGCGCTAACTTTGGCCTCGACGCTTAAGGTAGGGGCGGGTCTGGACGGCAGGTTGGGGGCTCGACCCGCCCTGGTGGGGACATTTCGTCGTTGCAGGGCGGGTCGCGCCCCCTCCCGCCCGTCCAGAC
>JAJKHS010000160.1 GCA_021154885.1 Thermoanaerobaculum sp.
CTCCAAGCCGTTACCCGCGAAAGCCCGAGGCCGCCCCTACTGAGCGCTCCGGCCTACCAGAGGCTCCCACTACCTGCGGAGTAGGCCGGTAAACAGATACTTGTAATCTTGGTATCGATTCCTGAGTAACCAAGAACGACGACATGGTTTTGGAGCAGGAGCTCTTTGAGCAATCGTTTGGCCTTCGGCTTCAAGTAGAACTCGCTCTCTTCAATCGAGATCACGGGCTCTTCGCCGTCCTCCCGCAGAGAGCCATGAATTTTGTGAATTGGCGGCGATGAAAATCCTTCACACTCGCAGGCTTCCTCTAGCAAGCTATCGAAATTCATTGTGATCGTTGCGTGAACCATTCCTTCCTTCATCAGGTTCGCGAGGCGGCGGTAACCAGGACAATCCCGGCCCTTCACATAACCCAGGTGCTTTCTCAGAATGGCGCGCTTTCGGTCTACCTCTTCGTTCTTCCAATAGTAATCGAGCTCACGTCGAAGAGTATCAAGGTTAGGATTTTCCAACTCCTTTTTACCATGGAGGTCATAGCAAACCCTGCTGAGGAGCTCGTGGAATCCCGGGAGTCCATATTGCATGGAGCAGCCGGCTCCCAGGAGGAAGACGACGCCGGGCCGCCCGTTCGATTTGGTATGATGGAGGAAGCCAGCCAGGAGGTTGAGACTCTGCTGCAACCGGGAAGAATGATGATCGAGAATGGAATCCATAATATCAGTATAACAGTTTTCTCATTTGCTGTCAAGCGACTCCGCCTGGCTTTGAGCGTCAACATCATCGATCGCCTCCCGCACGGTCCGGAGGCAGGCCTGAAGGAGTGCCACCTACCCTCGTCATCGTAAGGGGACAACGGTTCATCGTCCACGTTCGACGCGCCGTTGTCCGCGTACGATGGAAATGCGCCGCGTACGACGGAAAATCGTAAGGGCACGACGGTCCATCGGTCACATCCGATGTGAGATCTGCCCCCGTGGAGCTATCGTCCCCCCCGTAACTGGGGGATTTCCCGCCGAATCTCCTCCGCCGTCAGCCCCAGCAATCCGGCTCCTGCGATCAAGAGCTCCAGGTCCACCGGATACAGTCGGTTCCGCGCTGGATCGGCAAGGCCCGCCAGGTTCCGCGGTGCGATGATCTGCCGAATCTCCTCCTCCTCGAAGCCGGGCTCCTGGAGGCCGGCGAGGACGCGGTCGAGCATCTTCCGCACTACCGGATCGGTGCTGCCCAGGAAGCCGCTCCAGGCCCAGCCGTCCGCGGGTCCAGGGAGGAGGCGCTGGCTGGCCTCGGCGAAGCTGGCAGCGGCGAAGTAGAGGAGGGAGCCGGCGGCGAAGCGGTCGAAATCTCCCATCGTGGCGTAGGCCCCGGCGACGAGCTTCTGGATGTGGTCTGCCTCCAGGCTCAGGAGATCGCCGTAGCGTTGGAGCCCTTGGGGGCCCCGTTCCAGGAGAAAGGCCAGCCGCTCGACGGCGAGCAGACTCCAGGCGATCCCGGTCGAGAACAAGGGGCTGAGGAAGCAGTAGGCGTGCGGGAGGAGGGCCCAGCCGTCTCCGGCGGCCTGTGCGAGGCGGTGCTGGAGGCGAGGGATCTTGCCGATCGGCCTGGCGGGGCGGGCCGGAGCGAACTGGTCCCGCAGCGTGGGGTAGCGGGCGAGGAGTTGTTCCCAGGCCTGATCCGGGGTATGAGACGCCAAGGCGGCCCGGGCGCGGCCTTCCGCGATCACGAAGCCGGCGCTCACCGTGCCGTGGTCGAAGGGGAGGACGTACATCCATCCTTCCTCCAGGATGTGATGGACGGCCGCCTGCTCGTCGGGATAGGGGCCTTCGGGCAGGACCGCGCCGCCTGCGACCTCGGCAAAGTCGGCTATCCCTTCGAAGTGTCCGAAGATCAGGGTGGTGTGCGGCTCGGTCTCGACTCGTTCGATGGGGAGGTGCCGGGCCAGGAAGCCGCCGGGGCCGGAGGCGTCGACGATCAGGTCGACGTTGAAGCGGACGTCGCGTCCCTTGTGCCTGCCGGCGAGGCGCCATGCTCCCTGCGCGGATTCCACGCTGCTCAGCTCCCCCTCTTCCAGGACCTCGGCTCCGGCCCGACCGGCCTCCAGGACGAGGTGGTGGTCCACATCCTCCCGCAGCCAGTGGGTGTCCGCGATGGCATCCGAGGGACTGGCCGCCACCAGGAGCCGCCGCTCATTCGATGCGCCGTTGGAATAGGGCCGGCCGGGAGAGTGGCCGTAGAACGTGAAGCCGCGCTTGAGGCCCCGGCGCAGGTGGGGCAGCCGCTCCCGCCAGCGGCCCCAGGCGGCCAGGGCGTGGAGGTCCTCCAGGCCGTAGCGTTCGGCGAGCCGCTCCAGGCAGAGGGCGGCGAGGGGCGTGGAGGACTCGCCCAGTGCGAAGCGGGGGTGGCGATGGCGGTCGAGGAGGAGCACCCGGTGCCCCTGGATCTGGAGGATGCGGGCGAGGATCGATCCCGCGAAGCCCGAGCCGACGATGGCGATCCGCAAGGTTCAATTCCCCTTACAGGTGGTACAGGCGAGGCGCGGCTCAGGCTGGCCAGAGCGGTTCATGCGGTCGAGCCGGGCGAGGCGCGCGTCCGTGCATTCGGCGCAGCTCGCGAACCGGCGGGCGTCCCACAGATCCGCGGTCACGATTCCCTGCTCCAGAGCGAGACAGAGCTCCAAGGCCTCCTCGAGCTGATCGAGGCGGGGCGGGGTGAAGTCCCCGGCGTCCCGGAGGGCCTCCATCGCGCCGTTCCCGCCGCGGACCGGAATCAGCGAAACCCGCTCCACGCCCTGCGTGAAAGCGTGCTCGGCGGAGCGCACAGCCCACTCGACCGCCTCCTCCGGCGGCACGAACGGCGGCGCCACCAGCACGAAGGCCCGCAGCCCGATCCCGGCTCCACGCAGGGTCGCGGCAGCGCGATCGAAGTCCGCCAGGGTCATCTCCTTGTTGAGGCGGGCGAGGGCCTGGGGGTGAACCGTCTCCAACCCCATGGCCACTTCCAGGGAGCCGGCCAGGCGCTCCGCAAAGCGCAGGCAGCGGTCGCCGACGAGCCGCGGGTGGCATTCGACGGTGACTCGTGAGAAGGGGGCGACCAGCTCCAGGATCTCCGGCTCGTCGTCCGGGGGCACCGCCCGGGGCTCGAAGAAGTTGCTGGCGTTGTAGAGTTTCAGAGCGGCTCTTTCGCGCTCCCGTCCAGCCGCTGCCAGGGCCTTCCGAATCTGGGAGGGCAGGGCTCCAGGTGGTGTGGCGCCGTCCAGAGTCTGCTGCCAAAGATCGCAGAAGATGCAGGAGAACGGGCACTCGGCTCCGGCGAGGAAGACGGTGAGAGCCGGCAGGAGGCGGCCGTCCGGCGCGCGCTCCTCCTCCCAGAGGTGGCCCAGTGGCTCCCAGGGATCCATCGCCCGCTTGGGAGACCGCAGCGACCGTATCCACTGCGATGTCACGGATAGAGGCTCAGCAGGTGGCTCCGGTAGCGCCCGGGGTGGATGCCGAAGCGACTGCGGAAGGTCTCCCGGGTCGCGGCTCCGTGCTGGAACCGCCGCTTGGGGAAGACCGGGAGGTCGAGCCCCGTCACCCGCCGGACGCCGCGGCTCAGCACCTCGCCCTTGAGGCGGTAGAGAGCTTCGTGGGAGCCCTGGGCGAGCTCGGCGAAGGGGATGGCCTCGGCCACGGCGATGACCCGCGGTCGGTGGTAGGGGCTGAACAGCGAGAAGCCGTGGCGCTTGGCGGGGGCGTAGCCCCGGACGCACCCGCGGCTCAGGCCGCCGCTGTAGGTCAGGGAGTGCTTGATGGCCTCGACTCCCCAGCCCTCCTGATAGAGCATCCGGTTGTTGACGACGCTGCGGAGGGTGAGTTCGGGATTCTCCTCGATGGGATAATCCTTGAGGTTCTCGTCGCCGCCGTCGCCGTCGGCCAGGAAGCGCCAGGAGGGGTAGCGCTCCCGGATTCCCTGAAGCAGGGCCAGGCTCATGGCCGCGCACTCCACGTCCAGGGGCTTGTAGTCCTCGATCGCCGCCACGGCCGCGAAGGGATCGAGCCCGGCGCTGGTCACCTCGACGGCCTCGCCGAACATCGGCAGGCCGGTGCGCTGGAGAAACTCCCGGGCCTGCTCCAGGTCGTCGCCGGCGCCATCCACGGCGAGAGTGAACGCCTTGAGGCGGGCAGGGCTCCGCCCGGACGCGAGGAGCTCGTGGTAGAGGCAGAGAAAAAGCGCGCCGCTGTCGATGCCGCCGGAGAAGAGGACGCCGAGGGGCTCCCTCTCGGGCACGGCGGCGAGCCACAGGCGGACCTCCTCGCAGAGGGCGCGGACGTAGGCCTCGCCGATCGCGTCGAGGTCCGGCGGCAGGACGCCCCGGGGCGGATCGAAGAAGCGCCGGTAGGCCGGATTGGGGTCGGGGCAGCCCACGAGCTGGATCTCGGTGACGTGATGGGCCGGGACCATGCGGGTGTAGGAGGGATGGAACTGGTCGCCGTGCCCCTCCCGCTCCAGCGCGTCGCGCAGGGTGTCGATACGATCGGCCACCACCAGCAGGGGGCCGTCGGACTCCTTGGCGAGGAAGTAGCGCAGGGGCCGGTCGAGGCTGCGGGCGAGGCAGACTCGCTGAGGATTGCCGGCATCTCGGGCAAGTAGAGCGAAAGAGCCCTGGATCCGGAGCACCTCGCGCGGGTCGTGCGACAGCAGGAGGCGGCGGGCGTCCGCCACGGACAGATTGAGGATCTGCTGATCCTCGTCGGACACCAGGTTGAGGACGCGGGCGAGGGTCTGGCGTTGCAAGATCGGCTCCTTGTTTCTCTTTATCGCGGCCGGCGGATGGCGACGAGCGTTTCGTCTTCGAGCAGGTAGCCCTTCTCCGCCCAGCCGTCGAGCCCGCCTTCAAGCGGCCGGACCCGGGTGAATCCTCGTTCCATCAGAGCGCGAGCCACACGGGCCGCGGAGGCTTCGTTCGGTCAGGCACAGTAGAGGACGATCTCGCGGTCCCGCGGCAACTCGGGCAGCTTCGAGTCGACCTCGTCGAAAGTCATGTGCAGGGCGCCCGGAATGCGCCGCGGATCGTGGAGGTGGGCGGAATGGCTGCGCACGTCCACGAGGACCGGCGCCTCGCCCGCGTCCAGCAGGCGCTTGAGCTCGTCCGCGGAGATGCGGGCCAGCTTCAGCAGCTTGCGCACCCGCGTGCGCTGCCACCACTTGGCTGCGATCACCAGCAGCAGCCCCACGGCGAGCACCACCAGCGCCCAGAAGCCCAGATCTCCCAGGTAGCCGAGGACCTGGTCGACGGCATGGTGGAAGAGGCGGCCCAGCAGCACGCCGGAGCCGAGCCAGAGGAGGCTGCCGAAGCCGTCCCACAGCAGGAAGGCCCCGAGGGTCTTGCCCATGGCTCCGGCGAGGGGTGGTGCCACGGTGCTGTAACCGGGAATGAACTTGGCATAGAGCAGGGAGGGCAGGCCGGCCCGCTCGAACATGTCCTCGGTGCCGCGCACGCAGGAATCGGGGGAGAGCGAGAGCCGGCAGATGGTCTTCAACACCCGGTGCCCCTGCCAGCGGCCGAGAAGGAACCAGATCGTGTCCGCCGCCACCGAGGCCACCAGGGCGACGCCGAGCAGGGCGGGCAGGTTCATTTGCCCCCGGGCCGCGAGGGCCCCGGAGACGATCAGCGTCGGCAGGGCCGGGATGGGAGCCCCGATCTGCTCCAGGAAGACGTTGGCGAAGACGACCAGCAGGCCGTAGCGGACGAGGTCGGCGATCAGGCTCTCCATGCGCGGCATTCTATCCTCTGCTCTTGACAGCCCGCTGTGCTCCTGCGGTAAGCTCCACGACTGATCGGTAACCTGACGATGCTTAACCAAGCCCAACTCCGCTCCGCAATCTCCGCCGCCTGGGCTTGGCGTACGCATCATCATCACGCCGTGAGCTGAGCCGGGCACGCTGTCCCGGCCGCACGGACCCGGGACGAGAGAGACCGCCTGACGCTTGACGTCAACCTCCTTCCGGGTCCGGAAGGAGGTTTCGTTTGGAGACGTCCCCCGCAGATACGACTCGCGCCACGCTGGTCGCGACCGTCACGACGGTGCCCGAGGGAGGGCTCGCGAGCCTCGCCTCCGGCCTCGGTGGGCTCGGTGGCCTCGACGGTGTCGACTGGCTGGAGGTGCGGGCCGACCTGGTGGGGGACCTCGATCCCGCCGCTCTCCGCTTCTTCCCGGGGAGGCTCCTCTATACCCTGCGCAGCCGCGCCGAGGGCGGCGCCTTCGAGGGCTCGGCCGAGCGGCGCAAACGGCGGCTGATCGAGGCGGCATCCCGCTACGACCTGGTGGACCTCGAGGCGGTGCGCGATCTGTCGCCGGAGGTGCTGAAGGCCGTGCCGGCCGAGCGCCGGGTCCTCTCCTGGCACGGTCCGGCCGCCGACCTCGACGGCCTGAAGGCCACCTTCGAACGCATGGCGGTCGTCCCCGCCCTGCTCTACAAGCTGGTGCCCACGGCCACGCAGCCGGGTGAGGAGGTGCCGGCATTGCAGCTCCTGCGGTCGCTGGGCCGCCGCGACGTCATCGCCTTCGCCACCGGCGCGGGCGGCGCTTGGACTCGGTTCGTCGCGCCGCGCCTGGGAGCGCCGGTGGTCTACGGCGCCCTGGGCGAGGTCCCCGGTGCGCCGGGCCAGCTCTCCATCGAGCGCCTGCGCGCCGATTACGGCCTGCCGGACCTGCCGCCGGCCGCGGCCCTGTTCGGCATCGTCGGTCACCCCGTCGCCCATTCCCTGTCGCCCCGCATCCACAACACGGCCTATCGCGCTCTGGGGCTCCCGGCCCTGTATCTACCCTTCGACACCGAAGCCTTCGGCGACTTCTGGCTGGAGGTGGTGGAGAACGGCGCGCTGGAGACCCTGGGCTTTCCCATCCGGGGCCTGTCGGTGACCACGCCGTTCAAGGAGGCGGCCCTGGCCGTGGCCGGTGCGGAGAGCCCGCTCGCCGGCCTGATCGGCGCCGCCAACACGCTGGTATGGAACCATGGGGTGTGGGAGGCCGAGGCGACCGATCCCGACGGCGTCGTCCTCCCCCTCCGCGACCGCGGCATCGCCATCGACGGTCTCGAGGCCGCCGTGGTGGGAGCCGGCGGCGCGGGACGGTCCGCGGCCGAGGGGCTCAAGAAGGCCGGGGCGCGGGTGACGATCTGCAACCGCGATCTCGAGCGCGGCCGGGCCGCCGCCGAGCGGCTGAAAATCCCGTTCCTCCCTCTCGCCGAGCTCGATCCCTCTCGTTTCGGTCTGCTGGTCAACGCCACGTCCCTGGGCCGCGGCGTGGGCGATCCCCTGCCCTTCGACGCCGGCCGGTTGCGGCCCGGCGCGGTGGTGATCGATCTCGTCTATCTGCTCGACCGGCCGACGCGCCTCCTTGCCGAGGCGGCGGCCGGGGGCGCGGTGGCCGTCGACGGCCGGGAGGTGCTGATCGACCAGGCCCGGGGACAGTTCCGGCTGATGACCGGCCGGGACCTGCCGCTGGACCTCGCCCGCCGGGCGGCCGGCCTGGAGATCGCGGAGACCATGCCATGAGAGTCTCCGCCGCCCTGCCCACCGGGGTCGCCGCCCTGCTGTTCGAAAGCGCTCGCCGCCGCCGCGACGCGGAGGATCGGTTGGTGGTCCACCTGCGGGAGGCGGGCTACGCGGAGGTGATCCTCCCCATCCTCGACTACGTGGAGCCCTACGACTCACTGCTGACGACGGCTTCGCGGGGGGAGCTATACCGCTTCGTGGACCGCGACGGCGAGCTGCTCGCCCTGCGCGCCGACTTCACGCCCATGCTGGCGCGGTTGCTCGCCCCCCGTCTCGAATCGCTGCCGCTGCCTCTGCGCCTCTACTACCGCGGCGACGTGGTGCGCTATCAGGAGGAGCGGGCGGGCCGGGCGCGGGAGTTCTACCAGCTCGGCGCCGAGTTGCTGGGCCTGCCCGGCGAGGCGGCGGAGCGGGAGGTGCTGCGGCTCTTCCTGGAGCTGGCGACCGCCGTGGGTGGCGGCTCCCTCCAGGTGGTGCTCGGCTTCGCCGGCGCCCTCGACCAACTGCTGCTGGCGGCGGACGCCGCCAATCCCGCGGCCCTGGCGGCGGCGGTGGCGCGGCGCGAGCGCAGCGCGGTCCGCCGCGCCTGCCCTGCCCTGCTGGCGGTGGTGGAGAACGGCGTGCCGGAGCGGCCGGAGGACCTGGGACCGGAAGCCGCCGGCCGGCTGCGTGGGCTCCTGGCTCTGCGCGATGAGCTCGCCGCGTCCTTTCCCCAGGCGTTGCTGACGATCGACCTTGCCGAGTTCGCCTGCAACAGCCTGGACCCGCGAATGTCCGAAGGGGCAGCCGAGGGAGAGCGTTCCTACTACGACGGCGTCGTCTTCCACGCCTACGCCGGTCCCGCGGCCCTGCCGGTGGGCGGCGGCGGGCGCTACGACCGCCTGTTCAAAGCCCTGGGAGCGGAGATACCAGCCGTAGGATTCGCCATCAGTCTGGAGCGGCTGCTGGAGGCGCGGCCGTGATCCGGCTGGCGCTGCCCAAGGGGCGGAACCTGGAGGCGGCGCTCGCGGCCTTCCGCGCCGCCGGCATTCCGCTCGACGGCGTCGACGCCAACGGCCGCAGCCTCCTCTGGCGGCTCCCGGACCTGGGGGTAGAGATCCTCTCGCTCAAGGACTGGGACCTCCCCCTCTACGTCGGCCACGGCATCGCCGACTGCGGCATCGTCGGCAGCGACGTGCTGGAGGAGGTGGACGGCGACCTGCTGGTTCCCGTGCGCCTCCTTGCAGGGCGCTCCCGCCTGTCGCTCATCGGCCTCGACCCGGCCCTGCCCGCGCCGGGGACGCAGGTGCGCCTGGCCACCAAGTACCCGCAGACGGCGCGGCGCCTGGTGGCCGGCCGGACGTGGGGGGCCGAGATCCTGAAGCTCTCGGGCTCCATCGAGCTGGCCGCCGTGCTGCGCCTGGCCGAGCTGGCCCTGGACATCGTGCAGACCGGCCGCACCCTGGCCGAGAACCACTTGGTGGAGATCGAGACGGTGGCCGAGGTGGCCCCCTGTCTGGTGGTGAACCGCGCCTCGTACCAGCGTCACCGGGCGCTCCTCAACGACTGGATCGGCCGCCTGGAGGCGGCGGAGGTGGTCTCGTGAGCTCTCTCGACGTCCTCAAGCCCAGCTCCCGCGCCGGCCGCCGCGCGGTCGAGCGCCTCGTCCGCCGCGGCGACTCCGTGCTCGACGCCAAGACCCTGCGCAAGGCGGAGAAGATCGTCGCCGAGGTCCGCGAGCGCGGCGACCGCGCCCTCCTCGACTACGCCCGCCGGCTCGACGGCGCCGAAGCGGAATCGGCGGCTGCCCTCGCCCTGATCGCATCGCCGGCGGACTCGGACCCCGCCCTCCTGCCCGCCGGTTTCGCCGAGGCCCTGGAGCGGGCCATCGTGGCGGTCGAGCGCTATCACGCGCCCCAGGTGCGCACCGGCTACCGGCTGGAGGAGGAGGGGGTGGAGCTGGAGGAGCGGGTGACCCCCTTGCGCCGGGTCGGCGTCTACGTCCCGGGCGGCCGGGCGAGCTACCCCTCGACGGCGGTGATGACGGTGGTGCCCGCGCGGGTGGCCGGCGTGCGGGAGATCGCCGTCGCGACACCGCCCGGCTCGTACCGCGCCAACGCCGCCCTGCGCTTCACCCTCGCCCGCCTGGGCGTCGCCGAGGTCTGGGGCATGGGCGGCGCCCACGCCGTGGCGGCCTTCGCCTACGGCACGGAGACGATCCGCCGGGTGGACAAGATCGTGGGCCCGGGCAACGCCTGGGTCACGGCGGCGAAGAAGCTGGTGGTGGGGGACGTGGGAATCGATGGCATCGCCGGTCCCAGCGAGGTGGTGATCGTGGCCGATCCGACCGCCGATCCGGGCGATCTGGCCGCCGACCTGCTGGCCCAGGCGGAGCATGATCCGCAGGCCGCGGCGGTGCTGATCACGACCGACACCCGGCTGGCCAGGCGCGTCTCGGCCGAGGTCGACCGCCAGCTCGCCGGCCTTTCAACCGCCGAGACGGCCCGGGCATCGCTGGCGAATTTCGGCGCGGCCTTCGTGGTGGAGGGACTGGAGGAGGCGCTCGATCTGGTCGAGCGGATCGCCCCCGAGCACCTGCAGCTCGTGGGGCACGAAGCGGAGGTGCTGGCCTTGCACGTCCGCGCCGCCGGGGCCATCTTCCTCGGCAGCTCCACACCCGAGGTGTTCGGCGACTACGTGGCCGGCCCCAGCCACGTCCTCCCCACCTGCGGCAGCGCCCGCTTCGCCTCGGCCCTCGGGGTGGAGGATTTCCTGCGCCGCAGCCACACCCTGCGCTTCACGGCGGGGGCTGCGAGTCATCGGGCCGCGGCGGCGGCGACGCTGGCGGACGCCGAGGGGCTCCCCGCCCATGCGGCGTCGGCGCGGCGGAGAGTCCGATGAAAGACCCGGCGCTCTTCGTCCGGCCCGAGCTGCGGGCCCTGTCGCGGTATCACCTCGACCTGACGCCCAGCCGCCACAAGCTGGATCAGAACGAGGTCCCCTGGGACCTGCCGCGGCGCTACAAGCGGGAGATGGCCGCGCGCCTGCTGGCCGCGGACTGGGCCCGCTACCCCGACTTCCACGCCGACGAGCTGCGCCGTGACCTCGGCCGCCTGCACGGCCACCCGCCAGAGGGGGTGCTGGTGGGTAACGGCTCGAACGAGCTGCTGTCGGTGACGCTGACGGCCCTGGTTCCGCCCGGCGGCGAGGTGCTGGGGGCCGAGCCGAGCTTCGGGCTCTATCGCAGCTTCGTGCTCAAGGCCGCGGGTGTCCCCCGGTTCCTTCCTCCCCGCCTCGATCTGCGCATCCCGATCGATGAGCTCGAGGCCGAGATCGAGCGCGATCCGCGCCGTCCGCTGATCCTCTGCACGCCCAACAACCCGACCGGCGACGCCCTGGCGCCGGAGCGGGTGGAGCGTCTGCTGGAGCGCCTGGAGGCGCCGCTCCTGCTCGACAACGCCTACGGCGAATTCTGCCGGTTCGATTACCGGCCGCTCCTCGCCAGGCATCCCCATCTCGTCCTGTTCCGCACTTTCTCCAAGGCCTGGTCGCTGGCGGGGATGCGCCTCGGCTATCTGCTGGCCGACCCGCGGCTGGTGGCGGAGCTGCTCAAAGTGAAGCTCCCCTATAACCTGGGCCATGCCGGAGTGATCTCCGGCCGCGTGGCCCTGGAGGCGGAGAGGGAGGCCCGCAAGCGGGTGGAGATCCTGATCGCCCGCCGTGCTCAATGGGCGGCCATGCTGGCGGCGGCGGGGCTGGAGGTCTTCCCGTCGGAGGCCAATTTCCTCCTCGTCCGCGGCGGCTCGCCGGAGAAGGCGAAGGAGATTCGTGAGACCCTGGAGGCGCGCAGTATTCGGGTGCGCGACGTGGGCGGCTACCCGGGGTTGGCCGGCTGCCTGCGGGTGTCGGTGGGGACGGGCGCGGCTCTGCGGGCGGTGCGGGCGGCGCTCGGGCCCTCACCCCCCCCGCCCAAGACCCTCATCACCCCGGCCCTCTTCTCCCGCCCCCTCCCACCCCCCTCACCGGGAGAAGAGGGAGAACGGCAAGAGACCTCCAACCGGGTTCCCCTCTCCCGGGGAGGGGGGTGGGAGGGGGCGGGAGAGGGGACAGGGGTGAGGGCCCTCGGGTGGGGGCGCACCGGCCACGTTGAGCGCACCACCGGTGAGACGCAGATCCGCCTGGAGCTCCGCTTGGACGGCGGGACGCGGCGGATCGACGTTCCCAACGGCTTCTTCGGCCACATGCTGAACGCGCTGGCCACCCACTCCGGCGTCGGGCTGGACCTGGAGGCCCGGGGGGATACCCACGTCGACCTCCACCACACCGTCGAGGACGTGGGGATCGCCTGGGGCGAGGCCCTGGCCGCCGCGCTGGGGGAGCGCAAGGGGATCGTGCGCTTCGCCCACGCCTATGCCCCCTTGGACGAGGCCCTGGCCCGCGCCGTGGTGGACCTCTCCGGCCGTGGCTCGTTCCACTACTCGGCGCCGCGCGACGTCGCCGCTTCGTGGGTGACGGCGGACTTCCCCCTCACCCTGGTGGCCGACTTCTTCCAGGCCTTCGCGGACCGCGGCCGGCTCACCCTTCATCTGGAGATCCTCGCCGCCCGCAACGGCCACCACGCCGCCGAGGCCGCCTTCAAGGCGGCGGCGCTGGCGCTGCGCCAAGCCGTGGCTTTGAGAAGGGGACCAGGAGAGGTGCCGAGCACCAAGGGGACGCTCTCCGCATGAAACCCGATGCGCTGATCGTCGACGCCGGAGTCGGCAACCTCGGTAACCTCGTCCGCGCCGTGGAGCGCGTGGGCGGGCGGGCCGAGATCACGACGGACCCCGAGCGGGTGGCGGAGTCCCGCTGCCTGCTCCTTCCGGGCGTCGGGGCTTTCGGGCCTCCCCGCGAGGCAGTGCGCGGCGGCGTCGAGCAGGCCCTGCGCGCGGCCCTCTCCCGGGGCGCCTGGCTCCTCGGCATCTGCGTCGGTTTCCAGATCCTCTTCGAGGAGGGGGAGGAGTTCGGCGTCACCGACGGTCTCGGTCTCCTCCCGGGTCGCGTCACCCGGCTTCCCCACACTGTGCCGGTGCCCCACATCGGCTGGAATCGGCTGCACGACGTGGCGGATCACCCCCTCCTCTCCGGCCTCGCCGAGGTGGCCGGCCGCGGGCGCTACGTCTACTTCGTCCACAGCTACGCCCCGGAGGGCGTGCCGGAGGAGGATCAGATCGCCCGCTGCACCCATGGCCGCGTCTTCCCGGCGGTGGCCGGCCGCGGGCGGGTGATAGGCACCCAGTTCCATCCCGAGCGGAGCGGCGACGCCGGTCTGCGCCTATTGTCCAACTTTCTGGAGATGGCCCGTTGGAGCTGATCCCGGCGATCGACCTGCGCCATGGCCGGGCCATCCGCCTGCGCCAGGGGGACGACGCCCGAGCCACCGTTTACGGCGACGACCCCGTGGCCGTGCTGGCGGCGTACGTCCGCGCCGGCGTCCCCCGCGTGCACGTGGTGGATCTGGACGCCGCTCTGGGCGAGCCCCCCCAGCGAGAGCTGATCACGCGCATGGCAACCGTGGAGACCAAGATCCAACTCGGCGGCGGCCTGCGGGACCGCGAGGCCGTCGACTGGGCCCTTGCGGCGGGCTGCGATCGGGTGGTGATCGGCTCGCTGGTGGCCCGCAACGTGGAGGCCTTCCGCGCCCTGGCCTTGGAGAGGCCAGGCCGGCTCGTCCCCGCTCTGGACGTGGAGCGCGGGGAGGTGCGGATCGCCGGCTGGAAGGAGGGGGCTCCTCACACTCTGGGCGAGATCTGCGGCAGGCTCATGGGCGCGCCGTGTCCCGCCGTCCTGGTGACCGACGTCGAGCGCGACGGGATGATGACCGGTCCCAACCTCGACCTCGCCCGCCGCGTCGGCCGGGCGACCGGCATCCCCGCGCTCGTCTCGGGCGGCGTCCACGCCCTGGCCGACCTCGAAGCGGCGCGGACTGTCCCCGAGGTCGGCGGCGTCATCGTCGGCCGGGCGCTCTACGAGGGCGCCTTCACCGTCGAGGAAGCGCTGGCGGCCTGCGGAATTTCCGGCCTCGCCCGGCGGGTCATCCCCTGTCTCGACGTGCGCGCCGGCCGGGTGGTCAAGGGCGTGCGGTTCCGCGACCTCGTCGACCAGGGAGACCCGGCCGAGGCGGCCCTGCGCTACGCCGGGCAGGGGGCGGACGAGATCGTCTTCCTCGACATCACCGCCGCTCCCGAGGAGCGCGACACGGACGTGGAGTGGGTGCGGCGCACGGCCGAGCAGGTTTTCATTCCCCTCACCGTGGGCGGCGGCGTGCGCCGCGAGGCGGACGCCCGGCGGCTCCTGCGCTCGGGCGCCGACAAGGTGGGGATCAACTCCGCCGCCGTGGAGCGGCCGGAGCTGGTGAGCGAGCTCGCCCGCCGCTTCGGCAGCCAGTGCGTGGTCCTGTCGGTGGACGCCCGGCGGAGGGATGGTGAAGGCTGGGAGGTGGTGACCCGCGGCGGCCGCCACCCCACGGGCCGCGACGCTCTGGCCTGGATCCGCGAAGGCGTCGAGCGCGGCGCCGGCGAGGTCCTGCTCACCAGCATCGACCGCGACGGCACTCAGGGGGGCTACGACCTCGACCTCCTGGCCGCGGTAACGGAGGCGGTCCCCGTGCCGGTGATCGCCTCGGGCGGTGCGGGCGCGCCGGAGCACCTGGTGGCGGCCCTCGGGGCCGGCGCCGCCGCCGTCCTCGCCGCCTCCATCTTCCACCAGGGGACCTGGACTGTGGGCGACGTCAAGCGGGCCATCGCCCAGGCAGGATTCCCGGTGAGAGAGGAGCAGGGATGAGCGTCGACCCCGCCGCCCTCCGCTACGACGACCATGGCCTGATCCCCGTCGTCGTCCAGGACGTCAATTCAGGAGCCGTGCTGATGCAGGCCTTCGCCAACCGCGAGGCCGTGGAGCTCACCCTGTCCACCGGTCAGGCTCATTTCTGGAGCCGCTCCCGCCAGGCCCTGTGGCGCAAGGGCGAAACCTCGGGCAACGTCCTCCGGGTGGTGGAGGTGACGGCGGACTGCGACGCCGACTCACTGCTGGTGCGCGCCCTCCCCGCCGGCCCCGCCTGCCATCGCGGCACCCGCACCTGCTTCGAGCCCAACCCCGCTCGCCTGGAGCTCGGGTGGCTGGCCGCGGTGCTGGAGTCCCGGCGCGGGGCAGACCCCGAGACGAGCTACACGGCACGACTGCTGGCCCGCGGCATCGAGCGCATCGCCCAGAAGGTGGGGGAGGAGGGGGTCGAGACCGCCATCGCCGCGGTAGTGGCCGGGATCGCCGCGGAGAAAGAGGGCGGAGAGCGCCGCAAAGCCTTGATCGGCGAGGCCGCGGACCTTCTTTATCACCTGCTGGTGCTCTTCGAAGCGAGCGGGATCGATCCGTCCGAAGTGGGGGAGGAGCTTTTACGGCGCCACGGTTTGAGCCGGCCGGTGCACTCATAGGGAGAAGCGCGAACATTTTTTCTTGTCTTTTGGAGGATTGATTTCAATGTCATCGCCTACCGCTTCGCGCCGGCCGCGCCGTGCCGTCCCCCACATCCGGGAGTTCCTCGCGGACAGCCTGACGCCGCTCGCCGTCTACCGGCGGCTGGCCTCCCTCTCCCCCCACCGCTTCCTCCTCGAGAGCGTGACCGGCGGCGAGCGGGTCTCCCGCTTCAGCTTCCTGGGAGCGGCGCCGCGGGCGATCTACCGCCTCTATCCCGACCGTCTGGAGGTGGAGCGCGGCGGCAGGCGCGAGAACCTCCCCGGCGAGCCGCTGGAGGCTCTGCGCGCCGTGGTCCACGAGATCGGCGGCGAGCCCGGCCCCATCCCGTTCACCGGCGGCCTCGTGGGCTACTTCGGCTACGACCTGTTCCGCATGGTCGAGCACCTGCCGAACCGTCCCCCCGATCCCTTCGCTCTCCCTGTCGCCGTCCTCGCCCGCTTCGACACCCTGGTGGTCTTCGACCACGCCCACCAGCGGGTGCTCGCCGTGGCCAACGAGGTCGAGGGCGAGCTGGACGTGGCGGACGCCGAGCGCCAGCTCGCCCGGCTGTCGCGGCTGCTCACCCGGGAGTCCGGGGGCGGCGGCGTCGCCATGCCAGGGTACGCCGTCAAGCCGGTGGCGACCGCGCCGCCCACCCTGGACAGCGCGAGCTTCCGCCAGGCGGTGGTCAAGGCCAAGGAGCACATCGCCGCCGGCGACATCTTCCAGGTGGTGCTCGCCCGCCGCTGGAAGGTGCCGCGGCGGGTCGAGCCCCTGGCCCTCTACCGCGCCCTGCGCATGGTCAACCCCAGCCCCTACATGGTCCTCTTCGAGGTCCCCGAGGTGTCGCTGGTGGGGGCCTCGCCCGAGATGCTGGTGCGCAAGCAGGGGCGGCACGTCGAGACCCGGCCCATCGCCGGCACCCGGCCCCGCGGCATGGACGCCGAGGGGGACAGGAGCCTCGCCGCCGACCTGCTCGCCGATCCCAAGGAGCGGGCCGAGCACGTGATGCTGGTAGACCTCGGGCGCAACGACCTCGGCCGCGTGGCGGCGCCCGGGAGCGTGCGGGTGCCGACCTTCATGGAGGTGGAGAACTACAGCCACGTCATGCACCTGGTCTCCAGCGTCGAGGCCGAGCTGGCCACCGGCCGGGACGGGCTCGACGCCCTGCTCTCCTGCTTCCCGGCCGGCACCGTCTCGGGCGCGCCCAAGATCCGGGCCATGGAGATCATCGACGACCTCGAGCCGGAGGCCCGCGGCCCCTACGCCGGCGCCGTGGGCTACCTCTCCTACTCGGGGGACCTGGACACCTGCATCGCCATCCGCACGCTCGTCGTGCAGGAGAATGAGACCTCGGTCACCGCCGGGGCCGGCATCGTGGCCGACTCCGATCCCGCGACCGAGGAGAAGGAGACGGAGAACAAGGCGGCGGCGCTGCTCACCGCCGTGGCGCTCGCCGAGGAGCTGGAGGAGACCCTGTGATCCTGATGATCGACAACTACGATTCCTTCACCTACAACCTCGTCCAGATGCTGACGGCGGCGGGGACGCAGGTGGAGGTCCTGCGCAACGACGCCGAGAGCGCCAGGGCCATGCTGGCCCGCAAGCCCGCGGGCATCGTCCTGTCCCCCGGCCCCGGCCGGCCCGAGGACGCGGGCGTGTGCCTCGACCTCCTCCGCAGCCGCGCCCCCATCCCCCTCCTGGGGGTCTGCCTCGGCCACCAGGCTCTCGGCGTCGCCTTCGGCGCCACGGTCGACCGCGCGCCGCGGCTCATGCACGGCAAGACCTCCCCTGTCCGCCACGGCAATCAGGGCGTCTTCGCCGGCCTGCCCAACCCTTTCCCGGCCACCCGCTATCACAGCCTGGAGGTCAAGGAGGGCACCCTGCCGGAGGAGCTGGAGCCGCTGGCCTGGGCGGACGACGACACCCTCATGGGCCTGCGTCACCGCGAGCTCCCCTACTGGGGCGTGCAGTTCCACCCCGAGTCGGTGCTCACCGGCTCCGGGCCGCGCCTGCTGGCCAATTTTCTCGATCTCTGCCGAGAGGCCGGCAATGGCCATTGACGCCCGCACGGCGCTGGTGCGCGTCACGGGCGGCGACCACCTGACGCGGGAGGAGACCGAGGAGCTCTTCGGCCAGCTCATGGACGGACAGGTCAGCGAAACCCTGAAGGCGGCGCTGCTCGTCGCCCTGCGCATGAAGGGGGAGGCGGTGGCGGAGATCTCCGGCGCCGCCGCGGCCATGCGCCGGCGGTCCCTCCCCATCCCCCACCAGCGTCAGGGGCTGGTGGACACCTGTGGCACGGGCGGCGACGGCCGCGGTACCTTCAACATCTCGACCGCCGCGGCCCTGGTGGCGGCGGCGGCCGGCGTGCCGGTGGCCAAGCATGGCAACCGCTCGGTCTCCAGCCGCTCCGGCAGCGCCGACGTGCTGGCCGCCCTGGGGGTGAAGATCGAGATCGACCCCGACACCGCCGGCCGCACCCTGGACGCGGTCGGCATCACCTTCCTTTTCGCGCCGCTCCTCCACCCCGCCATGCGGGAGGTGATGCCGGTGCGCCGCGAGCTGGGGATGCGCACCATCTTCAACGTCCTGGGGCCGCTGACCAACCCGGCCGGCGCCCGTCGCCAGCTCATGGGCGTCTACATGGAGAGCCTGGTGGAGCCCATCGGCCACGTGCTGCGCGACCTCGGGGCCGAGCACGCCCTGGTGGTGCACGGCGACGGTCTGGACGAGATCACCACCACAGGGCGCACCCACGTCGCCGAGGTGAAGGACGGCGAGGTGCGGATCTACGACCTCGAGCCCGAGCGCTTCGGCCTGCGCCGGGCGCGTCTCGAAGAGCTGGCCGGCGGCACGCCGGAGGACAACGCCGCCGCCGTGCGCCGCGTCTTCTCCGGCGAAGACGGCGGCGCCCTCTTCGACGTCACCGCCCTCAACGCCGGCGCCGCCCTCTACGTGAGCGGGATCGCCGCCACCCTCGAAGAAGGGGTCGAGCGCGCCCGCGTGGCCCTGGCGTCTGGAGCTGCGGCCGAAAAGCTCGAAGCCTTGAGGAGCTTCCCGGGATGACCCCTCCAGACATCCTGTTGCGGATCACCGACCGGCGGCGCGAGCGCATCGCCGAGACGGGCGGTGCTGACGCTGCCAACTGGGCCGAGGGCGCCCCCCGCGCACCGGCCGACAACGCCTTCCTGGCCGCCCTGCGAAAGAGGCGGCCATCGCAGTCACCCCCGGCGATCATCGCCGAGGTGAAGATGGGCTCGCCCCGCCTCGGCTCCCTGCATGGCCGGGTGGACCCCGTCGCCCAGGCCCGGACCTACGCCGCCCATGGCGCCGCGGCCCTCTCCGTGGTGGTGGAGCCCGACTTCTTTCATGGCGGCTACGAGCTGCTGGCCGCCTGCCGCGCAGCGTCGGGCCTGCCGGCCATCGCCAAGGACTTCATCGTCGATCCCGTGCAGCTCCTCTGGGCGCGCGACGCGGGAGCGGACGCCATCCTGCTCATCGCCGCCCTCTACGAGCCGGCGGAGATGGCACGCTACGCCCGCCTCGCCCGCGGCCTCGGGCTCGTCCCCCTGGTCGAGACCCACGACGCGGCCGACGTCGCCCGGCTGGGCGGCGAGCCGTGGGAGATCGTGGGCATCAACAACCGCAATCTGCGGACGTTCGACGTCGACCTGCAGAATTCCATCGCGCTCCTGGCCGGCCTCCCCGCGGAGGCGGTGAAGGTCGCGGAGAGCGGTATCCGCGACGCGCTCGACGTGCTCCTCCTGCGCGACAGCGGCTTCGACGCCTTCCTCATCGGCGAGACGCTGCTCCTGGCGCCCGATCCCGCCGCGAAGCTCCGCGAGCTCCTGGGGCCGGAGGGTTGATGCCCGTCAAGGTCAAAATCTGCGGCATCACCTCTGCCGCCGACGCGCTGGCGGCGGTGGAATGGGGCGCCGACTACCTGGGGTTAAACTTCTACCGGGCCAGCCCGAGGTACGTGGACCCGGGACGGGCGAGCGAGATCGCCGAGGCGGTGCGCGGTCGCTCCCGGAGGGTGCCGCTGGTGGGGGTGTTCGTCAATTCCCCCCGCGCCGAGGTGGAGTCGATCGCCGGGCGCGTGGGGCTCGACCTTCTCCAGTTCCATGGCGACGAGGAGCCGGGCTTCGTGGCCCCCTTCGCCGGACGGGCGATCAAGGCCTTCCGCACCGGCGGGCTGCCGGGTCCGGACGAGCTGGCGGCCTGGGAAGCGGCCTGGGGGATCCTGATCGACGCCCCCCACGCGACGCTCTACGGCGGCACGGGCGCGGCCTGGGATTACGGCACGGTCGCGTCAGGCTTTGACCGGCGGCTGTTCCTCGCCGGCGGCCTGGGTCCCGGCAACGCGCGCCAGGCGGTCGAGCGGGTGCGGCCGTACGCCATCGACGTCTGCTCGCGGGTGGAGTCCCGCCCCGGGATCAAGGATCGCGAGCTGCTGCGACGGCTCTTTCAGGAGGTGAGGCATGGCGAGACCCAAACCCCTCCCTGACCCGGAGGGTTACTTCGGCCCCTATGGCGGCCGCTTCGTCCCCGAGACGCTCATGGCGCCCCTGGCCGAGCTGACGCGCTTCTACGACAAGGCCCATCGCTCCCGCGCCTTCAAGCGCGAGCTGACGGCCCTGCTCAACGACTTCGCCGGCCGCCCGACGCCGCTCTACTTCGCCGAGCGGCTGTCGGAGGAGCTGGGCGGCGCCCGCATCTTCCTCAAGCGTGAGGACCTGCTGCACACCGGCGCCCACAAGATCAACAACGCCCTCGGCCAGTGCCTGCTCACCAAGCTGATGGAGAAGGAGCGGGTGATCGCCGAGACCGGCGCCGGCCAGCACGGCGTCGCCACCGCCACCGCCGCTGCCGCCCTCGGCCTCACCTGCACCGTCTACATGGGCAGCGAGGACATGCGCCGCCAGCGCCTGAACGTCGACCGCATGCGCCTGCTGGGCGCCGAGGTGGTGCCGGTCGACGCCGGAAGCTGCACGCTCAAGGACGCCATCAACGAGGCGATGCGCGACTGGGTGACCAACGTCCACACCACCCACTACGTGCTCGGCTCGGTGCTGGGTCCGGACCCGTTCCCCCGCATGGTGCGCGACTTTCACCGCGTCATCGGCGACGAGGCGCGCCTCCAGCTCAAGCGGCAGGCGGGCACCGAGGCGCCCGACCTGGCGGTCGCCTGCGTCGGCGGCGGCAGCAACTCGATCGGCCTCTTCACCGCCTTCCTCGCCGACCTGCGGGTGCGGATGATCGGCGTCGAGGCCGGCGGCCGGGGGCCGGCCCGTGGCGAGCACGCGGCGCGCTTCGGCGGCGGCGCCCTGGGCGTCCTCCACGGCACCCGCACCTTCGTGCTGCAGGACGAGGAGGGGCAGATCGCCACCACTCATTCCGTCTCCGCCGGCCTGGACTACCCGGCCATCGGCCCGGAGCACGTCTGGCTCCACGATGCCGGGCGGGTGCAGTACGGCTCGGCCACCGACGCCGAGGCCATCGCCGCCTTCCACCTCCTGGCCCGGACGGAGGGGATCCTCCCCGCCCTGGAGTCCGCCCATGCCATCGCCGAGGTGGTCAAGCGGGCGCCGCGGCTGTCGCGCCGGCGGATCATCCTGGTCAACCTCTCGGGGCGCGGCGACAAGGACGTCGAGTCGGTCCTCGCCTGGGACCGCGAGCACGCGGGCGACGATGGCAACCATGGGACGGTGGAGTCTTTCGCGGCCGCGGCCGCCCGGAGGGGACGATGAGCGCCATCGACGAGGTCTTCCAGAGCTGCGCCCGCGAGGGCCGGGCGGCCTTCATCCCATTCATCATGGCGGGCGATCCCGACCTCGGGGCCACCGCCACCCACCTCGAGGCGCTGGCCGCCGGCGGCGCGGATATCATCGAGCTGGGCGTGCCGTTCTCCGACCCCATCGCCGACGGGCCGGTGAACCAGCGCGCCGCCGTCCGCGCCCTGGCCGCCGGCACCAAGCTCTCGGCCATCCTGCAGCTCGTGGCCCGGCACCGCGACAAGCTGGGCATCCCCATCGTCCTCTTCACCTACTTCAACCCCATCCACGCCCGCGGCGTCGAGCGCTTCGCCGAGCAGGCGGCGGCTTCGGGCGTCGACGGCGTGCTCTGCGTCGACCTGCCGCCGGAGGAGGGGGAGCGGGAGCTCATCCCCGCGATGCGGGAGCAGGGGGTGGACACCATCTTCCTGCTCGCTCCCACCAGCACCCGCGACCGGGTCAACAAGGTGGCCGCGTGCTCCTCGGGCTTCGTCTACTACGTCTCGCGCACCGGCGTCACGGGCGAGCGCGCGGCGCTGCCGCCGGACCTGGTGCGCGACGTCAAGAAGCTCCGCAAGCGGCTCGATCAGCCCCTGGCCGTGGGCTTCGGCCTCTCGACCCCGGAGCAGGTGGAGGCGGTGGGGGAGATCGCCGACGGCGTGGTGGTGGGCAGCGCCCTGGTGCGGCTCATCGAGGAGAAGGGGAGCGACCCGGAGCTGCCGGCCCTCCTCGAAGACCGGGTGCGCGAGCTGGCGGCGCCGCTGCGGCCCCGCCCCGAGAGGCGGCGGGCATGAGCGAGGAACGGGAAATCGCGGCCCTCGTCCACGGCCGCTACCTCCTCGAGGCGCCCGCCGACCCCGAGGGGTGCCCGCTGGTGGTGGGCTTCCACGGCTACGGGGAGAACGCCGACGTCCATCTGGAGCAGCTCCGCCGCCTCCCCGGCGCCGCCCGCTGGGTGCTCTGCGCCGTGCAGGCGCTCCACCCGTTCTACAACCGGGCGGGCGAGGTCATCGCGAGCTGGATGACCCGCGAGCAGCGGGAGCACGCCATTCAGGACAACCTCGGCTACGTGGCCGGCGTGGTGGCCGAGGTGAAGCGCGAGCTGCCCGTCTCGGAGCGGCTCGCCTATCTCGGCTTCTCCCAGGGGGCCGCCATGGCCTACCGCGCGGCGGCCGGCTCGGGCCACGCCTGCCAGGGCGTGGTCGTGCTGGGCGGCGACCTGCCGCCGGAGCTGGAGCCCCGCGACCTGTCCCAGTTCCCCCCGGTCCTGCTGGGCCGCGGCTCCAGCGAGGAGTGGTACGACGCCGCCAAGATGGAGCATGACGTCGAGCTGCTGCGCAAGAAGGGGGTGGACATCCGCCCCTGCGTCTTCCAGGGCGGCCATGAGTGGACGAACGAGTTCCGGGCCGCGGCCGGCCGGTTCCTCGAAGAGGTGTTCCGGCCGGCCTCGTAGGACGAGCTGGAGCCATGCCGGTGCCAGGCTCCGGGGCCCTGGACAAGAAGTTTTTACCGGCGGCGAGCGGGAAAAAAGAAAGGGGCGCTCGACGGGCGAGCGCCCCGGAAAGCTCTTGCGGACTTCGTCGCGACCGGGCGACTTACTTGCCGGACGGCGGGGTGGTGGCGTCCGAGGTCATGGACCCCGAGCCCGAGGTCATGCCGGTATCGGTGCCCATGGCGCCGCCGGAGGACGTGTCGCTGGTGCTCGTGGAGGTGGAGGTCGAGGTCTCGACCGTGGTCTCCGAGGTGACGGCCGGAGTCTCCTCGACCGCCTCGTCCTCCTTCTTGCACCCGGCGAACGGGATCAGCAGGAAGGCCAGCAGGCACAGAAGCGAAAGGTGAATGGACAGCTTCTTCATTTTGTTTCTCCCTTGTTAATGGAACTGATTTAAGACTACAGGGCGACCTTCAAGCCTTGTCACCCACTTTGACCAGGTTGATGACCCTCTTGACGCCGCCGGTCTCCCGCGCAAGGCGCTCGGCCCTGGCCCGGATATCCTGACTCTTGACCCGCCCCTGGAGCGTCACGACGCCCTCGTTGGTGTCCACGTCGATGTTGAACGGATTGATGTCGCCGTCCGCCGCCAGCTTCGCCTTGACCTTGGTGGTGATGGACGCATCGTCGATCTGTTCCTTGACGGGCACGGTCGTCTTGCAAGCGCCCAAGACCAGAGCGAGCACCAGCGCCACACAGACGGCTGGCACACGCAGCAGCATGGAATTCCTCATTGCATCCTCCTCCTCAATGTTCGACCTGTCGATTCGTTCGAGTCCGCGGCATTCGGTTCCACGCGTACCAGAGTCGCTCTGAAGCAGAATTTGTGCCACGGTCTCCTGTTCAAGTCTCGCATTAAGTCGTCGGACGACGGGGGAGTATACAACCTCCCGTCCGGCCCCTCAAGGGGGAACCCTCGTCTCTTTCTCCGTCCATCCCCCAGGGTCCCCTACGGCTCCCGGTAGGTGTTGAGGCGATTGTACAAGGTCTTGAGGCTGACCCCCAAGATGTCGGCGGTCTTGCGCTTGTTGCCGCCGTGCGCATCGAGGGTGGCCATGATCAGCCGCCGCTCCACCTCCTCGATGGAGGTGCCCACCTGGAAGTTGAGGCTGCGTACGCTGCCGAAGTCGCCGCCCACCTCCCGCGGCAGGCAGCGGGGAGTGATCTCGTGGTCGGCCATGATGAACGCCCGGTGGACGACGTTCTTCAGCTCGCGCACGTTGCCCGGCCAGGAGTGGGTGCGCAGGCGGTCCAGGGAGTCCTCGGTGAAGACCTTGTCCGTGCCCTGGCGCTCGTTGAGCTGGCCCAGGAAGTAGTCGGCCAGGAGCTGCACGTCGTCGCCGCGCTCGCGCAGCGGCGGCATGTGGATCGGGAACACCTGCAACCGGTAGAGCAGGTCTTCACGCAGCTTGCCCTCGTTGACCGCCTTCTGCGGGTCGCGGTTGGTGGCGGCGATGACCCGCACGTCCACCGGCGCCGCCTGGTCGCCGCCGATGCGGACCACCTCGCCCGTCTCCAGCACCCGCAGCAGCTTGACCTGAAGCTCGATCGGCATCTCGCTGATCTCGTCGAGGAACAGGGTGCCCGTATGGGCGCGCTCGAAGTAGCCCTTGTGCCGCCGCGCCGCGCCGGTGAAGCTGCCGCGCTCGTGGCCGAAGAGCTCGCTCTCGATCAGGGTGGGGGAGATGGCGCCGCAGTTCAAAGGCAGGAACGGCGCCCTGGACCGCCGCGACAACATATGGAGCGTCTGCGCCGCGAGGTCTTTGCCGGTGCCGCTCTCGCCGACCAGGAACACCGAGGCGTCGGTGGGGGCCACCCGGTTGAGCATCTCGTAGAGCGCCTGCATGGGTGGCGAGGCCCCCAGCAGCAGCCCCAGCCGCCCCACCTCCTGAGGCTCGGCCGTCTGCGCCTGCGCCCCCTGCGCCGCCGGCTGCACGCTGGCGACATTGGCCAGGATGCTCTTCAGCCGGCCGATGTCCAGCGGCTTGGTGAGATAGTCGCTGGCGCCCAGCCGCAGGGCCTGGACGGCGCTCTCGACGTCGGCGTGACCGGTCATCAGCACCACCTCGGTGGCGGCGCCGAGCTCAAGGTCCTTGAGCAGGTCGATGCCGCTGCCGTCGGGGAGGTAGAGATCGACCAGCGCCACGTCCGGCGTCCGGTGGCTGACCTGGGCGCGGGCGTCGCGCAGCGTGCAGGCCGTGTTGGTGGTGAAGCCCTGCCCCTCGATCAGCTCGGCGAGTGCGGAGAGAAAATTGGGATCGTCGTCGACCGCGAGTGCGTGTGGCATGGTCTCCTCACTCCTTGTTCTCTGACTGCGTGGGGCCCGCGATCGTCAAGTCTACCTCATATGCCTGCGCCGGTCCCGCCGCGGAGACCCCCGCCGGCCCGGCGGCCCTCACCTCGCCGCCGTGGGCGACGAGGATCGAGCGCGCCACCCAGAGCTGGGCCACGGCGCCTTCGGACGACAGGCGGAGGTCGAACCCGGGCGCCGGCCCTGCGCTCGCGCCCTCCCCCGCGGCTCCCGCGACCCCCGAGGATGCTGCGGCCGGGCTCTCCGGTCCCGCGACACCGTGCAGCCGCAGCCGCGCCCGGCCGTTCTGCCGCTCCAGGCCCAGGTGCAGCGTCCCCTGCTTCGGCACCCCGGCCAGCGTCGCCAGCGACAGGTGGAGGAGCGCCTGCCGCAGGAGGAAGCGATTGCCCTCGACCGGCACCGGCTCCGGCGGCAGCTCCGCCTCCACCCGCGCCTGTTGCTTGCGCGCCGGCCCCACCAGCAGCGCCGCCAGCTCCTCGGTCAGCTCCCGCAGGTCGAGCGTCTCCTGCCGGTCGCCGCGCGGCGAGATGTGGGCGAGGAAGATCTCCAGGCCGCGGTGCAGCCGCGTCAGCTCCTCCTTGAGCACGGTGACGTAGCGCAGCAGCTTGTCCCGGCTGCCCGGCTCCGCCGCCCGCCCCGAGGCGATCGTCTCCTTCAGGATCTCCAGGTTGAAGACCATGGCGTTGATCGGCGCCCGCAGGTCGTGGGCCACGGCGGGCGAGATCTGGGCGACGGACCGCATCTGCGAGGTCAGGCGCAGGTCGGTCGCCAGGCCCGCCAGGGTGCCCAGGTCCTGGACGAGGAGCACGCCGCCGCCCTCCGGATCGCGGCGCAGGTCGAAGAGCAGGTGCCGCAGGGATGCCTCGCCGGTGGTGCTGTCGTCTGCGGGCGGGGCCGGCACCGGCAGGTCGAGGGCGGCCCAGGGAGCGCCGCCGGCGGCGCCGTTCCAGCGCAGGCCGGCGCTCTCCAGCCGGGGCTTGAGCTCGGCCCACAGGCGCTCCAGCTCGAAGCCGTCCTCACACCCCAGGAGCTCCAGGGCCCGCGGGTCGGCGAAGCGCACGTTGGCGCCAGGGCCGAGGAGCACGACGCCGGGGCCGAGGGCGCCCGCGAGCTCGTCGTGGGGCGCGCCGGGGGGCGGGGTGGGGGAAGGCTCGAGGGTCATGATTCATTCTCCATCTGCATCTCCGCGCCGCAGCTGGGGTCTGAGGGCCCTCCAGCGCGGCGCGTATTTATAGAAGGCTTGACGCTGCGACGCAAGGAGAGTCGTCTGTGCGACCCGGCCACGGTTGGCCCCGGCGCTCGTCAAGCCCTGCGAAACCCGCAACCTGAGATCACAAAACAGGGTGGCGTGCTCGAGCGTCGAGAGACGTGCTGCCGGACGCGAGGCTGCGCCGAATGGTTGAAGGACCCGGGTGCAGGTTGTATGCCACACGCGCGTTTCTCTCTCAGGAGACCGGCACGAGCAGTGCAGTGAGGGAGACCGTTTCCTGGATGCTGGGAGCGGCCCTCCGGATCGGCCGCCACGACGCCGGCAAGACATCTCGGTAATTCTTGCAATCCACGCCGGAGGAGCCGGCAAAAGGTGACCATGACCGCCGCCATTCAAGCCATTGATCTCGATGAAAACGAAAACCTGGACACGGGACTGACGGTCGCCGTGTTCGTGGACCCGGTGGAGAGCGCCAGGGCCGCCGGCCTGCGCTACGTCACCGACGACGAGCCCGGCATCCGCCGCCGCAAGAGCGGCACGGGGTTCACCTACGTCGACCCCCAGGGGAAGACGGTGAAGGACCCCAAGGTGATCGAGCGCATCAAGAAGCTGGCGATCCCGCCGGCGTGGACCGACGTCTGGATCTGCCCGCGGACCAACGGCCATCTCCAGGCCACCGGCCGCGACGCCAAGGGGCGCAAGCAGCACCGCTATCACCCCGACTGGCGCAGCGTCCGCGACGAGACCAAGTTCGGGCGCATGATCCTCTTCGGCGAGGCGCTGCCGAAGATCCGCGAGCGGGTGGAGACGGACCTCGCGCTGCGCGGCCTGCCACGGGAGAAGGTGCTCGCCGCCGTGGTGAAGCTCCTGGAGACGACCCTGATCCGCGTCGGCAACCCGGAGTACGTGAAGCAGAACCACTCCTTCGGCCTCACCACCCTGCGCAACCGGCACGTGGAGATCTCGGGCGCCACGCTGCGCTTCGAGTTCCGGGGCAAGAGCGGCCAGGACCACTCAGTGGAGATCCACGACCGGCGCCTGGCCCGCATCCTCAAGCAGGTGCGCGACCTGCCCGGCCAGAAGCTCTTCCAGTATCTGGACGACGACGGCGAGCGCCAGAGCATCAGCTCGGAGGACGTCAACGACTACCTGCGGGCGACGACCGGCGAGGACTTCAGCGCCAAGGACTTCCGCACCTGGGGGGGCACCGTCCTCGCCCTCTCGGCGCTGCTGGAGCTCGGCCCCTGCGAGACCGAGAAGGAGGCGAGCCGGGCGGTGGTGGAGGCCGTCAAGCGGGTCTCCGCCTCGCTGGGGAACCGGCCCGCCATCTGCCGCAAGTTCTACGTCCACCCGCTGGTCATCGAGTCCTACCTGGAGGGGAGCCTGACCCAGGCGCTGGAAGCCGCCGCGGACGGCCTGCCGGACGAGGAGGACCCGACGGGGCTGCGCAGACTGGAGGCGCAGGTGCTGGGGCTGTTGAAGGGGGCGAAGGGCTGAGCGAGCCGTCGTGAGCGCCCCCACCCAAGACCCTCATCACCCCGGCCCTCTTCTCCCGCCCCCTCCCAACCCCCCCATAGGCGCTAACTTTGGCCTCGATGCCTAGGGTAGGGGCGGGTCTGGACGGCAGGTTGGGGGCTCGACCCGCCCCTGGGTGGACGATCTCGTCGTTGCAGGGCGGGTCGCGCCCCCTCCCGCCCGTCCAGACCCGCCCCTACCCTAGGCTTAAAGTTAGCGCCTATGGGGGACAGGGGTGAGGGCCCCCTCTCCCGCAGGGAGAGGGGGCAAGAGATGAGAAGAGCCCTCAGCGAACCAGGGCCTCTTCGTTGACGTGGCTCTCGGCCAGCTCGGTGAGGCGCTCGTCCGTCTCCTCCTCCTCGCGCAGGGTCTGCTCGAGCAGCGAGACGTGCTGATCCCGGCCCAGCAGCTCGGCGTAGGTACGCACCGTGCCGTAGCCGGCGATCTCGTAGTGCTCCACCCGCTGGGCGGCGGCGATGAGGCCGGCGTCGATGGCCGCGGGCTCGCCCTTCATCTTCATCATCTCCTCGCCTTCCTTGACCAGCCCCTTCATCCCCTCGCACTCTTTGCCCTTGGGGCTCTCCTGAAGGTCCTTGAAGATGCGCTCCAGGCGCTTCACGTGCTCCTCGGTCTGGCGCAGGTGGTCCTTGAACCCCTTGCGCAGGTCGGGCGCGGTGGCCTTCTCGGCCATCTTGGGAAGCGCGTCGACGAGCTGCGTCTCGGCGCTGTAAAGGTCTTTGAGCTGCTCCAGGTACAGGTCCTTGAGGGATTCGAGCTTCATGCTGCTGCCTCCTTGCCGTTCATTCCAGGTGAGTTGGGCGCAACGTCGCGCCCGGCCCTGGAAAACCGCAAGATCCGTGCCGGTGTTTTTCGTCCCAGCGTTTCGATCACGACCGGCTGTGGGCGTGGCCGTATTTGATCAGCGCCACGAACACGATGCCGCCGACGACGTTGCCGAGGGTGGACCAGAAGAGGAACTTGCCGAAATCGGCGAGGTCCGCGCCTTGTCCGATGAAGACGCCCGCCAGCACTTCGGCGGCCCCGGCCATGCAGTGATGGAGATGGAGGAAGCCGATCGCGAAGGTTACCAGCCAGACGATGAAGATCTGGCCGATCGTGTCGCGGCTCGCCGCCACCAGCCAGGAGAGGAGGCCCATGAGCCAGCCGGCCAGGATGCCGGAGAGCAGGATGACCCAGCCCGGGTGGTCCACCATGCCGGCGGCGATCTCGCCGAAGGCCCGCGGCGCGATAACGCCGAGCCGCGGCCCGGTGAACGCGGCGAAGGCCGCGAAGGCCGTGGCGCCGATCAGGTTGGCGGCGTAGATCAGCCCCCAGAGCCGGCCGAGCTGACGCAGCGAGGCACGGCCGTCGAGCACCGGCAGCACGGCCAGCGTCGTGTGCTCGGTGAACAGCTCCGAGCGGCCGAGGATCACGAAGAGGAACCCCGCGGAGTACATGTTGGCCACCAGCATCTCGGAGACGGCATGCGGCAGCGTGTCCTCGGTCAGGGTGCGCATGGTGGCCATCAGCAGCAGGCTCAGGGAGACGTCGAGGCCGGCCGAGAGGCCGGAGAGGAAGAGGTTGGGGGCGGGGCGCTCGAGCTCAGTGATGCCGGCCTGGATCTGCTGCTCGAGGATGGTCTCGTAGCTCTTCTGCGGCTCCTCGCCCTTCTCCTTCTCCTGCTGGCGCTCGCGGCGGGCGCCCGGTTCCTCGAGGGAGTCGTCCAGGTCGTCCGCCACCGGCTAGCCGCCGTTCCCGCCGGCCCCGCCGTTCCCGCCAGGCAACGGCCGGCCGGTGGCGATGCGCAGCTCGGTCTCGATCCAGGCCGTCTCCTCGCACGGCGGAGCGGGCTCGCAGACGTAAATCTCGTGGCCCGGCCGCTCCAGCACCGCGAGCCCCGACGAGCGCAGCATCGCCTCGACGGCGGCGTGGTTGGGGGCCCACCAGTTGGTGGGATCCCCGGCCACGCGGCGCTCGATGAAGGCCATCTTCGGCCAGCCCGGCTCCAGCATCACGTTCCGCTCGTCGATGGGCAGGTCGGCCGGCGGCTCGCAGACCTCCTCGCCGGGCATGGTGAGCGTCTGGAAGACCATCCGCCGCCGCACCTTGCGGGCCACGATGTCCAGCCCCAGGAGCGGATAGCGCAGGTGGTAGAGCACGCCCATGAAGAGGACGAGGTCCCACTGCTCGGCGCGCGCCACGAGGTCGTAGACCTGCATCCGCTCGAAGTGCACCCGGTCCACGAGGCCGAACTGCCGGGCCGCCCAGCGCGCCTGCTCCAGATAGTGGGGATCATGGTCGATGCCGGTGACGAGGGCGCCCCGGCGGGCCAGCTCGAACGAGTAGAAGCCGGCGTTGCAGCCGATGTCCAGCGCCGTCCAGCCCGTGAGGTCGGCCGGCAGGTGGTCCCGGATCTGCTCCCACTTGAAGGTCGGGAAGTCGCCCAGGAAATGGTCGGGAATGGTCTGCGTGCCGTCCGGCAGGTGGAGATTGTGGAACCAGGGGCCCAGGGCCGCGATCTCATCCGCCAGGGATGACTTCGTTTCCAACGAGAGGTCGGTCATCATGCCCGGCCGGGGACAGCAAATCGCGTGCCCTGGTTCCCCTCTCAATCAGTCCGCCGGCACCGGTCCCGGACCTTCGAGCTTGAAATGCGGGTTCTCGATGATGCCGAGGAGGTTGCCGAAGGGATCGGTCACCGTGGCGACCTTGATGCCGCCGCCGACCTCCTGCACGCCTTCGTGCTCGCCGGCGCCGTGGCGGAGGGCATGCAGGAAAGCCACCTCCGCGTCGGCGACGCCCCAGTAGGCCACCACGCCGCCGGGGCCGGGCTTCACCTTCGAGACGTCAGGATTGAGCCCCAACTCGAAGCCGCCGACGTTGAAGCCGACGTAGAACGGCTCGTCGAAGTACGGCTCGGTGCCGAAGAGCGCGCTGTACCACGCCTTCGCCTTCTCGAGGTCGTTCACCGTGTAGATGGCCGTGCGCAGGCCGAGGAACGGTTGCTGGTCCATCGATGAGTCTCCTCCCTATGCTTTTGTTTCCAGGGTCTCGCGCAGCCGGTCGAGCGCCTCGCTCCACCAGGCCTTGCGGCGGGCCGCCTCCTGGGCATCCGGCAGCTTCTTGTGATCGACCGCCACCTGGCTCTTCGCCTCGCCCTTGGGGTAGAAGTTGACCTCCGCGTTCGTGCCGTCGCCCCAGGCGATGCGCAGCGACTTGTCCGGCGTGGCCTTGCGGACGGTGAAGTCCGCGTCCGGCAGCCAGCGCTGGCGGAGCGCCTCGTCGGTCCAGGCGGCGAAGAGGCGGCTCACGGGCACGGCGATCGTGCGGCTGCCGCTCACCTGGAAGCCGGCGGGCGTCTCGTGCTTCACCCGCTTGCCCCGCGCCCGCTCGTAGGTCACCGTCACCATCTGCTGCCACCACGGGCCGACCCCGGGCTGGCCGCTCAGCCAGGCGACGACCTGCTGGTGGTCCATCTCCCGGCAGCCCGCGGCGTCCAGGATGGCGAACCATTCATCCCACGTCTTCCCGGTCCTGGACTGCACGGCCTCGTCGCTCATGCGCTCCGCCATGGCGTGGTCCCCCTTCGGTTGCGGGAGAGAGTAGCAGGTCGCTCGCCCCGCGAATCAGGTCCTCTGATCCGCGGATTGAATGCGCGGACCCGCGGGTCGAGTCACTTGCCCCGCGAGTCGGGTCATCCGCAACTCGGGTCAGCTCATCCACAACTCGAATGAGGTCATCCGCAACGCGGGTCAAGCCACTCACAACTCGGATGAGGTCGTCTGCAACGCGGGTCAAGTCATTCGCCCCGCGGATCCAGTCATCCGCGACCGTTGCGAACCGCCTTCGGCCGCCTGTTCATGAGATCCTAGGCCGCCGTGGATCTCCTGAAGACGTTCGTCCTGGCCTTATTCGCCTCGACCGCTCCGGCGGCCGGCTGGACGCTCGTCGACTGCCCGCCGGAGGTGGTGAAGACGTGGGCCCCCCAGGAGACGGCCCTGCGGGCGGCCAGGCCGGGAGATCCCCTCTATCTTCCCAGGCCCTTTCCCAAGGCCAGGGAGGAGGTCGTCCAGGACTACGTCCACGAATTCCAGCGGCTCCTGAAGGACACTCCACCCGCGTCACTCCCCAAGGGCGCGGCGGCCGTTCTGGAGGGGATGCGGAGAGGGACCCTGCGCTACGACGTCCTGCGGATCGTGAACTGGTCGCCCACGCGCTGCGTCAAGGAGCGCCGGCTGGACGCCTACCATCTCCTCCGCGTCGTCGACGGGCGCAGCGGTCTGGAGATCACCCGCTCGGTCCTCGACGAGAGCGGCCGCCTCACCGTCATTTCGACGACGATGGAGGACGAGCGGACGGACTCCCCAGCGCGCCAGGAGGTCCGGCTCCGTCCCCCCGACGTGGCGTTGCGGGACGGGAAGGCGCGATTCAGAATCCGCGGCGAATCTCCGCAGTACGTGACCACGTTCGGGACGCTCCGCTGCACCACCTTCGCACCCTGCCTGGCGTTCCGCGGTGCGGGGCACGTCTATCTCATCTCCTATGACGGGGACCTTTTCGAGATCGACCAGAAGGGCCGGCGTCTGGAGATGGGCAAGGACATCGGCTCGCCGGAGCTGAACGATCCCATCCTCAAATCCCTGGGGCCGGAGGGACGGGTGGTTTCGTTGGGGGGGAAGGTGTTTACGCCGGCGCGGCGGGTGGGGCAGGGACAGCAGGGACTCCAGGGACAACAGGGACACGGCAGATCCAGCCTCGGACCTCTTGTCCCTGGAGTCCCTGGAGTCCCTGCTGTCCCTGGAGTCCCTCTCTGAAACCGATCCGGACCCGCCCGCCCCTCACGCCGCCACGTGCCGTTCGAGCAGGCTCAGGGCGTAGCCCTCCAGCTCTTCGGCGCGGTGGGCGGCGGTGTGCTCGTGGAGGACGCGGGCGCGGGCGCGCTGGCCGAGGGCGCGGCGCTCGGCTTCGGGAATCCCCTGCAGGTATTGCAGCACCTGGCCCGGCGTGCGCGCGGTCAGGATCTCCTCGCCGATGCGGAAGAAGGTGCCGAGGCCCGGCCACTCGTCGCTGATGATCGGCGTCGCGCAAGCCGCCGCTTCGAACAGACGGACGCTGGGCGAGAAGCCCGCGGCCACCATGTCCGCCCGCGTGATGTTCAAGGTGAAGCGCTGCTGGTTGTAGAAGCGGGAGTGTTTCTTCGGCTCCAGGTGCTCGAAGCGCTTCACGTTTTTCGGCCAGCGGATCTCTTTCGGATACTGCGGCCCGGCCACGGCGAAGCGACCGGCGGACCAGCGGCGGGCGGGCTCGACGAGGAGCCGCTCCAGCGCCGGCTGGCGGTCGTCGCTGTAGGTGCCCATGTAGCCAAGGTCCCACTTGGGCGCCAACGCTTCGGGCCGGTACAGGCCAGGGTCGAAGGAGCAGTAGAGCGGCCGGGCCATGGGCGAGCCGTAGCGGCGCTCGAGGCTCTTGAGCGTCGGGCCGCCGGTGAAGGAGAGATAGGCGTGGTAGCGCGGGATGAGGTCGGGGGTGATGTACTCGTGATCGCCCCGCGAGAGCTTGGCCAGCGTCACCGGCGTATCGATGTCGTAGAAGGCGGTGACGCCCGTGGCGGTGTCCGTCACCCACTGGCCGGCCTCGACGCCCTGGGGGACGTAGGAGCCGACGATGACGAAGTCGGCCCGGCGCACGGCGGGGCCGAAGCGGTCCTTGAGCTCCTCCAGGCTGGTGTAGAGCTCGGTGCGGCCGTAGGGCGGCGCGGGGAGGTCGCGGTTTTCGGCATACCAGGGCTGGTCGCGCTCCAGGAAGAGGACGCGGTGCCCCCGGGCCGCGAGCTCGCGCACCAGCCCGCGGTAGGTGGTGGCGTGGCCGTTGCCCCACGAGGAGGTGATGGAGAGGCCCAGGACGACGACGTCGAGCGGCTCGCGTCTCACGGCAGTGCCTCCAGGCCGGCGGTGGAGAGGGCGCCGGCGCCCTTGGGAGATCGCAGTCCCAGAACGGATTCGACCTGCGCCGCCCGATGGGCATAGGTATGCTCGGCGAGGATCCGCCGCCGCGCCGCTCTCCCGATCCGGCGGGCCGTCTCGGGGTCGAGGTCCCGGAGCCGGGCCGCCACTTCGCCGCCGCCGGCCGCCACCAGCACCTCCCGCTCCGGCTCCAGGAACATCTCGATGCCTTCCCACGCGTCGGTGATCAGGCAGGCGCCGGCCCCCGCGGCTTCGAAGACGCGGGTGGCCGGCGAGAAGCCGTAGCGGGCCATGCTCTCGCGGCTGATGTTGAGCACCGCCAGGGGGGTGCAGTTGAACGCATTGTGATCGCGGGTGTAGACGTGCCCCAGAAGTTGGACGTTGGCCGGCAGCGGCTTGTCCCCCCAGCCGTTGCCGCCCAGCAGAAAGCGGCGCTCGGGGCACTGGACCGCCGCCTGCAAGAAGAACTCCTCGACCCGCGCCTCGCGGTCCGGCAGGCGGTTGCCCAGGAAGCCGAGGTCGGCCGCAAAGCGCGGGTCGGGCGCGACCGGGTGGTGGGTGGTGGGGTCCAGGGCATTGTAGATGGGTACGCACTCGCGGGCGCCGAAGCGTTTGTAGGCCTTCACGACCGGCTCGCCGCCGCCGTAGGTGAGAACGAAGTCGTAGCGGTGCACCAGCGGCCGGAACGGATCGCGGGGGGAGCTCTCCAGGCGGTCCAGGGTGGCGGGGGCGTCCACGTCCCAGAAGACCGCGAGGCCGCCGGGCTCCCGCAACTCCAGCACCGCCGCCTCCAGCAGCTCGTCGAATACTCCCACGCCGCTCGCCTTGACGACCATGTCGGCCCCTCGCGCGTCCTCCAGCGCCCGCAGCACCCCGCGATCGTCGGCAGGATAGACGACGACCCGCGCCCATTCCGGGTCGGGGATGTCACGGTGCTGTTGCCGCTCGAAGGCGTCGGGCTCGTAGAAGGTGATGCGGTGGCCGCGCTCGGCCAGCGCCCGCAGGATGCCGCGGTAGTAGGTGGCGGCGCCGTTCCAGTAGGCGGAGACGAGGCTCGATCCGAAGAAGGCGATATGCAGTCCGGCGCTCATAGCAACCCCACTCCCAGGAAAGCGCCGGCCCGCAGCGAGGCGCCGCGGAGCTGGCGGTCGATGTTCAAGAGCTCGTCCACGCGATGAGCGCAGGTGTGGCGGTCCAGGATGGTCTCGCGGCCCGAGCGGGCGATCCGGGCCGCCAGCTCCCGGTCGTGCAGCAGGTCGCGAAGCAGGAGCTTCATCTCCTCGCCGTTGTGGGCCACCAGGTAGTCCTGGCCCGGGCGGAAGAGCCCCTCGGCATCGTCCCAGGGGGCGGAGATCAGGGGGATGCCGCAGGCCAGGGCCTCGAAGGGGCGGATGGTGGGGATCCCCGGCAGCGCCTCGACGTACGGCCGGCGGGGCACGTGAACGGTGACGGCGAAGCGGGCGAAAGTCCGCGGCACCTCGTGGTTGGGGAGCCAGCCGGCGTAGTCGATGCCCGCCTCGGCCAGGGCCCGCCGCCCCGCCTCGGGATAGCGCACGCCGTGGACGCGGGCGAAGAGCCCCAGCTCCCGCACCGGGCCGATGAGGAACCGGTGCAGCTCGGCCGTGCGTTCCTCGTCGCCCCAGTTGCCGATCCATACCAGGTCGCCCTGCCGGTCCTCGATACCCTGGGGATGGCGGGGGTAGAAGACGCGGGTATCGGCGGCCTCGTGCCAGGTCCAGGCCCGCCGCGCCCAGCCGTTCCTCAGGTAGAGGTCGCGGACGACGGCGCCGAAGGCCAGGACGCCGTCGTAGTCCGCCAGGTCGTAGGCGGCCATGGCCGCGGGATCGGTCGCCGAGCGGTGGTGGGTGTCGTGGAAGAGGAGGCGGTAGGTGCCGCCGTACCGGTGGTGGCGGCCGATGCGGCGCACCAGGCCGGGGTCGTTCCACTCGTGGACGATCACCAGGTCGGCGCCGTCCAGCTCGCGGTCCAGGTCGAGGGCCGCGGGGTCGTAGCGCCGGCTGGCGAGCGCGGGATAGGCGGCGTGGAAGCCGGCGACGGCCTCCTCGCCGTGATCGGCGACGAGGTTCTGCAGGCTCCAGGCGTCCCGCGGCTCGAAGACGAGAACCTCGTGGCCGCGCGAGATCAGCTCCGTGGCCACGCCGCGCAGGAAGTGGGCGTTGCCGTGGTTCCAGTCCGACAGCAACGAATGGACGAAGAGGGCGATGCGCATACGCCCGCCGGTCAGACCGCGACCGGATAACCAGACGCCGTGTCGTCCAGAGCGGCGGACTGCTCCGCCAGGACCTCGCCGTAGGCCGCGAGGTAGGCCTCCACCATCTTGCCGGGCGTGAGCTGGAGCGCCCGGGCGCGGCCGCCGGCGGCGAGCGACGACCGGCGGTCCGGATCGTCGATGAGCCGCTGCACGGCGTCGGCCAGGGCCTCGGGGTCGTCGGGCGGCACGAGGATCGCCCGGTGACGCCAGATCTCCCGCAGGCTGGGGATGTCGCCCAGCACCAAGGCGCAGCCGGAGAGGGCGGCCTCCAGGATGGAGAGGCCGAAGGGCTCGTAGCGGGCCGGCAGGCAGTAGATGGCGGCGCGGCCGAGCCAGGCGCCGAGCGCCCGGGGGGAGAGCCGGCCGAGCAGCCGGGTGTGGTGCGGGCGGGCCTCGCCGCCGTCCGGGTGGTGGTTCTCGCCGGCCACGAAGACGGGCCAGGGGAGGCGCGGCGCCACGGCCTCCAGGGCTTCGAGGTTCTTGGCCTCGTCCCACAGGCGGCCGGCGGCGAACACCATCGGCTCCTTGGCGCCGGGCTTGAACGTCTTGGCGTCGCGGCCGTTGTAGATCACCCGCGAGCGGCGGGGCTTGCCGTAGTGCTCGCCGAGGGCGGTGAGCATGGCCTCGGAGGGCGCGATCACCAGGTCCGCGGCCGCCAGGCCGGCGGCCACCTCGGCGGTGTAGCGCTCATACTCCTCGGGGGCGGGCTCGCCCTTGACGGCGCGCCACCAGGAGCGCACGCAGGAGTGGCCCACCATCACCTTGGGCGCGCTCCAGGGCAGGGCGCCATGGGCGTAGCCATTGAGGTGGATGACGTCGGGGCCGATGCGCTCCTCCAGGCCCAGGAGCCACTCCCCCGCCTTCTCCATGTCGCGCCAGGGATCGTCCATCCACTCCAGCTTGAAGGTGCTCTCGAACACCTTGAGGCGGGGGATGCGCTCGACCTTCTCGCGCTGCGAGTCGTTCAAGGGATCGCCCATGGTCGCCAGGGCGACGTCGACACCGCGCTCCGTGAGGCCGAAGGCGAGGTCGACGGCGTAGGTCCACACGCCGCCCATCGTGTCCGCGGTCATCAGGACCTTACGGGGAAGTGGATAGGTCTCAGTCATGCCGGTCCCCTCCTGCCCAAACGAGAGCCTTGGGCATGGATCTATCCAAAATTCGTGCCGCCGGACGGCGGCGGACCGGACCCGAGCAGCGAGGGGCGGCCGGCCCGGCGCCGCCCCTCTAGGGAGGTTTACGAAGCCTGGCGTCCGGCCGTCGCGGCGACCTCGCCCAGGCCTCTGGATTCCAGCAACCAGTTGTAAAGGTTGCTCACGCCCTCACGCACGTTTACACGCGGCCGCCAGCCGGTGGCCGCCGCGAAGCGGGCGGTGTCGGAGACGTAGTAGCGCTGGTCCCCCGTGCGCCAGTTCTCGTAGAAGATCCGGGGCGGAACGCCGTGCAGCCCGGCGATCAGGTCCACCAGCTCCAGCAGGGAGATGGTGTTGTCCGGCCCGCCGCCCATGTTGAAAGCCTGGCCGGCGACCGTGTCGATGTGGCGCTCGGCGAGGAGGAAGGCGCGGGCGAGGTCCTCGACGTAGAGGACGTCCCGCACCTGCATACCGTCGCCGTAGAGGGTGATGGGCCGATCCTCCAGGGCGCGGATGAGGAAGTGGGCGACCCAGCCCTGGTCCTCGGTGCCGAACTGGTGGGGGCCGTAGATGCAGCTCATGCGGAAGACGGCGGTGCGCAGGCCGTAGCTGCGGGCGTAGTCGAGCACGTACTGGTCCGCGGCCCCCTTGGAGCAGCCATAGGGGCTGTGGAAGTCGAGCGGCCGGTCCTCGCCGAAGCCGCGGGCGCTTAAGGCCGCGTCGCACGGCTCGTAGCGCAGGCCGCGCAGCTTCAGGGGGACGTCCGTCATGCCGCCGTAGACCTTGTTGGTGGAGGTGAAGAGGAGGACCGGCGGCTGCTCCTGCGCCCGCACCGCCTCCAGCACGTTGAGAGTGCCGCGGACGTTGACCTCGAAGTCGTGCACGGGGTCGGCGAGGCTGGTGGTCACCGCCACCTGGGCGGCGAAGTGGAAAACGGCTTCGACGCCGGCTACGGCCCGGCGCACGGCGAACGGATCGCGCACGTCGGCCACCTCGATGCTGAGGCGGTCGGCGTAGGTCTTCTTCAGCCAGCGCAGGTTCTGCTCGACGCCGGGCCGCGACAGGTTGTCAAGCAGCCGGACGCGGCGGCCGGCGGCGGCGATGGCGTGCGCCAGGTTGGTGCCGATGAAGCCGGAGCCGCCGGTGATGAGCACGGTCTTCTCCGCGCCGCGCCGGGCGCCGCCCATGGCGGAGAGATCCGGGAGCTTCTGCATCGTCTTCTTGGCGCTCATACCGTCAACCCCCGGGCCGCCAGCTCCGCGCCGGCTTCCGCCGCGCGGTCGCAGGCCACCTGCCCCGCGAGCCAGGAGGCGAGCTCGACGAGCCCCTGCTCCAGCGGCATCTGCGGCTCGTAGCCAAGGACGCGGCGGGCGAGGGTGATGTCCGCCACGCAGTGCCGGATGTCGCCGACGCGATACTTGCCCGTGATCTCCGGCTCGATCGCCTCGCGGCCGAGCACCTCGCCCAGGGCGCGGGCGATCTCCCGCACCGTGTACTGGCGCCCGCTGCCGATGTTGAAGACTTGGCCGAAGACCTGATCGCTCGCCTCCGGCCGCTCCAGGGCGAGGCGGCAGGCGCGGGCAATGTCCGAGACGTGGACGAAGTCGCGCATCTGCCGGCCGTCCTCGAAGATCAGCGGCGGATTGCCGTTGAGCAGGCGGGAGGCGAAGATGGCCAGCACTCCGGTGTAGGGGTTGGAGAGCGCCTGGCGGGTGCCGTAGACGTTGAAGAAGCGCAGCGCCACGGTGGGGATGCCATAGGCCCGGCCCACCATCAGGCAGAGCCGCTCCTGATCGTATTTGGAGAGGGCGTAGACGGAAGTGAGGACCGGCGGCTTGCTCTCCGGCGTGGGCACGGGCGTCAGCGGCCGGCCCTGGCCATCCTTGAGCTCCCACTCATGGGCCTTGAGGCTCTCGCGGTCGCGTTCGCAGGCGGTGACCGGCCGGCCGTCGGCGTCGCGGTACAGCCCCTCGCCGTAGATGCTCATGCTGGAGGCCACGACCAGCCGCTGCACCGGCCGCTCGATCAGCGCTTCGAGCAGCACCGCGGTGCCCAGGTTGTTGGCGCTGGTGTAGCGCTCGATCTCGTACATGCTCTGGCCGACGCCCACCATGGCGGCGAAGTGATACACCGCGTCGACGCCCTCCAGCGCCTGGCGTACGGCCTCCGGGTCCCGGACGTCGCCGGCGATCAGCTCGACGTCGGGAGAGAGATAGCCGGGCCGCGAAGCCGCGGGACCGTGGACCTGCTCCGACAGGTTGTCCAGAGCTCTGACGCGATAGCCGTGCTCCAGCAGCTCATCGGCGAGATGAGAGCCGAGGAAGCCGGCACCGCCGGTGATCAAGATCCGTCCGCTCATGCTGTCCTCCGAAGGAAGTCATTGATGATCTCGCACGCGATGGGGCCGGCGGACGAGGTCCGGCCGGTCCAGGGTCGGTCGAGGCGCCGGGGGATGGAGCCGGGTGTGGCCTGCCTGTGGCGGGAGCGGGGCGCCGACACGCCGGCGGGGTGAATCCCCGTCGCGCGGTCGAGGTCTGTCGGTCGTCGGCGTCACGGTCTCTCCCGCCCTTTCGCTCCCCGGCTCATGCAGCCGCCGGCAAAATCGAAGCCATCGCGGTTCCGATAACCAGCAAGCGACGTGCCAAGGGAAAAAACGCCGGGAGAGGCGTTTTTTCGGGCGGGGCGAGAATCCAGCGGGGTCCCGGGCGGGGCGGGGCACCCCCGTGGTCGGGCTTATAGAGGTAAGTACCTGTATTTTCTACAGGGAGACGATTCCTACTTCTTTCCCGGGGCCGGCGCCGGCGGGGCGAGGTCGATCGGCGTCACCTTGCCGTAGGTGGTGAGGGGCTTGTCCGTCCCCTGGGCAGGGCCGACCACGACGATGGCGAAGTCCTCCGGGCGCAGCCGTCGGGCCGCCGCGCGCACCTGGTCGGTGGTCACGCCTTCGACGGCCGTGCGGTAGCGCGACAGCCAGTCCAGTGGGTAGCCGAAGTACTCCAGGGTGAGCTGGCGGGCGAGCACCTCGCGCCGGGTGTCGTAGTTGAAGACGAAGGAGCTCAGCAGGGACTGCTTCGCCTTGGCCACCTCCTCGTCGGTGGGCGGCTGGGCGGTGAGGTTGCGGGCCTCCTCCAGCAGGGCGTCGATGCTGGCGCCGGTGGTCTGGGTCTTGGTGGAGACGAAGATCCAGGCCATGCCCGGATGGTCGTAGCCGCTGTCGAGCTGCCCCTGGACGCCGTAGGCGAGCCCCTTGCGGGTGCGCACGTCGTTGACCAGGCGCGAGGCGAAGGAGCCGGAGAAGAGCTGGTTGAGCACCTCCAGGGCGTAGAAGTCGGGATCGCTGCGCAGGCCGGCCAGGTGGCCCATCATGATGAAGGACTGGGTGACGTCGTCCTTGCGGGCGAACCAGACGCCGGGGCTGGGCTGCTTGCGATACGGCACGTCGGGAGCCTTCCACGCCGGTCCCTGCGGCCAGTCGCCGAAGGCTTCGCGAATCTGGCGGAGGGCCTCGTCGCGCTGGAAGTCCCCCGCCAGACCGAGGATGATGCGATCCGGATGGAAGGTCTCGCGATGCCAGGCCACCAGGTCGTCGCGGCGGATCTTGCCCAGCGAGGCGAAGGTCTCGGTGCGGCCGTAGGGCGAGTCGGGGCCGTAGACGACCTTCTTGAACTCGCGGGCCAGGAGCTGGCCGGGCTCGTCGTTCTGCCGTGCCACCTCGGCGATGGCCTGGTTGCGGGCCACCTCCAGCTTGCGGGCGTCGAAGGCGGGCCGGCGCAGCACGTCGGCGAAGACGCGGAGCACGGCGGGGAAGTCCGCCTTGAGCGCGGAGAGCGCAGCCTGGAGGTGGTCGTCCTGGGCGCGAACCTCGATGGCTGCGGCGCGGCTCTCGAGGTAGTCGTCGAGAGCGTCGCTCGCCATACTCTGCGTGCCGCCGGTGCGCATCACGCCGGCGCCGAGGCTGGCGAGGCCCGCCTTGTCCGCGGGATCGAGCCGGCTGCCGCCGCGGATCAGGGCCGTGGCCTCCACCAGGGGGAGCTCGTGGTCCTCGAGGAGCATCACCACCATGCCGTTGTCGAGCACCACCCGCTCCGGCTGGGGGATGTCGAAACGCGGGAGCGGGGGATAGCGCAGGTCTTCGGCGCGGGTGGCCTGGGCCGCCGCGGCGGCGGGCAGGGCGAGGACGGCGGCCAGGAGGAGCTGCGAAGCGGTGCGGATCATGGTTGGGTCCTCGCCTGCGGCGCGTCGCCGGGCTTGTTGACGAGCATGGCGACGGTGCGGTTCTCGCTGCGGAAAGCCTCGCCGGCCACCCGGCGGATATCGGCCTTGGTCACCTTGTCCAGGCGGTCGATATAGCGGAACAGCTCGCGCCAGTCGCCGTAGAGGCGCTGGTACTCGGCGAGCTGGCTGGCGAGCCCCTGGTTGCTGCGCAGCGAGCGGATGAGGTTGGCCTTGGAGCGGGCCTTGAAGCGGGCCATCTCCTCGTCCGTGACGTCCTGGCCCTTGAGCTTTTCAAGCTCCTCCCGCAGCGCCGTCTGCACCTGCTGGTTGCTGACGCCGAAGGCGGGCACGGCGAGGATGGCCCAGAGGTTCGGGTACTTCTCGCCGGGATAACCGGAGAAGGACTCGACGTCGACCGCCAGCTTCTTGTCCCGCACCAGCGAGCGGTAGAGGCGCGAGGTGCGGCCGGTCGACAGGACGTCGTCGATGGCGTCGTAGACCGCCTGGTCCGGATGGGTGGACGCCGGCTTGTGGTAGGCCTCCAGGTACATGGGCTGGGAGGCGTCCTCCAGCACCACCGTCTTCTCGGCCACCTGCGGCGGCTCGACGGTGCGCAGCGGCGGTGGCGCCGGGCGCGCCGGAATGCGGCCGAAGTACTGGTCGAGGATGGGGATCAGCGTCTCGGCGTGGACGTCGCCGACGATCGCCGTGGTGAGCCGGGACGGCACGTACTCGGTCTGGAAGAAGCGCTCGGCGTCGGTCATGGTGATCGACTGGAGGTCGCTGGTGTAGCCGATGGCGGGCTGGTGGTAGGGGTGGGCGGCGAAGGCGGCGCTGGTGAACTGCTCCACGAGCCGGCCGATGGGCTGGCTCTCGGTGCTCATCCGCCGCTCCTCCATGACCACGTCGCGCTCCTCGTAGAACTCGCGGAACACGGGGTGGAAGAACCGCTCGGATTCGAGGAAGGCGAAGAGCTCGACCTTGTTGGCGGGGAGGGAGTAGAAGTAGCGGGTCTCGTCGGCGCCGGTCGAGGCGTTCATGCCCACGCCCCCCTCGCGGGTGATGATGTCGTCGAACTCCCCCTTGACCACGAATCCCGCCGCAGTCTGCTGCTTCGTCTTGAAGTCGGCGAGCAGGCGCTCGAGCTTCTTCGCGTCCGGCTGCGGCGCCAGGCGTTCGGCCTGCCAGGCCTGGTAGGCGGCCTCCAGGGCATCGAGGGCCTTCTTCTCTCCTGCGAAATCGCGGGTGCCGATGTTGGGCGTGCCCTTGAAGGCCATGTGCTCGAACATGTGGGCGAGCCCCGTGATGCCCGGCACCTCTTGGGCGGAGCCCACGTCGGCGACCGTGGCAAACGAGAAGACGGGCGCGGTGGGCCGCTCGACGATGATGAACGTCCAGCCGTTCTGGAGGACGTGGACCTTGGTCTTCGCCTCGAAGGAGGCGAGGTCCTGGGCCGCCAGGGGCGCGGCGGCGGCGAACACGAGGAGGAGCAGCGCGAGGGCGCAGGTTACGGAGTTTCGGTTCATGGTCGGGTCTCCCGTCTGGGGGAGTTTAACCGAGGAGGGAGTGATCTTGTTCGCCTTCCCAAACGCTACGGCTCCCGGCCCACCGGGGCGCCTGCACATCCCCCACAGCGTGGTTCTATGAAACTCGAAGGGGACTTGGCGTTTTGGCACTATTGTTGCAAAAATGCAGAATCGTTAAGGAGCTCAAGGAAGCTGTCATCTTACCAAGGAGAAAAAAATGGACAGAAGAATCTCGCGAGTCTTTGTGTCTTTCGCCTGGGCATTCACTTTCGCCCTGCCTTCTCCCGGCTTGGCGGAAGCGTGTTCATGCGACAGTTACCCGTTCTGCAGTGGAAATTATTGTTATTGTTGTACCACTGGAGGTAATTACTGTTTTAGCGTGGAACCTAGAAACAACCCGTGTAGCAATTTTACACTGGCATACAACGCCAGCCAAGGCGAACTTGCTGCATTTAAAGAACGGATTGATGTCTGGTCTGAAAGAGAGGATTTACGCACAGTGGTCGAAGCTGCGACCGAGCTTTACAACTCCGTGCTCTTCAAGGACAGCCAGAGCTTTGTTGAGGCGAGCGAAAAGTTCCAGCAGGCAATTAACTCCCTCTCGGGAGAAGCCCGTAAAAGCCTCATTCAGTCTGAGGGGAGACAGGCTCGCATTAAGTGATTCTTGCCTTTGACGAGACAGCAGTCTCGCTTGGGCGGGCGGCCTGCAAGGCCGCCCGCCGGGCGGCGAGCATCGACGGGATCTTCGGACGGGCCGTGGGTGGGCGTCGGTCCTCAGACCGCGATTAGCCGCCCTGAACCAGCCAGACATCACTCTCCCCCAACAATTCCGTCACGCCGCCTCGGCCAGCCGTTCTCGCGCCTCCATCAAGGCGAAGCCCAGGAGGTTGAGGCCCTTCCACTCCTCGGGGTTGCGCGAGCGCACGTCGTCCGAGGCGAGGCCGATGCCCCAGAGCGGGTCGAGGGGGCTCGCCTCCACCAGCACGCGGGGACCGGTGCCGAGGAGGAAGGTCTGCAGGTCCTTGTTCTGGCTGAACTTGTGGAGGTTGCCGCAGATCACCACCTCGAAGCGCGCCTTGTTCCACGTCTCCTGGTCGAAGCCCTCGATCTCGCGGCCGAGGCGCTTGGCCTCGGAAGGGCTCTTGGCGGCGATGATCTTCTCCTGCGCCACCGTGTCGCCGAACAGCCGCGCCTTCTCGGCCATCATGAAGTGCTCGGCGGAGGCGTAGGTCACGCCGTCGACGGTGAAGCTTGAGGGCCACCAGTGGCTCAGGCAGCTCTTGCCGATCTTGCCGTCCTTCTCCGGGTGGTGGCCCCAGAAGAAGAAGTAGCTGGGCTTCTGCCCTTCAGTAATGTCCCGGCGGAGCTGGTGGACGCTGCGTGGATTCATGGGGGGGGTCCTTCCCTGACAGGATCGGACGATTGTGCCCGAGGCTGGAGTCAGTATACAGGAATTATGTGAAAACCGGTAGTTCTTATCGTTGAATCGCTTTCCAGAACGTCTCGAACGGCAACGTATTCAGTACGTCACCCGCCGTGAGCCCGGCCCGGCGCGCCTGCTCGACGCCATAGCGCATCAGGTCGAGCTCGGCCGTGCGGTGGGCGTCGGTGTCGATCACCACCTTGCAGCCCAGCTCGCGGGCGAGCTTGAGGTGGGTGTCCTTGAGGTCCAGGCGGTTGGGGCTGGAGTTCAGCTCGACGGCCACGCCCAGCTCGGCGGCGCGGCGCAGCACGAGGTCGAGGTCCATGTCCACCGGCTTCCGGCGATTGATGAGCCGCGCCGTGGGGTGGCAGAAGACGTTGACCTCCGGGTGCTCCAGGGCCTTGAGCACGCGCGCGGTCTGCTGCTCCCCCGGCAGGTCGAGGCGGGAGTGGAGGGAGACGAGCACGAGGTCGAGACCGGCCAGCATCTCGTCTTCGAGGTCGAGGGAGCCGTCGCCCAGGATGTCCACCTCCATGGCGCGCAGGACGCGGATCTCGGGGTGGCGGGAGCGGACCTGATCGATCTCGTGCCATTGCAGGCGCAGGCGATAGGCGTCGAGGCCGCCGGTCATCGACAGCGACTTGCTGTGATCGGAGATGACCATGTACTCGTAGCCGCGGGCGGCGCAGGCCGTCACCATCTCCTCGATCGAGTTGCGGCCGTCGGACCAGGTGGAGTGCATGTGGAGATCGCCGCGCAGGTCCTGCACCCGGATGAGGTCGGGGAGCCGGCCGGCCGCCGCGGCTTCGATCTCGCCGCGGTCCTCCCGCAGCTCGGGGGGGATCCAGGCGAGGCCCACGGTGGCGTAGACGTCCGCCTCCTCGCGCCCGGCGATCCACTCTCCCTCGCCGTCCGGTTGCTCGCGGAACACGCCGTACTCGGAGATCCGCAGCCCCTTCTCGACGGCCCGGCGCCGGAGCTTGACGTTGTGCTCCTTCGAGCCGGTGAAGTAGACCAGGGCGGCGCCGTAGCAGTCCGCCGGCACCACCCGCAGGTCGACCTGGAGGCCGGAGCCGAGGACGACGGTGCTCTTGGTATCCCCGGCATTGAGGACCTTGTCCACCTGGGGATAGCCGCGGAAGCGCTCCATGACGGGGACGGGCTGCGAGGCGATGGCCAGCAGGTCGATGTCCCCCACCGTCTCCTTGCGTCGCCGATAGCTGCCGGCCACCTCCAGACGCTCCAGCCCCGGCGACTCCCGCAGATAGCCGAGGAGGGGCTCGACGGCGCGCTCGGCCTGGGGGAGGAGGAAGCGGCTGCCGTGCTGGCGATACTCGGCGATGCCGGCGAGGATCTTCTCCTGGCTCTTGGCGCCGAAGCCGGGGACGGCGGCGATGAGGCCCGCCTTGGCCGCGGCTTCGAGCTCGTCCACGGAGCCGATCTTGAGCTCGTCGTAGATCTTCTTCGCCTTCTTGGGACCGAGATTGGGGAGGCGCATCAGCTCGATCAACGAGCGGGGGACCTCGGCCAGCAGCTCGTCGCGGAAACCGAGCGTGCCCGTCTCGACCATCTCCCGCACGTGGTTGGCCATCTCCTTGCCGATCCCTGGGAGGTCGGTGAGCGGGCGATTTTCCTCCACCCATTTGCGCAGGGGAGTGGTCAGGCTTTCGACGGTGCGGACGGCGTTGCGATAGGCGCGGATGCGGAACGTATTGGCGCCCTGGATCTCGAGGACATCGGCGACCTCGTCGAAGATGCGGGCGATCTCGGGATTGTCCACGGGCTTAGCGCAGAATGGTAAATCCAGGATGGCCCATTAGATCGCGGTCGAAGGAAAGTGTGTCGTCGCAACCCGCGCGGCCGTTCTGCCGGCCGATCAGGTAATCAGCGAAGTCGGCTTGCCCTGTTCGGTATTCCTCCAGAGCCCGCTCGGCCAGATCCCGATCCTGGACCTCGAAGGAGCCAACCGAGAGGATCAATCCGAGAGTCGAGCAGATCTTGTCTCGGCCTAGACGGTAAACGCTCCGCAAGACCCAGACCAGCTCGCAGAGCACGACGCTGGGGACGTGATAGCGCTCTTCTCTCTTCGTTCCTTGGTCGAACAGATTCTTCACGACTTCGACTTGGTGAGGGTCATCCAGCAGCAGATACCGAACGAGGATATTAGTGTCGAGGCCTCTCAAGCTTCACCCTTGAGGATCCGTTCATTCTCCGCGGCGTGGAATTGCGCTATCCCCTCGTTCATCTCCTCGACGCTGACAGCGCGCATCCCTGGTTGGTGAAGCATCCCGAAGAGGCTCTGAATGGGAGGCGAGGCAGGGCGCAGCTCAACTTTGCCCGTGCAATCGATCAGGAACTCCACTCGATCCCCGGCGGCAAGGTGGAGATGCTCCCTGACTTCCTCGGGCAGTCTGATCTGGCCTTCGCTGGTGATCGTGCTGGTTGGCATCTTTTTCCTCCTATCGAGAACTGTACCACGATCCGCCCTCACACATAATACCCCCACCGCCCATCCAGCCGCTCCGAGCCGGTGTTCTTCTCCAGCCCCTCGGAGACCATGCGGAAGGCCTCGACGATGCCGGGGACGAGGAGGGGGCGGTCCTGCTCGTCGAAGGGGATGTGGGCGCGGAACTCGTTCGCCGTGCCGAGCCGGGGCTCCAACTGGTGGGCCAGCTTGCAGAGCCCCTTCAGCCGGACCAGGAGGGCGATGAGGCCGCTGGTGGTGAAGTAGCTGTAGGGCTCCACGCGCTCCAGGGCCGCCAGGAAGGACGCCTCGTCCCGGAACACCTGGACGTTCCCCCGCCAGCTCTCGTCCGACTTGGCGGTGACCAGCACCGCCACGGGACGCAGGTCGGCGAAGCCGAAGTTGGCGACGTGGAATTCGACGAACCGCTCGAAGTCGTCCGCGCTGCCGCCCCCCAGCTCCTCGAAACGCCGCCGCAGGTGGGTGGCGAAGGTGTCGCGGTGGGTCACCACCCGGTCGAGGGAGGCGGCGTAGTAGCCGGCCACCACCCGCCGCCGGCCGTGCTTTTCATAGATCACGGGCGTGCCGATGGAGGACACGGCCCAGGCGGCGTGGATGGCGGCCTGGAGCGCCCGGTGCGTGGCCTCCTGCCGGTCCGGGTCCCGCTGGTAGAAGTGCTTGAGAGGCGCCAGGTCCTTCTCCTCGCGCGCGGTCACCAGCAGGCACAGGTCCCGGGACAGCTCCTCGGGATTCCAGTGCAGGACGTCTTCCAGGGTCAGCCCCCGGGAGTGCGTCTCGAAATATTCCTCGGGCTGGAACGAGGCGAGGTCCACGTGCGGCGGCAGGGCGTCGAAGTCCAGAGTCTTCAGGCGGTGAAGGAGGATGAGCAGGCCGAGGGTGTGGAGCTCGGCCTGGTGCTTGGCCGAGCCCAAGTCCTGCAGGGCCTTGGGGCTCAGGCCGCTCTGCTGGTTGCGCCGCAGCCGGGGCTGCCCCAGGAGGTCGAAGACCTGGCGGCTGTTGTCGGTCTCGGTGTAGTAGCAGGCGTTGCCGGGGAACATGGGGACGTGGGGGTCGTCGCCGAACACGGCGGTGCGGGCGAGGAGGAGCCCGAGCTCGCTGCTGGTCGTCACCCGCATCACCCGGTAGAGGGCGTCGGCGTTGGAGATGGTGAAGTAGCCGTTCTCGCCGCTCTTCAGGACGTAGTCCAGCACCAGGGGGCGGCCGTGCTGGAAGGCGACCGGCTCGTGGGGCTCGGCCAGCAGGTCGAGGTCCACGGGCGGGTAGACGGCCAGGCGTGCGGGCGGGGCGGGCACGATCACGGGGTGACCCTGGCCTTGAGCGCGGGCGAGCTGGCGGCGGATGGCGCCGTTCATCGGCGGGCTCTCCTTGACCAGCACGGCGTCGACGCCGATGGCGGCGGCGGTGATCAGCATCTTGATCTGCTTCTCGGCGTAGAGGCGGGCCAGCTCTTCGGCGAAGATCTGCTTCTTGCGCAGCTTGTCGTCGATGGCGCTGTGGGCGAAGCCGAGGCGAATGGTGCGCGAACCGTCCTCCTCCTCGTCGTACATGCCGCCCACGGCGGTGGTGTGGGCGGCCAGCACCTCGCCGGCCAGCCGGTCGCGGACGTTGGCGAGGTCGTCCCGGATGGCCGCCAGGTAGACCTCCTTGAGCTCGTCCATGCGCGAGCTGCCGCGGGCCACGCCGAGGAAGGGGCCGGCTTCGTCGAGGTCTCCCAGCTTGTAGGCGGCGACGCTGGCGAGGGGGATGCCGACCACCACCGAGCGGAAACGCCCGCGGCCGCCCGGCAGCGGCCCGCGCTCGGCCAGCCAGCCTTCGAGGAAGCGGCTGAACGGCTGGCCCACCCGCTGGCGCAGGGCCTCTTCCAGGAAGCGCGCCTTCGCCTCGTCCGGGCTCTCGGGACCGAGGCCGCCGCCGGCCAGGAACTGGCGGATGGCCTCCTGGCGCCCGACCGCGTCGGCTTGGGCGAAGTCCTGGAGGCCGGGGATGGCGGGATCGACGCCGAGCACCGTCAGCTCGACGGTGACACCGCCCACCGTCCGGTATCCCAGGTGGTCGAGAGCTTCCGGGTGGCGGCCGTGATCACGCTCCTGGAGGTCGAAGAGGAGGCGGGTGAACTGCCGCACCTCGGCCTTCGACCGGCCGGTGATCACCAGCCGCGGCGAGCGGCCCGCGGCGGCGGGATTGTCCCGGGCGGCCTCCTCGAAGAAGCCGATGACCTGCAGGGCCGTCGCGCCGCCCACGGCGCCCGTGCCGCCGAAGAGGACGTGGACCTGGTCGAAGAACGCGGGATCGGCGGCCGCCCGGCGGAGCTGGGGACCGAGACGGTATCGCTTCGAGCGGCTCATGGCGGCGATTCTACTGGAGAAAAACAGGGACTTCAGGGACAGCAGGGACTCCAGGGACGGAGGAGTCCGGCGGTATCTTCGTCCCTGTTGTCCCTGTTGTCCCTGTTGCCCTTACCCTCAGCGAGGCTTCCCGTACTCGACCGCGTCGCCCCGCAGCTCGTTGTTCTCCACGGCGGCCTCGTCGGCCAGCCGGGTGAGCATCGAGGGGACCCAGCGCGAGGCGTTCTGCCAGCCCGGCCGGGCCTCCCGGCCGTCCTCGCCCGCCGGGGCGGGGAGGAGCCGGGTGATCGCTTGCAGGAGGCGGGCGGTGACGTTGGGGGCCAGGGTGGCGGCCAGCACGGCCGCCCGCGCCTGGGGGGTGAGGGTGAGGTGGGGCTCGCCGTAGCGGCAGGCCTCGACGATGCGCCGCGCCGCCCGCCGCCCGGCCATGGAGGTCAGCGGCAGCGAGTCGGCGACGGCGAACCAGGCGAGCTCCGCCGCCCGCCGTCCCTTGAACAGGGCGTTGACGTGGGAGCCGGTGCGCATCAGCCCCGGACAGACGGTGGTGATGTAGATCCCCTCCTGTGCCAGCTCGGCGCGCAGGCCGTCGGACAGGCCGACGAGGGCGAACTTGCTGGCGCTGTAGGGGACCAGGTGGGGGACGGCGATCCTGCCGCCGATCGAGGCGATGTTGACGATGCGGCCGTTGCCGCGCCGCCGCAGGTGGGGGATGGCGGCCAGGACGGCGTAGAGCGGACCCCAGAAGTGGACCCGCAGGGCTTCCTCGAAGTCCTCGACCGTCATGTGCTCGAGGGGGCCCACCTGGATGGTGCCGGCGTTGTTGATCAGCACGTCCAGCCGGCCGAAGCGCTCGGCCGCCGCGTCGATGGCCCACTGCGCCTCGCCGCGGTCACCGACGTCGCAGGGGAGGGCCAACACCCGGTGGCTGCCGAGGGCGGCGAGCTCGCGCCGGGCGAGGTCGAGCTCGGCCGGATCGCGGGCCAGGATGGCGAGCCGCGCCCCCTCGGCCGCCAGCTCCCGGGCCATCAGCAGCCCCAGGCCCCGCGAGCCGCCGGTGATCACCACCGCGCGGTCGCGGAACTGGATGGGCCGGCGCCGCCGCAGTGCCCGGGCGGCCACGGCGAGGCCGGCGGCGGCCGCGAGGACCGCCGCCGGACCGGCCAGACGTCTCAGATCTTCACGGGCCGGGGCCCTCATGCATCATGCTCCCGGCCGTTGCCGCCGTGAGAGTGCCCGTTTCCCCCGAGCGTGTGCGTGTGGAAGTGGCCGTTGCCGCCGGGCTTGAGGACGATCTTGATACAGTCGTCCTCCTTGTCCCGGAACGTCTTGTAGCCCCAGGGGGCGTCGTCCAGGCCCAGGCGGTGGGTGATCAGCCGCGAGGGATCGATCTCGCCGTTCTGGATGCGCTCGAGCAGCGGCTTCATGTAGCGCATGACGTGGGTCTGCCCCATCTTCAGGGTCAGCCCCTTGCCGAAGGCCGCGCCGAACGGCACCTTGTCGAGCACGCCGCCGTAGACGCCGGGGATCGATACCGTCCCCCCTTTGCGGCAGGCCTGGATGGCCTCGCGCAGGGCGTGCGGCCGGTCGGTGCCCAGGCGCACGGTCTGCTTGGCCTTGTCGTACTTCGCGTCGAGCGTGGTGCCGTGCGCCTCCATGCCGACGGCATCGATGCAGGAGTCGGGGCCGCGGCCGCCGGTCATGTCGCGCAGCGTGTCGAGGACGCTGTCCACCTCCTCGTAGTCGAGGACCTCGGCCCGTCCCCAGGTCTGGGCGAGCAGCAGCCGCTCGGGGAAGCGGTCGATGGCGATCACCCGCTCGGCGCCTAGCATCCAGGCGCTCTGGATGGCGAACTGGCCCACCGGGCCGCAGCCCCAGATGGCCACCGTGTCGCCGGGCTGGATGTCGCAGTTCTCCGCCGCCATGTAGCCGGTGGGGAAGATGTCGGAGAGGAAGAGGACCTTCTCGTCCTCGATGCCGTTCTCGATCTTCAGCGGACCGACGTCGGCGAAGGGGACGCGGGCGAATTCGGCCTGGCCGCCGGCGTAGCCGCCCATCATGTGGGAGTAGCCGAACAGGCCCGAGCCGGACTGGCCGTAGGCCTTCTCCGCGATCCAGGCGTTGGGGTTCGAGTTGTCGCAGGCCGACCACAGCTCATGCTCGCAGTACCAGCAGCGGCCGCAGGCGATGGTGAAGGGGACGACGACACGGTCTCCCGCCTTCAGGTTCTTGATCTCGCGGCCGACCTCCATGACCTCGCCCATGAACTCGTGGCCCAGGATGTCCCCCTTCTTCATGGTGGGGATGTAGCCGTCGTAAAGGTGGAGGTCCGAGCCGCAGATCGCCGTCGAGGTGATGCGCACGACGGCGTCGCGGGGGTTGAGGATTTCGGGATCCGGGACGGTCTCCACCCGGATGTCGTTCTTGCCGTTCCAGCAGACTGCTCTCATCGGTTTTGCTCCCGGCCTTGTCAGGGCTCTGATGTCGGTTTCCTAGATGGGGTTCTTGACGTTGAGGAGGGACCGGGTGCCGTGGGGTTGGCCGTCGGTGGTGGCGACCTCGCCGGCTTCCATCAGCTCCTTGAAGCGCCGCAGGTCCTCGCGCACCTGCTGCTCGGTGATGCCGGAGAGCATCTTGCCCACGGCCTGGCCGAGGAAATGGCCGGGCACCTGGTAGTCCAGGGAGGCCCGGACCACCGTGCCGCGCCCGCCTGTGGCCGGCTCGAAGAACACGGTGCCGGCGTTGTGCACGTCGGAGCCGGGGAGCGAGCGCCAGGAGAGGAGCGTGCCCTCGCGCTGCTCGAGGATCTCGGCGTCCCACTCCAGCTTGAAGCCGAGCGGGCTCTTGCCCACCCAGTGGGAGCGGCGGCCGTCGAGCTCGGTCACGGAGTCGAGGTTCTTCATGAAACGGGGGAGGTTCTCGAGCCCGCGCCAGAAGCGGTACAGCTCACCGGCCGGCCGGCCGACGGTGACAGCGGTCTCGATGGGGACCAGGGCCACGGCATCGGAGGCGCGCTGGGCGATCTTCTCCGGCACCGGCCAGTGGCCCGTGGCGCCGCGGTAGATCAGGGGTGCACCGGCGGCGGCGATGCCGAGCGTGCGCCAGGAGCGCTGCTTGGCGGCGAGGGCGACCAGCGCCGCGCCGCTGACGATCATGGCAGCCTGGCCTACCCGGGTCATGAAGGTGGCGGATTCCTCGTTGGCGGGGTAGCCTTCGAGGGCGGGTTCGAAAGATCCCGTGCTCTGTTGGACCGAGATCAAGATGACTTCCTCTCGCACGTGGATGCCTCCTTTGGATCAGGTTGAATTGAAAGTGGTGGCGGCCTCCTGGACGACTCCACAGCGGCCGGCACGGCGCCGGCCCGAAGCCTGAAAAGCCCGCAAGAGACGTGCCACGGAAATGGTCTGGTGACAGGTTCTGGACGCTTCTCCGGGGTGACCGTTGAGCCGCAGGGGACTAGAATAGCCCTATGACCCGAGATTTCAACGTCATCATCGAACGCGACGGAGGGGGTTACTACGTGGCGACCGTCCCGGCTCTCAAGGGCTGCCATACCCAAGCCAAGTCATTGGACAAGCTCATGGAGAGGGTCAGAGAGGCGATCGAGCTGTGCCTGGAGGTCGAAGGGGAGGGAGAATTGGAGGATCTTGACTTCGTCGGGGTACAGCGGGTGAAGATCGCAAGATGAGCCGGCTCCCCCGGATCTCTGGCAAAAAGCTCGTGGCTGCCCTGGCGAAGGCCGGTTTCGCGACCGTCCGGACCAAGGGCAGCCATTTCTACCTTCGTCATCAGGATGGACGAGCTACAGTAGTGCCGGTGCACGGCGGTGAAACTCTTGGTCCGGGTCTGCTGTCTCAGATCCTCCGCGACTGCGAGCTTTCACCGGAGGATCTGCGCCGGTTGCTCTGACCTTCCTGTCTGCCTGGCCTCTCTTCGACCAACCGCGCGCCCATGCCCGACACTCCCTCTCTCCCCGAAGTCACCATCTACACCGACGGCGGCGCCGATCCGAACCCGGGCACGGGGGGCTGGGCGGCCATCCTCCTCGATCCCGCCAGTGGCAAGGTCAAGGAGCTCTCCGGCGGCGAGCCCCGCGCCACCAACAACCGGATGGAGCTGACGGCGGCCATCCGCGGTCTGGAGTCGCTGAAGCGCCGCTGCCGGGTCCAGCTCTTCACCGACTCGCAATATCTGAGGAAGGGGATCACGCAGTGGCTCCCCGGCTGGATCGCCCGCGGCTGGCGGCGCAAGGACGGCGAGCTGCAGAACGAGGACCTCTGGCGCCGCCTCGCCGAGCTCGTCCAGCTCCACGACGTGAAATGGGACTGGATCAAGGGGCACGCCGGCAACCGCTTGAACGAGCGGGCGGACGAGCTGGCCACGCTGGAGATCCGCAAGCTGCGCGGGAGAGGCGCCGCCTCGGTGCCGGCCGAGCCGCCGGACGCCGAGGTCTTCCTCCGCGTCTCCTGCTCCGGTAAGCGGGGCGGCTGGGCGGCCCTGGTCCGCCGCCGTAGTGGGGAGGAGGAGCTCCTCTCCGCCGGCCTCTCGGGCACCACCCCCAACCAGCTCGACCTCCTGGGCGCCATCGCCGCTCTGGAGAGCCTGCCGCCGGGGACCTCGGTGGCCGTCCACACCGGCTCGGACTATCTGCGGAATGGCGCCAGCCGCTGGATCGAGGGCTGGCGCCGCCGCGGCTGGAAGACCCAGGAGGGTCAGCCGGTGCTCCACCGCGACCTCTGGCAGCGCCTGGAGCAGGCCATGGCCGTCCGCCGGGTGACCTGGCCCGAGGTCAAGGGGCGGGAGGTGGCGGAGTTGGAGGAGCTGGGGAAGGTGGCGAAGGCGGCGGCGGGGAGCGGGTCGTGACCAGTGGGTCCTAAGGGGGGGTGGGGGGCCCCTGGGACCGCCGGCGTCCCGCCGGCATCTAACTCCGCTTTCCTACCTCCACTCAAGAAAGAAAAAACGGAGTAAGTTGCCGGCGGGACGCCGGCGGTCCCAGGGGGGCGTGCCGCCCCTAGTCACTTCTCCCCGCCGGAAGCCTCTTCCCCGCCCCTGATACACTTCCCTCCATGGCGACCAAGGCCAGGGACGAGCAGCGCCCCCTCGCCTCCAACCGCCGGGCCCGGCACGACTACGAGGTCCTGGAGACGGTGGAGGCCGGCATCAGGCTGAGCGGCACGGAGGTGAAGTCGGTGCGCTCGGGGCGGGTGCAGCTCAAGGACAGCTTCGTGGAGTTCAGGGACGGCCAGGCTTGGCTCGTGGGCGCCCACATCAGCCACTACACCCACGGCAACCGGGAGAACCACGAGCCCGAGCAGCCGCGCAAGCTGCTGCTCAAGAAGCGGCAGATCGACCGTTTCTTCGGCCGTACCCAGCTCAAGGGGTTGACCGTGGTGCCGCTCTCGGTCTACCTCAAGGGGAACTGGATCAAGGTGGAGATCGCCCTGGTGCAGGGCAAGAAGGAGTTCGACAAGCGGGAGGCCACGAAGGCCCGCGAGCTCGACCGCGAGGCCGAGGCCGCGGTCAAGGACGGCCGCTGGTGACCGGCGGCCGAGCCCTCCAGGCCCTCAGATTACTCGCTCCCGACCTCCTGCCGGCGGCGCCGGCCGCCGGTGTCCTGGATGCGCTCCAGCGCCGTCTGGCCGCCATAGCGGGCGACGATCCGATCGTCGTAGTCGTCGGCGACGGAGGCCACGGCAGTGATGGCCCGCAGCAGGTCCCGCGGCTCCAGGGTGCGGCCGAAGAGGGAGTGGGCGAAGAAGATGTCATTGCCGACGACCGAGAAGTGGCCGCACGGCATCTGGTGGTTGAGCTCCAGGAGACCGGCCATCAGCTCCTCCTCCAGCTCCACGTCCTGCACGCAGTAGGACATGATGGCCACCACCGCCTCGTCCGGACCGTAGGGCTCCACGGAGATCTCCAGCACCGTCGAGCCGTAGCGCACGTAGAAATGGTCGTTCTCGGGGTCGTGATAGGGCTCCTCGAACAGCTCCCCCAGGTATTCTCTCAGCTTGTTGAAGGTCTCATGATGGACCGGGCTTTCGAACATGATCCTCACCTCCAGAGGGGCCTACTCTATCAGCAGTTCAGGATCGCCGCAGGCGTTGACACCCCAGGGAGTTGGGACTAACGTTTACGCGAGCTGAAAAATGCCATCCGAGACCCATTTCCGCAACTCTCGGTCCACTATCTCATGAGCTCATCAGACAGGAGGAAGTCAATGCAGAGGCGAGGAGGAGTGACGTGGAGAGTGCTGGGCGCGGCGGTCGCCCTCGGCACTCTGGCCGCGGTGCCCATGCACGCGGCCGGATTCGGTATCTTCGAGCAGGGGACGAAGTCGATGGGCATGGCCGGAGCCTTCACCGCCCAGGCCGACGACCCCTCGGCGCTGTTCTACAACGCCGGCGGTCTGGCCTTCGTCACCCAGAAAGACGGCTCGATCGGCGTCACCTATATCAAGGGTCTCAAGGCTGATTTCCAGGGCGCCAACCCGTTCCCGGGCGAGGGCTACAGGGCGAGCCAGAAGAAGCTCTCGGAGTTCCCGCCGCACGCCTACTACGTGCAGCCGATCAACAGCACCTGGAAAATCGGTCTCGGCGTCGAGACGCCGTTCGGCCTCACCACCGAGTGGGAGAAGCCGAACCAGTTCGCCGGCCGGTTCCTCTCCACCAAGGCCGCCCTGCGGGCCTTCGACATCAACCCGACGATCGGCTGGCAGGTGACGCCCAACCTCGGCATCGGCGTCGGCGGCATCGCCCGCATCTCGGACGTCGAGCTGAACCGCAACATCCCGGCCAACAACCCCTTCACCCAGTCGATCGTGGACGCGGCCTCGCTCAAGCTGAAGGGCGATTTCAAAGAGGGCTACGGCTTCAACGCCGGCATCCTGTACAAGGCCACCCCCGATTTCTCCCTGGGCTTCTCCTACCGCAGCAAGGTCAAGCTCAACTACACGGGCAACGCGCGGCTGACCCCGATCTCCACCGGCAACGCCCAGCTCGACGCCGCCATCGCCGCCGCGCTGCCCCTCAACACCAACCTCCCGGTCAAGACCTCCATCGACTTCCCCGACATGGCGAGCCTCGGCCTGGCCTACAGCTTCACGCCGAACCTGCTGATCGAAGCCGACGCCAACTGGACCGGCTGGAGCTCCTTCAAGAACGTGCCGATCACCTTCACCGGCGGCGCGACCAACTCGCTGCCCAGCACCACCATTCCCGAGAACTGGAAGGACGTCTACAACTATCGTCTGGGACTGCGCTGGCAGGCCAACCCAACCTCGCAGTTGCGCCTGGGCTACGTCTACGACCAGACGCCGCAGCAGGAGGAGGGGGTCTCGCCGCTGCTGCCCGACGCCAACCGCAACGGCTACTGCATCGGCTACGGCTACACGGGCGCGTGGAAGGCCGACTTCGCCCTCATGTACCTCCCCTTCAAAGAACGCTCCCGCAACAAGAGCTTCCCGGGAGAGGGACCGTTCTTCGGCACCTACAAGACGGACGCCCTGCTGCTGGGCGTGACGCTCACCTTCTAACGCGCGACGACAAGGAGACAGGAAGATGCATCGTGTCAAGATACTGGCGGGCCTCCTGGCGCTCGCCCTCCTCACGGCCGGGGGCGCCTTCGCCCAGGTCAGCTTCACCAAGTACGTCGCCCTGGGCGACAGCCTCACCGCCGGCTTCTCGAGCGGCAGCATCAACCAGAACTTTCAGGTCAACAGCTACCCCGCGCTGCTGGCGCGGCAATTCGGCATCACCGACTTCCAGCAGCCGCTGGTGAGCCCTCCGGGCCTGCCGGGCATCCTGCAACTGACGCGGCTGGTCCCCACTCCGGTCATCGCTCCGAGCGCGGGCTCGGGCTCGCCAATCAATCTCGGCCTGGGCCGGGCCTACGACAACATGGCGGTTCCGGGCGCCACGGTCCACGACCTGCTGACCAAGCTGCGGTCGACCAGCGCCAACGATCCGACGGACCTCATCCTCCGCGGACTGGGCTTCACGCAGCTCGTGCAGGGCCTGTCGCTGAAACCGACCTTCGTGACTTTGTGGATCGGCAACAACGACGCCCTCGGCTCCGCCACGGCGGGCACCGACCAGCTCCTGACGCCGGTGGCGAGCTTCGAGGCTGACTACCGGGCCATCGTGGCCGCCATCGCCGCGTCCGGCGCCAAGATGGCGATCGCCAACATCCCGGACGTGACCAGCATCCCGTTCGTCACCACGCTGACGCGGTTCATCATCAATCCGCAGACCGGCCAGCCGCTGCTCGTCAGCGGCAACCCGGTGCCCCTGATCGGCGTGCAGCCCGGTGACTTCGTGCTGCTCACCGCCACCACCGCGGAGGCCCAGGGCTTCGGCATCCCCACCTCGCTCGGAGGCAACGGCCAGCCGCTGCCCGGCTCCGTGGTGCTCACCGCCGCCGAGGCAGCCAACGTCCGTACCCGCGTCAACGCCTACAACGCCATCATCCAGACGGTGGCCAACGAGCGCGGCGCCGCCCTGGTGGACGCCAACGCATCGCTCACCCAACTCGCCACCACCGGCGTCAACGTCGGCGGCATCACCTATACCAGCGCCTTCCTGCGCGGCGGCGTCTTCTCCTACGACGGCGTCCACCCGACCCGGTTCGGCTATGCCTTCCTCGCCAACACATTCATCGACGCCATCAACCAGAAGTTCGGCACCACCGTGCCGGAGGTCAATCTCTTCCCGTTCGTCTTCGGCCCGTCCGCCATCACCTCGCCAGCGCAAGTCTCCGCCGACGACTCCGTTGCCGGCCCGCCCTTCCTCTTCACCGAGGAGGCCCGGGTCAACCTGCTGCGCTCGTTCGGCGTGCCCCAATCCTACATCGACGGCACTCCACCGGAGGCGCCGGCTCCCGCGCCGACGCACCGGCCGCGGCGCCCCCACGGCCACTCTTAGCGCCTGCCCGGCTCGCAGGGGCGCAGCCCGCGCCCCTGCGGCCCCTCTCCTCCGCTGTCACGCTTTTTGATCCCCCAGCACCTATAATGGGCCAATGCTTGGAGGTCCCATGCGCGTGCGAACGGAAGGGAAGCTCGCGGGCCGGCCTGTCCTCTGGCTCGCCCTGGTCTGGCTGTCGGCCGGCCTGGCCGCCTGGGCTCAGCCGGCCCCGGGGACACAGAAAGGGAGCGGCACTCTCGGCCTGCGCGCCGGAGAAAGGCTGTCGCCGGCGAGGATTCAGGAGGTCTATCGCAAGATCCTCGCTGACTGGTCGGCAGGCGACACGGAGCGGGCGCCGGACGAGCTGATCGAGCTCGAGTCGGCCGTGGTGTCGGATGCCGATGCGGGCACCCGCAAGGTCCTCCTCAAGGCGGAGCAGGCGGTCATCCACCAGGTCGGCGCCGCGGATCTCGAGGTGCTGGTGCCCATCGCCGTGCTCCACCACGAGGCCTACCGGCGTCTCCTGAAGCGGGGGTTCCATGGCCACGCGCTGGCCATGATCCACACCCGTACCATGACTCGGGATCTGGCCATCCTCTACCACGACCAGTCGGGTTCGGAGGGGGCGTCGCTGGTCTCCAGCCGGCTGCTCACCAGCCTGGGCGGGCTGCTGCAGCAGTCGGCCCAGCAGCTCCCGGCGGCGGAGATGTTCCAGCAGGCCTTCACCCTGGACGCCAAGAACGCCGCCGCCCTGCTGGGTCTGGCCGCGATCTACGAGAAGAACACCCAGACCGAGAGCGCCGTCAAGCTCCTGCGCCACGTCCTGGAGATCGAGCCGGGCAACGCGGAGGCCCACCTGCGGCTGGCGCTGAACCTCAGGCGGCAGGACCACCATGACGAGGCCGCGAAGCTCCTCCAGGAGCTCACGGCCTCAACCGACCCCTCCTGGGTGACGCCGCTGGCCTTCCAGGAACTCGCCCGCCTCGACTCCGACGAGGGCAAGACGGCGGACGCGGAGAAGGTGTTGCGGCAGGCCCTACGGCGCTATCCGAACGACCTGCGTCTGCACGTCCAGCTCGCGGCGGTGCTCGACCGCCGGGGCGCGCCAGGGGAGGCCACGGCCCTGGTGGAGAAGGCCCTCACCCTGCCGGCCGGCGAGGAGGCCGCGGCGCGCTTCCTCTACAACACCGTGCGCCCGGACGCCTTCGCCGCGGCGCGCGCGTTCCTCGACGAGAATTCGCGCTCCCGCCTGCCGGTGCTCGCCCAGGCGCTGGGCGCGCCGCCGGCGCCGGCGGGGACGGGGGTGGGCCGATGAGGCGGAAGCAGTTCCTCCCGGCCCTGGCCGCGGGCCTGCTCCTCGCCGCCGCGGCCCGCGGACAGGTGGCGGTCCGCATCCTCAGTCCCGAGCCAGGCCAGCCGGTCTTCGGCGCCACCGACGTGCGAGTGGGCGTGCAGGCCGGTCCCGCCATCGACCGGGTGGAAATCTACGTCAACGGGGAGCTGGCGGGCACGGCCAGGACACCCCCCTACCACGTCCAGATCGACGTCGGCGAGGACAACATCCAGCGCGAGTTCCGCGCCGTGGCCTACACCCCCACCGGTGCCACGGGTTCCGACTCCGTGGTGACGCAGCCGGTGATGATCAACGACGAGATGAACCTCAGGCTGCGCGCCCTGTTCGTCTCGGTGACGCGCAACGGCCAGCGGGCGCTCGACCTCGGCAGGGAAGACTTCCAGGTGCTGGACAACGGTGCCCCTCAGGAGATCGTCACCTTCGGCCGTGACGAGCTGCCGCTCACCGCCGTCCTCCTGCTGGACACCAGCGAGAGCATGCAGGGCAAGCGGCAGGAGGCCGTCCGCCGCGGGGCCAAGGCCTTTCTCGACGGCATGAAGCCTTCAGACGAGGCGATGCTCGCCCTGTTCTCCGATCGCCTGCTGCGCTTCACGCCTTTCACCTCGCAGAAGTCCACCCTCGAATCCGCCATCGCCGGCACCCAGGCCGCCGGCGGCACGGCGGTCAACGACTTCCTCTACATGTCGCTCAAGCTGCTCGACGCCCGCCAGGGGCAGCGCGTGGTGGTGCTGTTCTCTGACGGCTCGGACGTGCACAGCGTCCTGCCCGCCTCCGACGTGCTGTGGAAGTCGCGCGCCGGCCAGGCGCTGATCTACTGGATCCAGCTCGGCGGTAAGCACGAGTCCTTCACTTCCTCCTGGCGCGACTTCAAGGCGAACGACCAGGAATACCGGGAGCTGGAGCAGGCCGTGAGGGAGAGCGGCGGGCGTATCCTCACCATCGAGCGCCTCGAGGACCTGGAGGGCGCCTTCCGCAACGTCCTCAAGGACCTGCGCGAGCAGTACGCCGTCGGCTACTACCCGAACAACGCCAAGGGCGACGGCAAGTGGCACAAGCTCGACGTCCGCGTCAAGGGCGGCGCCCGGGCCCGGACCCGCGAAGGGTACGCGGACTATTAAGATCAAGATCGAAAATCCCTCTTGACCCTCACGTTGCGTGAGGCTTTATCGTCTCCTCCATGGCCACCATGAACCGGCGGAAAGGAGGAGTGACGATGCGGCCCGCGCCCTGGAAGGTGGGCGAGCTGGCCAGGTGGACGGGGGTCTCGGTGCGGACCCTCCACTACTACGACGAGATCGGCCTGCTGCGGCCGGCGCAAACCACCGAGGCGGGCTACCGCCTCTACACCGAGGGCGACGTGATCCGTCTGCAGCAGGTCAGGTCGCTCCGCAACCTGGGGTTCTCCCTGGCGGAGATCAAGAATCTCCTGGCCCGTCCCGAGGTCTCGCCCGGCGAGGTGCTGCGCATGCAGATCGCGCACCTCAAGGAGCAGATCGCCCTGCAGCAGCGCCTGTGCGAGCGCCTGGAAGCCCTCGCCGGACGCTGGGGGGAGGCCGGATCGATCTCCACCGGAGAGCTCCTGCAACTCATTGAGGTCACGAACATGATGGACAAGTACTACACCCCTGAGCAGTCCGAGGAGCTGCGCCAGCGCCGGGAGCAGATCGGCGACGAGCGCATCAAACAGTCCGAAACCGACTGGCAGGAGCTGATGGATCAGGTGAGAGCGGAGATGGAGAAGGGCACCGACCCCGCGAGCGAGACCGTGCAGGCCCTCGCCCGGCGGTGGGACGGCCTGATCCAGGAGTTCACCGGCGGCAACCCCGGCATCGCCCAGTCGCTCGGCCGGATGTGGAAAGAAGAGCCCGCCATCGTCGGCATGGCCACGGGCCCGGTGCGCGAGCTGATGGCCTACATCGACAAGGCGCGGGCGGCGGGGAGGGCCTCGTAGTTTTCCAAGGATCGCCGCGCAGGTGACCGCGCGGCGATCCTCATCTCCCTCATTTCCCGCACCGCACCTCGTTCTTCACCAGCCTGCCCGCCTTCATCACCCACACCACCCGCTTCAAAGCCCGGATATTCTTCACCGGGTCGCCCTCGACGGCGATGAGGTCCGCCTCCAGGCCGGGCGCGACAGCGCCGACCTTGTCCTTGAGACCGAGCGACTCGGCAGCCAGAGAGGTGGCCGAGACGATGGCGGCCATGGGGTCCTGTCCCCCCTTCTCGACGCGGTAAATCAGTTCCTCGAAGTTGCGGCCATGGGAGCCGGCCACGGCATCGGTGCCGAAGACCACTTTGAGGCCGGGGGTGACCAGCGACTGCTTGAAGATGGCCAGCGCCAGGGGGACGGCCCGGTGCATCTGGGCGAAGCCCTCCTCGGTGAAGTTGTCGACGCCCACGAAGCGGTCCTTGTTCTCGAAGTAGTTGCGGAACACCAGGTCGGTGTTGGGATCGAAATACGTGCCGTGCTCGGCCAGCACCTTGAGGGTGGCGGCGTCGAGCAGCACGCCGTGCTCGACGGAGGTGCAGCCGGCGAGGGCGGCCCGGCGGGCGCTCTCGATGCCGTGGGCGTGCACCGCCGCCCGCAGGCCGTGGGCCCGGGCCTCGCCGCAGGCGGCGTCGAGCTGCTCCTGGCTCCAGGTGGGGGCGCCGCCGTCGCGGATGCTCTTCGAGGCGAAGATCTTGATCACGTCCGCGCCCTGGCCGGCCCGCTCGCGCACGATCCTGCGGATCTGCTCCGGCGTCAGCTTCGGGTCTTCGAGAGGCTCGAGCGAGGTGAGCACCCGCGGGCCGGGGAGGGTGCCGCGGGCGATCCAGTCCCGCAGGTCCTTGTCCTCCGGCGCGCCCAGGCTCTGGACGGTGGTGATGCCGCTCATCAGCGTCTGCTGGGCGTTCTCCGCGGCGTAGAGCGCCGTCTGGCCGGGCGGCTCGGGCTTGCTGTCGTCGTGGGTCTTGCCGTTGCGGTCGAAGTGCCAGCCGATGTGGACGTGGGTGTCGACGCCGCCCGGCATCAGGGTGAGCCCGCGCAGGTCCCAGGTGGCCGTCCCCGTCCCGCCAGCCTCCGTCTTTTCCACCTTGACGATGCGCGAGCCCTCGACCGTCACCGTCACGTCCTCGCGGGCGCCTCCCCGGCCATCCAGGAGCTTGCCGACGCGAATCGTGACGGGCTCGGGCGCCGCAGGCGACTGGGCGGCCATCACCCAAGGCAGGGCGAGGAGGAGCGACAGGACGAAGGCGGAGCGGGTGCGTCGCATGACAATCTTTCTCCTTGCCGGCTACGTCCCCAACTCGCTGAGCTCGGACTCGATCTTCTCCCACTCCGCCATCAGCTCCTCGACCTTGGCGGAGAGGGTCTTCTGCTCGTTTTCGAGCTTCTTGACCTGCTCGCGGGAGGTGCGGTCGAAGAAGGTGGGATCGCAGAACAGCTCGTTGATGGCGTGGACGCGCGACTCGGCCTGCTCGACGGCGGCGGTCGTCTGGTCGCGCTTCCTGGCGAGCTCCTTCTGGCGGTTCTGGCGGCGGCGGGCCTCGGCGGGATCGGCGGCCTCCTCGCGGGCGGCGGCCGCGGCGGCCTTCTTCTTCTGCTCGCGCCGCATGCGCAGCACGGCCTCGGCGTCCAGGTGGTCGTCGCCCAGGCGCTCCAGGTACTCGTCGTAGGTGCCGACGAAGTCGTTGTACCCCTTGGGCGAGATCTCGAAGATGCGGGTCGCGAGCTGGGAGACGAACCAGCGGTCGTGGGAGACGAAGATCAGGGTGCCGTCGTATTTCTTCAACCCCTCGACCAGCGCCTCGATGGCTTCGAGGTCGAGGTGGTTCGTGGGCTCGTCGAGGATCAGGACGTTGGGCCTGGTCACCGACAGCTTGCAGAAGACCAGCCGCGCAGCCTCGCCGCCGGAGAGGCTGCCGATGGGCTTCTTCACGTCGTCGCCCGAGAAGAGGACCATTCCGAGGTTGCCGCGGATGTAGCCGATGGGCTCGCCCGGGACGAATTCCCAGAGCCACGCCTCCACCGTCTGCTTGCTCCCCTTGGGGATCTCGTGGTGGTCCTGGGAGAAGTAGCCGGGGTAGGTCTCGTAGCCCCACTCGATGCGGCCGGCGTCGGCGTCGATCTCGCCGACGGCGATCTTGAGCAGAGTCGACTTGCCGATGCCGTTGGGGCCGATGATGGCGATGCGGTCGCCGCGCTCGACCTTGAGCGAGACGTCCTTCAGCACGTGGTTGTCGCCGTAGGATTTGGAGATCCCTTCGAGCTCCAGGGCCTGCCGGCCGCTGGGGCGGACCTGCTGGAACTTGAAGGTGGGGTACCGCCGCGAGCTCTGGGGCAGGCGCTCGATGACGATCTTCTCGATCATCTTGATCTTGCTCTGGGCCTGCCGGGCCTTGGTGGCCTTGGCGCGGAAGCGGTCCACGAACTCCTTGTGGCGGGCGATCTCGGCCTCCCGCTTCTCGATCTCGGCCTCCTTGCGGTCGCGGTTGTCGACCTTGGCGTTCATGAACGCCGCGTAATTGCCGGGATAGAGGATCATCGTCTCGTAGTCCACGTCCACGATGTGGGTGCAGATGTTGTCGAGGAAGCGGTGGTCGTGGGAAATGACGATGGCGGTGCCCTTGTAGGTGTCGGTGAGGAACTTCTCCAGCCAGCGGATGGAGAGGATGTCGAGGTGGTTGGTGGGCTCGTCGAGGAGCAGGACGTCGGGCTCGGCGGCCAGCACCTGGGCGAGGAGCACGCGCAGCTTGAAGCCGCCGGAGAGGGTGGAGAGGGGCTGGAGGTGGATCTCGGTGGGGATGCCGAGCCCTTCGAGCACCTCGCCGGCGCGGGACTCCAGGGTGTAGCCGTCGTGGCGGAGGATGAGGTCCTCCAGGTCGGCGTAACGGTCGGAGTCGAACTCCTGCTCGGCGTTGGCGAGCAGGCGCTCCTTCTCGACCATGGCCTCCCAGACGTCGTGGTTGCCCATCATGGCCACTTCGAGGATGGGCATGTGCTCGTAGCGGAAGTGGTCCTGCTTGAGGACGCCCAGCTTGAGGCGTTTGGGCATCGCGATGGTGCCCTCGCTGGGGATGTCCTCGCCGGCGAGGATGCGGAGGAAGGTCGACTTGCCCGAGCCGTTGGCCCCTACGAGGCCATAGCGGTTGCCGGGGTTGAACTGGATCGACACCCCCTCGAACAGTGTCTGGGGGCCGAAGGACTTGCCGAGGTCGGAGACGGCGATCATAGGGCCGGTAATGATAGCAGGCGGCGGGGGCGGGCTGCTCCGGGGGCGCTCGTCGTGCGGGCGGAGCGGAAGGTCGGGATGCACAGGATTGTCCTGCCGGCTCGACCTGTGGTATCCTGCTGTCGTGACGAAGGTGTTCGGACAGGGGAAAACGCGATGGCTATCTTGCGGCAAGACGACACCCGGGAAGCGCTGAGGCGGCAGCTTATCGAGGAGGCTGTGGAGTACCGGCGGAGGCATCCTCTGCGGCTGGCCGATCTGCCGCGCCGGGAGGCCATCAACGGCACGCCGGACGAGTTGGTGGAGACCTCCTGGGAAACTGAATCTGGACAAGCCGGCGAGGGCCATGGTATCGTCTTGGAGAGGAATAACATGCTACTCAAAGCCAAGGGTGACTTCTCTACGCTAACTCCAGACGGCCGGGCCGTGGTGGATACGAATCGCCTCATCCGATCTCCAGAGGTGGTGAGGACCTTGGCCGTGCTCGAACGAAAGATCCAGACACCGCGGTTTTTTGGAAAGCAGGCCGTCCAGGACGAGAAGTAGTCCAACTCGCCCGGGTCATGCCCAGCAATCTGCTGATCCTCCCGTTGCTGGGTGGTTTCTTATTCCTCCACCTCTGTCATCGCTTCCGGTTCCGTGCCCAGCGAAGCGACGGCTATCGTTTGCTCTTCGAGTCCTCCATCGCGGCCGCGCTCCTGTTGCTCTTGGCGAGGGTTTCGGTCATTGTGATCCGGAGTACGCCGGCTGGCGCTTGGCTCAAATCTCGATGGGACGCGTTCGCACCCATTCCTTACCTGGGCACAGGAAGCGCAGCCCTGATTCTCGGCGTCCTGCTGGGATACACCTACAATTGGCTCAACAACCCGGACCCTCTACGCGAGAGGCTGTCCTGGAGGCGCTTGCGGCAGGCAGCCCAAGCGCGGAGCCGCAGGAATTCTGAGCGCGCCCGGGACACCGAGATCCAGAACCATGGGAGCGCCCTCATCAGGTTGATCCACAAGGCCGAGAAGGACTCGATCCTGGTTTCAATCACTCTGAGCAGCCGCAAATGGTATGTCGGCTACATCGCCGAGGCCTGGAGCCTTGATCCCCAAGAGGCTTACTTCCGGCTGTTGCCGATTCTGAGCGGCTATCGCGAGAAAGATACGCTCCAGGCAATCAGGACCACCGACTACATCCCCGTCTTCAGGGACCCAACCGTGGATACCACCCGATTCGTGGTTGTCCTGGGTCTCAAGGACGTCCAAATGGCGAGCTTGTTCGACGAGCGAGTCTACGAGGAGCACTTCGCCGGGGGCAACGTGAGGGAGGCCCACTTGGGGCAACCCGACACAAGCCCCAAATCCGCCGAAGCCTGCTAGGCTTCCCCGCCTCGGGAAGTCCACGCCGCCTGAAAGCGTTCTCCTGGATCGGACCTCCGAATCCGGGAGCCCCGCTCAGCCGCCATGCCAGCCGTCCTTCGCGCCAAGACCGCCCGTCTTCCCTGGACCCGTCGCCGGTGGATCCTCGTCCTGCTTGGCGTTGCCCTGGTCCTGGGGATCGCGGCGATCTTCATCATCCGCCCGTTCTGGAAGCTGTCGAGCCAGTTCGAGGAGATCACGTTCCGCCAGCCGTCGCGGCTCTACGGCCGGGCGACCCGGCTCTTCGAGGGGCGCGGCTATCCGCCGGAGCTGCTGATCGCCAACCTCCAGGGGGAGGGCTACCGCGAGGACGCCGCCTCCCCCGAGCTCCCCGCCGGCCGTTACCGCCGCTCGAAGCAGGGGCTCGCCATCCACCTGCGCAGCTTCCCCCTGCCCGACGGCAGCCGGGGCGGCGGACTGGTGGAGGTGGCCTACCAGGGGACCCGCATCGCGTCGCTGCGCCAGAACGACAAGCCCGTCGAGTCCGTGATCCTCGATCCGCCCCTCATCGCCTCCTACTACGGACCCGACCTCCTGGAGCGGCGGCCGGTGACGCTCTCCGAGGTTTCGCCGGACCTCGTCGCCGCCGTGCTCGCCGCGGAGGACGACGGCTTCTATAAGCACGCCGGCTTCTCGGTCCCCGGCATGGTCCGCGCCCTCTGGGTCGACCTCCGGGGCCAGGGGCGGCGCCAGGGCGGCAGCACGCTGACGCAGCAGCTCGTCAAGAACCTCTATCTCACCCAGGAGAAGACGCTTTCGCGCAAGAGCCAGGAGTTCCTCCTCGCCGTGCTCCTGGAGATGCGTTACAGCAAGCAGCAGATCCTCGAGGCCTATCTCAACGAGATCTACATGGGAGGGGGCAACGGCGTCTCGCTGATGGGCATGGGGGCCGCCTCCCGCGCCTTCTTCGGCAAGGACGCGAGCCAGCTCGACCTCGCCGAGGCGGCGACGCTGGGCGGGGTCATCCAGTCGCCGGCCAACTACTCGCCGCTCCTTCACCCGGACAAGGCGAAGCAGCGCCGCGACTGGGTGCTGGGACGCATGGCGGAGCTCAAATTCGTCCCCCAGGAGCGGGTCGACCAGGCGCTCAGGGAGCCGGTGGCGGCGGCGCCCGAGCCGGTGGTCCGCCGGCGCGCCCCCTACTTCGCCGACTCCGCGGCCCTGGAGGCCTCCCGCCGCTTCGGCGTCGAGGATCTGGAGGACGGCGGCTACGTCCTCTTCTCCACCCTGGACTGGCAGAGCCAGAAGGTCGCTCAGGAGGCGGTGGGCTGGGGGCTCGACGTCATCGAGAAGGGCTATCAGAAGGGGCACAAGGGGGAGGGTCCGCTGCAGGGGGCCCTGGTCTCGCTCGATCCGGAGACGGGGGGCATCCTCGCCTATCTTGGCGGCCGGCAGTACGAGGGGAGCCAGTTCGACCGCATCGGCCGCGCCCAGCGGCAGGTGGGCAGCGCCTTCAAGCCGGTAGTCTATGCCGCCGCCTTCGAGGAGGGGAAGGCCACTCCCTCCACCCTCCTGGAGGACGAGCCGCTGACGGTGAACGAAGCCGGCCAGCCGGCGGCCTGGAGCCCCAAGAACGACGACGGCGAGACCCACGGCTGGGTGACGGCGCGTACGGCCCTGGAGAAGAGCTACAACCTGGCCTCGGCCCGGCTCGCCCTGGAGGTGGGAATGCCGAAGGTCGTCAAGCTGGCCAAGGCCATGGGGATCAGCACCCCCATGGAGCCGTTCCCGTCGATGGCGCTCGGCGCCGCCTCCATCACTCCCCTGGAGCTGGCGACGGTCTATGCGACGCTGGCCAACGGTGGCGCCCGGCCGCCAGTGCACGAGCTGGTCGCCATCCTCGACCGCCATGGCAAGCCGGTGCAGGGAGCGCCGCTGCCCAAGCCGGAGCGCGTGCTCTCGCCGCAGTCCGCCTACCTGGTGACCTCGCTGCTCGAAGGGGTGCTCCAGCGGGGCACCGCCGGCGGTGCGGCCTCCGGCATCAGCGGCGAGCTTGCCGGCAAGACGGGCACCACCAACAAGCAGCGGGACAGTTGGTTCGCCGGCTATGGTCCCGAGCGGACGACGGTCGTCTGGGTGGGTTACGACGACAACTCCCGCACCCGGCTCTCCGGCGCCCGGGCCGCCCTGCCGATCTGGGTCCGCTTCATGGCTCGCGTCGCGCCGCCGGGGGGCTATGGCACGTTCCCGCAGCCGCGGGGCCTCACCACGGCCGCGATCGATCCCACGACCGGCCTGCTCGCCACCGAGTACTGTCCCGGCGTCCTGACCGAGGTCTTCCGCGAGGGCGAAGTGCCCACGGAGCTGTGCAATCGCCACCAGAGCTGGATCGACAACCAGCAGGTGGCCGCCGCCGGTGGCGAGCCCGCGGCGGTGTCGCCGTCGGACGACGCCGCGGCGAATGCGAGCGAGGAGAGGAGGCCGGCGGCGGAGGAGTCTCACGTCAACCCGTTCCGGCGCTGGCTGCGACGGGTCTTCGGGGGTAGGGACCGGGATCGGGAAAAGGACCGGGAGCGGCGGGGGGGCGAGCCGCGAGAGGGGCCGCCTCCGCCGTAGGGTCAGGGGACCCGCGGCGCCAGATAGTCCACCAGCTTGCGCCTCCCCTCCTCGGTGTAGTGGAGGGGATCGCCGAAGTCGGCGTCGTCCCAGGAGACCTCGCGGTCGGCGTCCGCCAGGGCTCCCACTCCTTTTTTGGCCAGCCGTCGCAGCACGTCGTTGAGCTTCTCGACCTCTCCAGGGACGGCTTCGGGAGTCAATCCCGGGTACCAGCCGGCGAGCCAGTCGTGATCGGCGGAGCGCTGGGCCACCCGGATGCGCAGGGGCTGGGTCACCAGCAGGACGCCCGCCCCTCGCGAGCGGGCCAGGGCGGCGAAGGAGCGGACGTTGCGCTCGAACGTGGCGAGGCTCTCGGGCGCAATGTGGTTCCGCCGCCGGACCGGGACACCGCCGGGCTGGTTCAGGGCGCGCCAGGGATCGGCCGGACCGCTCGCCAGATCGCGCAATCTCTCCACCAGCAGCGAGCGGCCGAGCCAGGAGGGGGACGGCAGATCGAGACCCAGGGCCCGCCGGGCCAGCTCGGCGTGGCCATGCTCGTATTGGGGGTCGAACGGTTGATGAGCCGCCGGCTGGAGATCGTTGAGCCCCTGGTAGAGGACGGCGAGGTCGGGCGCCAGGTCGAGGTCGCGGATGGCGAGGGAGATGACGTTCTCCTGGCTGGTCCAGCCCGGAAAGCCGGCGTTCCAGACTTCGACGGGCCGGCCGCTGGCTCGCAGCCGGGATTCGAGAAGACTCGGCCAGGCCGCGGCGTCGTCGGGAGCCAGGACGTCGAAGGTCGTGGAGCCGCCGGCGACGAGCACGCGGACGACGCCCGGCGGCTTCTCCCGCGGGCGCTCCGGCGAGCGGTAGCCGAGCCGGTTGAGCGTCGCGCTCTTGCCGAACACCTCGGCCCGCCCGCCTTCCCGGGGGCCGGTGTTGAGGTAGGCATGGCGGCGATAGATGCGTCGCAGGATCCGGATCTGGTCATAGAAGGCGGCGGCCTGCGTCCGCGGCCAGGCGCCGTCCCGCAGACGCAGGACGATACGCAGGCCGGCCTCGGCCCCGACCAGCAGTAGGACGGCCAGTGCCGTTCCCAGCAGCAGGCCCCAGAAGGTCCGTGAGAGGGTGTTCACCGCAAGCGCAAATCAGGTTTTCTTGTAAGGCAGCAGCACTCAGAGTCTCCGTCCCGCCAGCGATCGATCAGCAAGGATCACCTGAGGGACAACTGGTTGCGCAACCAGTCGGGCTTCCGTAATAGGTGCAACACATGGCACAGGAGTACTCGCAGGTGCGGGGATTCGTACGCGGTGAAACCTCCTTGTAATTGCAGCCCGAACAGTTGTGCCAATTCCCGACGCCACCGCCACCGCAATCGTAGCCTGCGCTGCACAGGTCTGTAGTCGCCAGCGCCTTCGCGATGCTCGCTCCGGCTTCAGCGCTGAAGCCGGATTTTTCATATTGATCCAGGAAAAGAATCCGCCGGTCCAGGTCGCCAGCAGTCGTCGAGAAGATCTCGTTCAGCGGAGATTTTTCCGCTTGCAAAGTCTTGTCCATGGAATCAGCCTGCTCAGAGCCTTGTTGCAAGTAGCTGCGGATTTCCGTGACGTTGTCAACCGTGATGTCTTTGCCATGGCACTTGAGAGCGACCTTTTGGAGGCTGGCCGCCGCTTCGAGATTGGCCGCGGCCGCCTTTGCCGGCTGAGCCGTAAGCCCTGAGCTGAAACCCAAAACCGCGAAAAACAAGAGACCGCTGATTCTCCTCATTTCGGGATCCTTTCGTCATGACGCCCTGCGTTGAGCCGTCCAGGAGCCGGAGGGCCCCAAGCCGGCCGCCATCTTCTCGTCTCACTCGTGATCTCCGCTCGGGGCAAGATACCCCACCTTCTCCCCTTGCGCAACGCCCGGCAAGGCGTGCAGGAGGCGGGAGTGCTCAGGGTTTCTTGTAGGGCAGACGGCAGTGCTTCAGTCCGGGAACCTGGTCGAACTCAGGATCCTTGTGAACCAGCTCGGCTTCGAGCATCAGGGCCAAAGCGGCGTTCCAGGCGTCGGCTGTGGACAGCCCGCCTCGCACTTTGATCCTGGCCGCCCGGCTCGCCCATTCCGGATGAGACTCGCACCGTTCGACCGGCCAAGCACGAATCATTCGGAGGGCTTCTTCGGCACGAGGATTACCGAACCGTCGGAGAGCGACGTACTCGAACTCCATGGAGCTCATGAACGGCAGGTAGACTCCAGGCTGGCCCTGCCCGCGAGCGTTTCGGACGATCTCCAGCACCTGAAGCGCTCCCTCTTCCTGGTCGAAGAGCGCCAGCAGCGCAGAGGTATCCAATACGTAAGGAGTCACGAGACCTAATCCCCGTCCGGGAGCCCGAGCCGGCGGACCATCTCCTCGTCCTTCTCCAGGTCTCGGCGCCGGTCCTCAAGCAACTCGTCCGTCAAGGAACGACCCTCCGGCAAACCGGAGTTCCTAAAGAACCCAAGAGCCGCTCGGATGGGGTCGGCGGGAAGGGGATGAACGATGATAGCGCCATCCTTCACCTCCCACTCGAGCTTACTGTTAGGCTCGATCTTGAGCGCCTCCCGCACCTCTTGGGGAATTACGGTCTGCCAACGGACGGAAACAGTGGTCGTCATTGAGCACCTCCACAAGACAAGCCCCGCCAGACCAAGACAGTATAAGTCTCCGTCTTGCGACTGACAAGATGCACGCCCCCTACGGGGAAGGGCCAGTCAGGCTCTTGCGTTATGATCTCCTGCTCCGTCCTGATCGGGAGACCGCCGGAATCGCCCGTGGCGGTCTCCTCGGAAGGATGGAGAGACGGCTCGCATGTCCAAGTCTCCAGCCATCCAGGTCGAGCGGGCTCGCACGCACAACCTCAAGGGGATCGACTGCCGGGTGCCGCATGGCGCGGTGACGGTGGTGACCGGCCCTTCGGGCGCGGGCAAGTCGTCGCTCGCCTTCGACACCATCTTCGCCGAGGGGCAGCGGCGGTTCGTGGAGTCGATGTCCACCTACGCCCGGCAGTTCCTCGATCAGATGGAGCGGCCGCCGGTGGACGCCATCCACAACGTGCTGCCGGCCGTGGCCCTCGAAGCCAAGAACGCCGTGCGCAATGCCCGCTCGACGGTGGGCACCATCACCGAGGCGCTCGACGTGCTGCGCCTGCTCTTCACCCACCTCGGCGTGGTGGAGTGCCAGCATGGCCACGGCCCTGTCCGCACCTACACCCCGGAGCAGGCCGCCGCGGAGCTCGCCGCCGGCACCGCAGGCGACCCCTTCACCCTGGTGGTGCGCCTGCCGCGGCCGAAGAAGGGGGCCAACGACGCCCTGGGCGAGCTGATCCGCCAGGGCTTCCAGCGCCGGCTCAAGGACGGCGAGGTGGTGCGCATGGAGCCCGGCGAGGCCTGGCCCACCCGGCTCGACCCCCTGCCGCTGGTCCTCGGCCGCTTTCCGGCGCGGGCGGAGTCGTCGGCGCGCATCCTCGACACCCTGGAGCAGGGATGGCGCATGAACGGCGGCAAGGTCGAGGCGCGGGGGGACAGCGCCCTGCGCCTCTTCAGCCGCGAGCTCTCCTGCCCGGTGTGCGGCGAGACCTCCCGCCGGCCCACGCCGCCCCTGTTCTCCTTCAACTCGCCCCTCGGCGCCTGCCCCGAGTGCCAGGGCTTCGGCCGGGTGATCGGCATCGACCGCGAGCGCGTGATCCCCGATCCCCGCCGGTCTCTCTCCGAGCGCCCCATCGCCCCCTGGAACACGCCGGCCTACGAGGAGCTGTACGACGACCTCCTCGCCGCGGCGAAGAAGAAAAAGATTCCCCTCGACGTGCCCTGGATGGACCTCCCCGCCGAGGCCCGGGAGTGGGTCTGGAGCGGCAAGGGGAGCTTCGACAACCTGACCGACTTCTTCCACTGGCTGGAGGGGCGCACCTACAAGGTGCACGTGCGGGTGCTGCTCGCCCGCTACCGCTCCTACGAGCCCTGCCCGGAGTGCCTTGGCACCCGGCTGCGCCCCGAGGCCGTGGCCGTGCGCCTGGAGGAGAAGACCCTGCCCGAGCTCACCGGCATGAGCGTCGAGCAGCTCCGCGCCTGGCTTGCCGCCCGGCGCTGGACGCCCCGCCAGCGCGAGGTCGCCGGCCACCTGATCGCGGAGCTGACGGAGCGCATCGAGGTGCTCCACCGGGTGGGGCTCGACTACCTGACCCTCGACCGCCAGGCCCGCACCCTCTCGGGCGGCGAAACGCAGCGCATCCACCTCGCCGCCGCCCTGGGCTCGGGGCTTACCAGCACGCTCTACGTCCTCGACGAACCCACCATCGGCCTCCATCCGCAGGACAGCGAGCGCCTCCTCTCCCTGTTGCGCGATCTCGCGGCCCGCGGCAACACCGTGCTGGTGGTGGAGCACGACCGCACCCTGATCCGCGGCGCCGATCACGTGATCGACCTCGGACCCGCGGCCGGCGAGCACGGCGGCAGGGTGGTGGCCGAGGGGCCGATCGAGACCATCCTGGCGCATCAGGAGTCGCTCACCGGCCGCTATCTGCGCGAGCGGCCGCCGACCCAGGCCCGCCGGCACATGGCCCGCTTCCGCCGCGAGCAGGGGTGGGAGACGCTTTCCGAGGAGCTCTCCTCCCTGCCCCGCATCGTCATCCGCGGCGCCCGCGCCCACAACCTCAGGAACGTGGACGTGGACTTCCCCCTGGGCGCCCTGGTGGCGGTCACCGGCGTCTCCGGCTCGGGCAAGTCGACGCTGGTCGAGAACGTGCTCTATGGCACCTACCAGCGTTCCCGGGGCGTGGTGGACGTGGAGCCCGGGGAGTGCGACCGCCTGGAGGGGTTGGAGGGGCTGGCCGACGTCACCCTCGTGGACCAGCGCCCCCTGGGCCGCTCCAGCCGCTCGAACCCGGTGACCTACGTCAAGGCCTACGACGAGATCCGCAACCTCTTCGCCGCGACCCCCGACGCCAAGGCGCGGCGCATCACCCCCGCCCATTTCTCCTTCAACGTCGAGCGCGGCCGCTGCCCCGCCTGCCAGGGGACGGGGGTCACCGAGGTGGACATGCAGTTCATGGCGCCGGTGACGGTGCCCTGCGAGACCTGCCAGGGCCGCCGCTTCCGGCCCGAGGTGCTGGCCGTCCGCTACAAGGGGAAGACCATCTCCGAGGTGCTGGATCTGACGGTGGAGTCGGCCCTGGAGCTGTTCCATGACCACAAGCGCCTGGTCAAGCGCCTGCGCATGCTGCTGGACGTGGGTCTCGGCTATCTGCGCCTCGGACAGGCCACCTCCACCCTCTCCGGCGGCGAGGCGCAGCGCCTCAAGCTCGCCAGCTTCCTCGACCGTCCGTCCGGCGAGGGCCAGCGGCTCTTCCTCTTCGACGAGCCCACTACCGGCCTCCATCTCGCCGACATCGACCTCCTCTACCACACACTCCGCCGGCTGGTGCAGCGCGGCGACGGGGTGGTGCTGGTCGAGCACAGCCCGGACCTGATCGCCCGCTGCGACTGGATCGTGGACCTCGGGCCTGGTGGCGGCATCCACGGCGGCGAGGTGCGCTACTGCGGTCCCCTGGAGCCCTTCCTCGATCACTCCGAAGGCCCCACTGCCGACGAGCTCCGCCGGCACCTGCGCTGGCCTGGGGAAGCGGCGTAGGGCTTGGATTGGTGATTTTGGATTTTTCACGGGGGGTGAGCGTGTTTCCCCATGGGAGCCCGGGTTGCGGCGCGGGGTGCGGGGCCGCTAGGATCAGCGCTTGAAGATGGAAGCCATCGACGCCAATCGCTTGCCTGAGGACAGGGTGCCCGAAGTGTCGCGGGCTCCCTCCCACCCGCTCTGGTGGTGGCTGGGGACGTTCGGCGGCGCGTTCCTCGGCTGCGTGCTGCTGGTCGCCGTCTGGGCCAAGGCGCTGGACCCGGCCGGCTTTGCGGAGCAGATCCACGCCGAGGGGCTGGACGGCTTCCTGCCAGCCCAGGCCGTGGCGCTGATCGCCCTGGTCCTGGAGGCGGGGCTCGGCCTCGCCCTGCTGCTGGGCCTGCGGCGGCCCTGGGTGCTGGTGCCGGCGACCCTGCTCGTCGCCTTCTTCGTCTCCCTCACCGGCCGGGCCTGGTGGCAGGCCGCCCACGGGCTGCGGGACCAGTCCGCCTCCTGCGGCTGCTTCGGCAACCTGGTCCAGCGCACGCCGGCCGAGGCGTTCTGGCAGGACCTCGCGCTGCTCGTCCCGCCGCTGCTCCTCGCCTTCGTGGGCCGCGACCGGCGGGGGCCGAGGTTCCCGCCGCTGCGCACCGCGGTGGCCGTCGTCGGCGCCCTGGCGGTGGCGGCCTTCGCCTGGAAAGCCCCCGAGCTGCCGCTCGACAATCTGGCCACCCGGCTGCGCCCCGGCGTCGCCGTGCAGGGGATCTGCGCCGGCGATGCGGAGTCCCGGGTCTGCCTCGACTCCATCGTCCCGGAACTCAGGACGGGTCGCCACCTGGTGGTGATGGCGAAGCTCGATGAGCCGCGGTTCACCAAGGCCGTCGACGCCATGAACGCCTATGCCGGAGATCGCCGCAATCCCACGCTCTGGGTGCTCTCCCCCGTCACGCCGGAGGAGAAACGGGCCTTCTTCTGGAAGTGGGGACCGGCTTTCGACGTCCGCGAGGCGCCGCCGGAAATGCTGCGCCCCCTGTATCGACGCCTGCCCCGGGCCTTCGCGGTGGAGGACGGGAAAGTGACGCGCACCTTTGGCGGGCTGCCGCCTCCCTTTTAATGGGATCCATCCGATCGCTCCTTCCAAGAAGAGGTCCTCGACATGAAGCTCACGAGATCCGCCGCCGTTCTGGCTGTCCTCGCCCTGCTGGCCGGGCAGTCCGTCTCGCACGCTCAGGACGTTCCTTCGGACAGCGTCCTGCGGGGCTTCCAGCCCTCCGGGGAGTACACCCTGGTGATCGACGGCAAGCCGGTGCCGGCCGCAGAGATCTACCAGAACGACAAGCTGCCGGCCATCCTGATCCTCACCTCGGCCCTGCCGTTGCCTGTGCTGCTGACGCCGCGCGCCGGCACCGCCGAGACGGTGAAGCTCATGAAGGTCGCCAAGCAGAAGGACGGCTCCATCGACCTGCTGGCCGATGCCGCGCTGGCACCGCTGGGGCAGTTCAAGATGGAGGGCGAGAACGTCGCCTTCTTCTTCCAGAAGAAGAAGGTGAGCCTCAACCCGCGCCCGGCCCTTCTCGGCGTGAAGACGAACGCCGACCTCAAGAACTATCTCCCCGACTACGTGCGGAACGCCAGGAACTACACGCCCAACTCTGCCGCCGTCGCCGACCTCAAGAAGCGGAGCACGCCGGTGACCGTGCGGGTGTTCTTCGGCTCCTGGTGTCCCCACTGCCGGCAGCACGTGCCGCTGCTCCTCAAGGTCGAGGACGAGGTGAACAACCCCAACATCAAGTTCGAGTACTTCGGCCTCCCCCGCGACTTCAACGATCCCGAGGCCAAGAAGGCCGAAATCCGCTCCGTGCCCACCGGCATCGTCTACGTCAACGGCAAGGAGGTCGGGCGGATCACGGGCGACGGCTGGGGCTCCCCCGAGGTGCTGCTCGACCGGATCATCGCCGGTCCGTCGGCCAAGGGGAAATAAGGACCTCCAGCGGATCGATCCCGCCGTTGTGCCACGTGGCGTCCGGCGACTGCAGCTCGCCGGGTGGCGCGCAACGGGAGATCCCCAACTCGCGCAGCCGGGGCTCCAGGCCCCAGGCGGCTTCGCCGGCCAGGGCCGCTCCCTGGAGGCGGCCGCGCCAGGATCCCAGCAGGCCGGGGAGGCGGGAGAGGTCGGCCAGAGGGTGGATCCGCACCGTCCGCAGCCCCGGCGATGGCCGCAGATCGAGCTTCGGGTCCACCACCACCGTCCCCTCCCGGGGAGCCAGCGAGGAGTGCCAGAGGCCCCGCATCTCGGCCTCCAGGCGCAGGTGCTGCACCGCCACCAGCGCCGGGCGGGGGAGAGGGCCGGGAGGCCAGCGGCGGGCCAGGTCCAGCAGCTCTTCCGCCAGGGCGTTCCCCAGGGCTTCGGCGTCCCCCGCCGTGTAGACCGCGACGACCGAGAGGCATCCCCGCTGATCGAACAGGGCCACGTCGCGCGCCAGCCCCTCCGCCGCCTGCCGCGGATCCACGTCCGCCGCCACCGCCGCCAGGCTGATCCTGGGCCCGTAGCCGATCACCTTCCCCGGCGCCCGCCGCTCCAGGTCGTCCAGCGTCTCGCGCCCGCCGTAGGCCAGCACCGTCCCCACCCCTGCGAGGACCGGCTCCTCCAGCTCTGCGTCCCCCCCTTCCCAGGTGGCGGCGGCCACGGCGGCGCCCAGCCGGGGCTCCCGCCGGGCGAGGGCGGAGAGGAAGGCGGGGGCGAACAGCGGCTCGGCGGAGGGGGATTTGAGGAGCACCGGCCGACGGAGGGCCAGCGCCGGCAGGAGCGGCTGGACGGCCAGCCCGGGGAGGTTCGAGGCGAGGACGGCCAGCACCGGACCGGCGTCGGCCGGCGCCGGCCGGGCGCGGGCGAAGAGGGCCGCCGTCGGCTCCCGCCGCACTCCGCCCAGCACCGCCTCCAGGCCGGCCCTGAGTCCCTCGCGGGACAGGCCGCAGAGCCGGGCGAGGGGTGGATCGAGCGCCCGCCTCTCCAGCGAGCCGGAACGCAGGAAGGTCGCCACCGTGTCCCCCCAGGCGGCGAGGAGGTCCTCCGCGGGGATCTCCCGCAGTGCCTGCCCTCCCTCCTGGAGCGCCGCCACCAGCCGGCCCAGCGTCTCCGGGCTCCAGCGCGCCGAGCTGTAGCGGACGTTCCCGGGCCGCTCCAGGGAACGGAACGCCGGAGTCCGGGAGTGCTCCAAGGAAAGCGGCAGGAAGGCGTCGCGAAGCATCCGAAGGCCATTATGATGCGGTAGTGTCCTTGGTGTCCTTGCTTTCGGGAAGGTGATCATGCACGCGACGGTGAGCCGTTTCGAGATCCCCGCCCGCGACCTCGCGCGGGCCGCCCGCTTCTATCGCGAGGTCTTCGGCTGGCGGATCGAGCCTCTCGCCTGGGAGGGGCACCCTACTACACGGTCCGCGGCGCGAGCGGCGAGACGTCCGCCTCCGGGAAGGAAGGGATCGACGGCGGCCTCCTGCCGGTCGAAGCCGGGGCGGACCACCCGCTGCTGGTGGTCCACATTTCCGGGGCTTCCCTGGACGATTGTCTGCAGCGGGTCGTCGCGGCCGGCGGCTGGATCGACCAGCCGGTCCGTCCCGTGGGGACGATGGGCTTCTATGCCCGCTTCCGCGATCCTGAGGGGAACGTCCTGGGTCTCTGGCAGTCGACCCTAATCCGCTGACGACCACTCTTCCCGGCTGACGCCAGCCTGCCTCAAGATGCGCGTCAGAAGATCAGCACTGATCTCCTGGCGGTGAGGATTGGGGATCACCAGCCGAATGTCTCGACGCGCCATGAATTCATGCCGTCCTCCTGTGAAGGGACCCTCGAATCCCAGCCGCCGGAGACGTCGAATCAGCTCGCGCCGGCTGACGGGGCCGATCCTTGTCATGCCGGACGGGGAAACTCGATGGCGAACTCGCCCATGGGAGGAATCGGGTTGCCGCGATAGATGCTGAAGAAGATCCAATCCTCCAGGGCCTGGATCAGCATGCGGCGACACTCCTCCAGGGTTTTTCCCGTCGCCCAAACCCCCTGGATTCCGGGGATCTCCCCGTAAAAGGGCTCCTCGTCATCGATCTTCTCGTACGTGGCTCGCTCAAGGGCCGCAGTCAGGTAATCGATCAGCATGAGGTGTCCTCCAAGTCGGACTCTACCAGTCCGCAGGCACTCCATAAAGGCCGCCCACCCTACGCCCGCAGCTCCTCCACCACCAGCGAGCACCCCCGCAGCTCCGCCCCGGCGGCCCGGCCGAGGAGACGGAAACCGTCCCCGTCCGCGACACCCAGATCCTCGGTGAGGAGGTGGACCGCCGAGCCCAGGTTGGCGAGGTCGAAGACGGCGAGGAGGCCGGGCGAGCCCGCCGGGGCCTCCTCCAGGGTCTCGGGGTCCAGCACCCGGACGCGCACCCAGTGGGGGGCGACGAAGAGGTCGGGATCGCCGCCGAGCAGGGAGCGGGTGTAGCACTGGCTCGTCAGCTCGGTCATCCCATACTCCCGCACCACGGATTCGGACGGCACGCCGAGCCAGGTCTGGACGCGGGCGAGGAGCTCCTGGCGGCTGAGCTCGGTTGTCCTCCCCTTGAAGCCGCCGGTCTCGAAGAGGACCGTCCCCGGCGGCAGACGGAAGCGCAGACCCAGGCGCTCCAGCGCGTCCAGCCACTGGGCGAGGGCGAAGGCGGTCGCCAGGATGAGCACGGGCCGCCCTTCCCGCTGCCGGGCCGCCGCCCACGAGCGGGCCTTCGTCGCCTCGACCCCGCGCGGGCCGAAGGTCGTGGCGCTCTCCGGGCTCCCCCAGCGGGCGAGGACGTGGTCCGCCATGAAGGAGAGGCTGGAGTCCGGGAGCTGCTCCCGCGACGGAACGAGGGAGAGGATGGGCAGCTTCCCCCCGGGCGCCGTGAACGGCAGGCAGAACGGCGGGAACGAGGCGTCGATCACTTGGCGATAGAGGTCGGGAAACGGCTGGTGGTGCTCGCTTTGCCGTTCGCCCGTCGTGCCGCTGCTGCGGAAAACCTCGATGGCGGGAGCGGCGGCGAGGGTCATCGTCTTGTAGGCGGCGGCCGGCACGGGCGGCACTTGGCGCCAATCCCGCACCGTCTCCTGCGTGGCCCCCCGGCGCTCGCATAGCCGGCGGTACGCCTCGATGCGTTCGAACTGCCACGCGAAGGCGGCGAGCGCCAAGTCGTCGAAGGAGTCGACTTCGGGGGCGGTGAGGAAGCGGGTGACGCGGTCGAGGATCACGGGGGGATTTTGTCATGATACAGTACCCACCTACTTGAGGGCACCCCGCCCCGGAGCCGACACCATGGCCGAAGCTTTCCTCTACGACAAGAAGATCGAGATCGACAAGCCGCCGCGGGCCAAGCCGCCGAAGCAGCTCGCCGTCATCGACCAGACCGGCTGCACCGGCTGCGAGGCCTGCATCTCCTTCTGCCCGGTGGACTGCATCGAGATCGTCCCCGGCCCCGTGTACCGGGACTTCATGAAGCTGGTGGAGGTCGACCTCGAACGCTGCATCGGCTGCCAGCTCTGCGCCCGCTACTGCCCGTGGGAGACGATCGACATGTGGGGCTACGAGGAGGGATTGGCCCTCGCCCCGGAGAAGACTGTGCGGTCGCTGATCTACGACTACGATCCGGAGACGATGCACGAGGCCGCCGAGGCCCGCGTGCGGCCTGACGACGCGTCCGCGGCTCCCGCCCCCTAGACCGGCGACGGGCCGTCCCTGTCCCCCGCAGGATTTCTCTCCACGGAGGGTTCCACACTCGAGGTGGCGACCGATTCCGTAACGGCGGCGGCCGTCGATCCGGGCTGGGAGGCGCTGGCGAAGGTGGCCGCGGGGGATGCGGACGCGTTCGCCATCCTGGTCGAAAGCCATCAGGAGCGCCTGCTCCGGCTCTGCGAGCGCCTGCTGGGCGACGCGGAGGAGGCCCGCGACGCCGCCCAGGACGTCTTCCTCAAGGCCTACCGCAAAGCGGCGGACGCCCGGCCCCAGGGACAGGTCTACACCTGGCTGTACCGCATCGCGGTCAACCACTGCCTGAACAAGCTCCGGCGCCGCAAGCTGGTGCGATTCCTCCGCTGGGAGGATCCGGAGGAGCGGGACCTTCCCGCCTTCAATCCTCCGGACGGGGCCGCCGATCCGGCCGCCACCCTGGAGGCCCGCCGGCGCTGGCAGGCCACCCGGCAGGCCATCGCCCGGCTGCCGGAGAACCAGCGGACGGTGCTGGTGCTGGTCCGGTTCGAAGGGATGTCCTATAAACAGGTCGCCGAGGTGCTCGGGATCACCGAGGGCGCGGTCGAAAGCCGCCTGGTGCGGGCCATGCGGCGGCTCGAAGCGACGCAGGAAAAGACGAGCTCGCGGGTTTCACCCGCAGAGGGGACACGATGACACGCGGTACCGACAACGATCTGATTCGCCCGCTGCTGGCCCTGCTGCGGGGTGAGCTGCCGGCCGGCGAGGCCCGGGAGCTGCGGGCCCGGCTGCGACACGAGCCCGAGCTGGCAGCGGAATACCAGCGCCTGGAGCGCACGTGGAGCAACCTCGAGCTGCCACCGGCTGCTCCCGCACCGCCGGGGTTCACCGGCCGGATCATGGCCCGGGTGCGCAGCGAGAGGGCCGCCGGCTCTCTCTCCTGGGCCGCGGCTCCCGGCTGGGTGCGAGCTACGGCAGCGGCGTCCCTGGTGGCGGGCGCCCTGCTGGGGATCGGCGTCGGCCGGAGCTGGCCGGCGGCCGAGCCCGCGCTGACGCCGGAAGGGGCCATCGCCGGCCTCAAAGTCTCCTCCGGCGAAGACCTCAGCCTGGTCAAGGGCTACTGGAACCTGCTGGAAGAGACCATGACGACGGGTGGGGAGACGGAGACCCGTCAATGAAGCGCTGGTGGCTGGTCATCGCCCTCCTCCTGTCGGTGGGGCTCAACGTGGGAATCCTCGCCGCCATCACGGTGCGGCGCATGAACCCGGCGGCCAGGCCCGCGAAGGCCCAGGCAGCGAACCCGGCGGCCGATCCCCTCCCCCGGCTCCCCCAGCTCGCCAACCGGCTGGGCCTCGAAGGCGAGGAGCGGCGGAAGTTCCTGGACATCCAGTGGAACCTCTACCAGGAGACCAGCCATCTGCGCCTGCAGCTCGGGGAGGTCCACCGACACCTGCGCCATGAGCTGATCCAATCCCCGCCCGACCGGGCGCAGGTGGACCGCCTGCTGGAGGAGTCCAGCCGCATCTACCTGGCCCTGGAGAAGTCGCTGGTCGGCAACATCCTGGCGACGCGGGATCTACTCGGTCCGGAGAAGGAGAAGCAGTACCTGCGGCTGATCGGCCAGCTCCGGATCCCCAACCCCGGCGGCTTCGGGCCGAACGCCGGCTTCGGCGGCGGGCAGCAGCAGCGCCCCGGACAGAGGAATCGCCAGCGCCGTCAGCAGCGGCTCCGGGGCGAGGCGCCGCAGACCGAGGGGACGGAGCAGACACCGGGACCGGACGGGCCGCCGTCCTGAGGGAGGCCGCGGCAGATGACGGGAAGAGGGCCATTCCCAACGGGGAGAGCCCCGTCCCCACTCGGGGGAGGGCCGTCCCCTCCGGGGAGAAGCCTTCCCCACCAGGGAGAGGGTCATCCCTACTGGGGAGAAGCTCGCCCCCATTGGGGAGAAGGCCAGGGACGAACGGGGAGAGGCCTCTCCCTGCCCGGGAGAGCTCCCGCAGGAGCGGGGAGAGGCCCGTACCCGCTTGGGAGAGGGGACAGGGGGTGCGGCCCCCTACCTGGTCAACACCTCCTCCTCCGGTACCGACAGCTCCCGGCTCACCTCCGTGGTCCCTGCCGTCTTCACCCAGCACCTCAGCACCTCGGCGACGCTCCAGGCCTGGGCCACACAGCCGCGGGGGGTGTAGGGCTCCTCGGCGTCGAAGACCTCGCTGATCGATCCCAGGCAGGCCTCGCCGAGATGGGGGACGAACCCCGCCAGGAACTGCCGCGCCCGGGCGGCATCGCCGGGGTGGACGCGCAGCCAGGCGTCCACGTAGGGGCCGATGAGCCAGGCCCAGACCGTCCCCTGGTGATAGGCGGCGTCGCGGGCCCGCAGGTCGCCGTCGTAGCACGGCTTGTAGTCGGGATGGCCGGGGCTAAGCGACCGCAGGCCCACGGGGGTGAGCAGGCGTTCGGTGACCACCCGCAGCACCGGCTCCCAGCGCTCGGGGTCCAATACCGGATGATCCAGGGCGATGGCGAAGACCTGGTTCGGGCGGCAGGCCGGGTCGTCCCCCGGCTGGTCGTTCAACACTCCGTCCACCACGTCGTAGAGCCAGCCCCCCTCGGCATACCAGAACCGGCGGTTGAACGACTCGCGGCAGCGCTCGGCGTGAGCCCCCAGGTTGCGGGCCGACTCCTCGGCGGTGGCCGGCTCGCCGTGGGCCTGCACCCACCCCTGGAGGAGGCGCAGGGCGTTGTACCAGAGGGCGTTGATCTCCACCGCCTTGCCGCGCCGCGGGGTCACCACCCAGTCGCCCACCTTGGCGTCCATCCAGGTGAGCTGGTATCCCTCGGCTCCCTGGCGCAGCAGACCGTCCGCGGGATCGACGCCGATGCCGAAGCGGGTGCCCGCCAGGTGATGGCTCACGACGTCGAGGAGGGTGGGGAGGAGGAGGCGCAGAGTTTCCCAATCGCTCGTCGCCTCCAGGTAGCGGTGGAGGGCGTGGAAGAACCAGAGGGTGGCGTCCGCCGTGTGGTAGAGCCCCTCGCGGTTGCCTTCGGGAAAGAGGTTGGGGATGAGGCCGTCGCGCACGTGGCGGGCGAAGGTGCGGAGGATCCAACCCGCCTCCAGGCTGCGGCCGGTGGCGAGCGTCAGCCCTTCGAGGCTGATCATCGTGTCCCGCCCCCAGTCGGTGAACCAGTGGTAGCCGGCGATGATGCTGCGGGCCTCGTCGCCGGCGGCGTGGGCGCGGGCGGCGTCCTCGGCACGGCCGGGGATGACCACGAAGGCGTCCGCCGCCAGCGCCAGCTCCGCCGCCGTGCCCGAGTGGGCTGAGGGGGCCGCGGCCTCGATCAGCCGCCGCCGGCGCTCCAGCTCCACGGCCGCGATCTCGGCCGGCCGGAGGGCGCGCACCACCTCCCACGGCTCGGTGGCGGCGGTGAGCGCCACGGCGTCCTCGCCCAGCGAGAGGGCGGCGCCGAAGAACCCGGGGCTCCAGAGGTCGCCCACCGGCTCGTAGCCGCGGCGGTCCTCGACGCCATAGTAGACGCCCTCGACCTTGCGTGGCGCCACGGTGAAGGTGGGGATGTGGCCGTCCAGGGCCAGGCGCAGGCACGGCAGGTTCGGCCAGGGCGAGGTCAGCTCGTAGCGCCCCTCGCAGGCGGTGAGCTGGTAGCCGCCGCCGAGGGGAGTCGAGACCGGAGCGTCGTGCGGCCGGAAGTGGACCGTGGGATGCATCTCCAGGCGCACCACCCCCTCTCCCGCCGTCAGCCGGTAGAAGAGGTGCACCGTGTTCTGCCGGTGGGCGAGGATCACCCGCTTCTCCAGGCGGAAGGCGCCGGCCTCGTAGGTCCACACCGGCAGCCCCCACTCCAGGCGGAACTCCGCGAGGTGCCCGGCCCCCGGCGCCACGGGCTCCTCGCCCGCCCGCTGCTCGCCGCCCAGGCGGACGATGGTGCCATCGGGCAGCCGCAGCACCTCGTCCACCTGGCAGAGCATGAGCATGCGGCCGAGCGGCGCTGGCTGTGCCGCCACCAGCAGGCCGTGGTAGCGCCGGGTGGGCACCCCGGAGAGCGTGCCGGAGGCGTAGCCGCCAAGGCCGTTGGCGATCAGCCATTCGCGGGTGAGCAGCGACTCGGGCAACGGCGCGAGGGGGACGTCCTCGCGGGCTGGCTCGGGACTGGGAGGCTCGGGGTCAGGTTGGGAACGCTCGGGTGCGATCATCTCGTCTCTGCTCCTTCCAGGGGGACCAGCTGCATCACCACGGCCGACTGCCCCGCAAGCCGCCAGCATCCTTCTTCATCCTCCGGCGGCGGTGCGCCGCTGCCGCCGTATCGTGGCTCCTCGCTCGACCACAGGACCTCCCAGCGCCGGCCGGTCAGCGGTGCCAGGAGCGGCTCCGGCACGGGCTCCAGCTCGAGGTCTGCCCCCAGGTTGACGACCAGCAGGCGGTCGCCCGCGGTATCACCGAAAAAGCGGCCGAAGAAGCGGAGGACGAACGCTTCCGGACCCAGGACCGCGCCGTCCAGCCAGCCGGCGCCCTGGGCACGGAAGACCGGGTCCTCCCGCCGCAGCTTCAGCAGGTCGCGGTGGAGGGCAAGGGCCGCGGCAGCCGCGGGGTTGGTCTCGCGCTCCGTCCAGTCCAGCTTGCAGCGCGCGAAGGTTTCGGGCGATTCGGGATCGGGCACGCTGGCCTGCGTCTCGGCCAGGGCGAGGCTGGGGAACTGCGCGAGGAACTCCAGCCGTCCCTGGCGCACCGCCGCCGCCAGCTCCGGGTTGTGGTCCGCGAAGTAGAGGAAGGGGGTCGAGGCGCAGAACTCCTGGCCCTGGAAGAGCAGGGGAGTGCCCGGCGCCAGGAGCAGGAGCGTGGTCAGCGCGCGGTAGCGACCCGGGCTTGTCAGCCGGTGCACCCGCTCGCCGCGGGCGGAATTGGCCACCTGGTCGTGGTTCTGCAGGAAATCGATGAACGCCGACACCGGCAGGCCGAGGCCCGACGTGCCCCGCCGCCGCTCCTGCCACGAGTAGCGCTGCCCCTGGTAGAGGAAGCCGTACTTGACCAGCGAGATCATCTCCTGAGGCGTTCCCCGGTAGTCGGTGTAGTAGGCCTCGTGGCGCCCGGTCAGCGCCACCACGGCCGAGTGGTGGAAGTCGTCGTTCCACAACGCGTCCAGGCCGTAGCCCCCCTGCTCCGGCGGCCTCACCAGCCGGGTGTCCTGCGGCTCGTTCTCGGCGGTCACGTAAACCGGCTTGCCGCCCGCGGCCTGCCGCGCCCGGCGGCCGATGGCGGCCAGGACGTGATCCGCCGAAGCGTCCTTGACGTCCTGGGTCGCGTCCAGTCGCAGGCCGTCGAGATGGTATTCGTCGATCCAGTAGCCGGCGTTGGCGATGAAGAGCTCCCGCGCCGGCTCCGCGTCCTCGAAGTTGAGGGCCTGCCCCCAGTCGTTCTCGTACCTGTCGGTGAAGTACCGCTCCGAGAACTGTTTGAGATAGTTCCCGTCCGGCCCGAGATGGTTGAAGACCACATCCAGGATGACGCCGATCCCCAAGGCATGGGCGCGATCCACGAAGCGGCGGAAGTCGTCCGGGCCGCCGTAGAGGTGGTAGGGGGCGAAGAGGTCCACCCCGTCGTAGCCCCAGCCGAACCGCCCGGGGAACTCGGCAACGGGCATCACCTCCAGGACCGTGATCCCGAGCTCGGCCAGCGCCGGCAGCTCCCGCGCCGCGGCCTCCCATGTCCCCTCCCTCGTGAAGGTGCCGAGGTGCATCTCGTAGATTACCTGGCCCTCGCGGCCGAGCCCCTGCCACTCCGCGTCGGTCCACCGGAACCGGGAGGGGTCGACCACCTGCGACGGACCGTGAGGTCCCGCGGGCTGAAAACGGGACGCCGGATCGGGGAAGGCGTCGCCGCCGTCGAGACGGTACTTGTAGAGCGCGCCCTCGCCCGCTCCCTCCACCAGCCAAGAGAAGTAACCGCTGTCCTCGGAGGCCTCGGTCGCCTCGGGCCTCAGCTCCATCTCGACCGGCCGCTCCTCCGCCGGCTCCTCGAACACCACCTCCACCTTCTGGCGCAGAGGCGCCCAGACCCGGAAGTGCACGCCGCCCGGCACCACCTCGGCGCCCACAGGCAGGCGGCGAGGTGCGTCCAGCTCCATCGTCGCGGCGATCGCGGCGCCAGGGTCCCTCTGCGGCGAGGTCTTGCGGGGGCTCATCGGCGCGGAGGGAATGCAGGGGACGTGCCCAGGGCCCCCCTGGGACCGCCGGCGTCCCGCCGGCCGCCGTAATGTCGGTCGTAACTTTGTCGCAGGATACTCGTATCCTCTAACGCGCCGATCGGCCGAGTCCCCGGCCGTAATGAAGATCGTAATACAGCGTTGGTAGGCTGGCGGCCTCACCAATCGGTATCGTCCGGCGCGCCGCCATGGAGGTCCCGTGGAGGAACATCCAAGCCCCGAGAAGCTGCGTCGTTTCGTAGCCGGAGAACTGTCCCAGGAAGAAGCTCGGGAGGTGATGGAGCACGTCCTCCAGGGCTGCCGGTTCTGCAGCGAGGAGGCGGTCCGGTACAACCTCCTGCGCCTGAGCCGGACGTCACGATCCGAGTCCTCCAGCGGCAGCCCCCAGAGTTGCCTCGCCGCCGAGGAGAGGCCCGCCCTGGCCTCCGCGGGTTGGGTCGCGCGCTCCAGGGTCTGAGGCTCGCTTCCGCCCCCTACGTGCTCCCCTCCGACGGACCCCCGAGCTGCACGTCCACCGTGGTCTTGCGGCCGTCGCGCAGGAGGCCGACGTGGACGGTCTGGCCGGTCTTCTTGCCTTCCAGGGCGAGAAGGAGATCGCCGTTGCTGCGGATCGGCTGGTCGTCGACGGTGAGGATGACGTCGCCCAGGCGCCAGCGGCCGAGGACGTCGCGGGCGAGGCCCTGCAGGCCCGCCCGGGCGGCACCGCTCCCCCGGGTGACGCGATAGATCATCGCCCCTTCGAGGCCCAGGCGGCGCATCAGGGCCTCGGGCGCGGCCTGTACGCCGAGCGTCGGGCGCTGGATGCGGCCGTAGCGGATGAGGTCCGGCACCGCCCACTCCACGGCGTGCGCCGGGATCGCGAAACCGATGCCCGCCGAGGCGCCGGAGGGGCTGTAGATGGCCGCGTTGACCCCGATCAGCCGGCCGGCGCTGTCGAGCAGCGGGCCCCCCGAGTTGCCGGGGTTGATGGCGGCGTCGGTCTGGATGACGTCGCGGATGGAGACGTTGTTGGGCGACTGGATCTCCCGCCCGAGGGCGCTGATGATGCCGGTGGTCAGCGTCTGGTCGAGGCCGAAGGGGTTGCCGATGGCAAAGACCTTCTGCCCTACCTTGAGGTCCTCCGAGGTGCCGAGCGGCAGGGGGTGGAGACGCTCGGCGGGAGCGTCGATCTTGAGCACGGCCACGTCCTTTTCCGGCGCCGCGCCGACCAGCCGGGCCTCCCAGTTGGACTGGTCCGCCAGGGTGACGCGGGCGACGTCGGCCTCGGCCACGACGTGGTAGTTGGTGACGACGTGCCCCTGGCGGTCCCAGACGAAGCCGGAGCCGCTCCCCTGGGGGATCTCGGTGGAGTTGAGGCTGAAGGCGTCCTGCTGCACGGCGAGGGAGGTGATGAATACCACCGCCGGAGAGGACCGCTCGAAGAGGGAGATGTTCTCCTTCTCGTCGGCATCGAGGTCCCCCCGCGACGCCACGGTCACCCCCGCGGGCACGGCCTCCGGCCTCTGCGCCCGGCCGGCGGGAACGCCCGGGACGCCCGGCATCGAGGGCGCCACCTGAGCGCGGCCCGACCAGCCCGTCCCCACCCAGAACCCGCCGGCGGCAGAGAGGAGGGCCGTGAGGAGGATCAGGAGGCAGCTCGGGGCGCGGCTCATGGATGAATTCTAGACCGTGACCGCCGATCTCGGCACCGGCGGCGGAGCGTCCGCGATCTCCTCCCCCTTGTCGTCCAGGATCCGCCGGAGCTTCTCCGTGTGGGCCTCGGCCAGCCGGGCCTGGTTCTCGTAACGCCTCCGGAACAGCTCGTTGCCGTTCCTGCGGGCGCGGTTCTCCAGACGCCGGGCCAGGGCGGCCCGCTCCTCGAGGGCCCGCATGGCGGCCCAGAGGGTGCCTTCCAGCGCCTGGGACTGCTTGGCCAGGAGGCTCTGGGGCGAGTAGGCATGACCGGTGCGGCAGCGGAAGTGGTCCGGCTCCTGGCCGGGGGTCTCGAAGAGGGCGCCGCCGCATTCGGGGCAGGTCAGGCCGGTGGGCTGGCCGACCTGGGCTCCGCCCTCCCAATCCCCGACCAGCAGGGTCGTTTCGCCCTTCTTGACGCATTCGGCATGTACGTCTCCCGGCGGGACGCGGCGCATCAGGTCTGCCAGCAGAGGCGCCATCTCGGCCAGGGTCACGACGTGGTCCACCGCCACGGCGGCGATGGCGCTCTCGGGCATGCTGGCGTAGAGCGCGTCCCGCGGTTCCTGGACCACGGCGACGCCGCCGCAGTCCTTGATGGCCGCGAGCCCGGCGGTGCCGTCGTCCAGGTTGCCCGTCAGCACGACTCCCACGCAACGCGGTCCGTAGGCCAGGGCCGCGGTGCGGAAGGTCACGTCGATGGCCGGGCGATACCCGTTCTCGGTGGCGCTGCGGGAGAGCCGGAGCCTGCCATCCTCCACCGCCATATGGTGGTCGGGCGGTGCGACGTAGACCCGGCCCGCTTGCAGGAGCTCGCCGTCCTGCGGATGGATGGCCGGCAGCACGCCCGCGCGGGAGAGAATGGCCGGCAGGACGCTGCGGCCCTGGGGCGCCAGATGCAGCACCACCAGCACGGCGGCCGGCAGGTCGGGGGGCAGATGCCTCATGAGCTCGCTGAGCGTCTGGACGCCGCCGGCCGAGGCGCCGATGGCGAGGAGGTGAAGCTCGGAAACGGAAGCGTCGTTCATGGATCCCCGATCTGTATTAAGGACTGCAAGGCGCGTGCCGAGGCCCTCATCACGCGGCCTTTTGAGGGCCTTCATGCCTGTGCCCACCCCGTCACCTCCGCCTCCAGCACCTCCCGCACCTTCTCCAGGAACTGGCCCGGCGGGAAGGGCTTCTGCAGGAAGTGCTCGGAGGGAGCGAGCACGCCATGATGGGAGATGGAGTCCTCCGGGTAGCCGGACATGTAGAGGACGCGGATCCCCGGCCGCCGGATGGAGAGCTGCTCGGCCAGCCAGTTGCCGCTCCTGCCGGGCATCACCACGTCGGTGACCAGGATGTGGATGGGCCCCCGGTGGTTGTCGGCCACGGCGAGGGCCTGGGAGGCGTCCTGGGCGGCGAGGACCTTGTAGCCCCGGCTCTCCAGGATCTCGACGGCGGGCTCGCGGATGTTGTCCTCGTCCTCCACCAGCAGCACCACCTCGGAACCGCGCTTCTTCGGCTGCCGCACGGAGCGGGCAGGCCGTGGCTCGGCTTCGACGGCGTCGCCGGCGCGGGGGAGGAGGACGACGAAGCGGGTACCCTTCCCCGGCTCGCTCTCGACCTCGATGTGGCCGCCGCTCTGGTGGACGATGCCGTCCACTGTGGCCAGTCCCAGGCCCGTCCCCTTGCCCCGCTCCTTGGTGGTGAAGAACGGCTCGAAGAGCTGCTTCAGGATTTCGGGGGACATGCCGGTGCCGGTGTCGTCTACGGCGAGCCGGACGTAGGAGCCCGGAGGCAGGTTGAGGCCATCCTCTGGGGCGCCGGGAGCGATCTCGACGCTGGCCGTGGCCAAGGTCAGGGTGCCGCCGGTGGGCATGGCGTCGCGGGCATTGACCACCAGGTTGAGGACCACCTGCTCGAGCTGGCCGAGGTCGGCGTGGATCGATCCCGCCTCCGGGTCGAGGCGGGTTTCCAGGCGGATGTTCTCGCCCACCAGCCGGCGGAGCATGGGCTCCATGTCGCGCAGGACCTCGTTGAGGGATACGACCCGGGGCTGCAGCACCTGGCGGCGCCCGAAGGCGAGGAGTTGCTGCGCCAGGGACGCCGCGCGCTCGCCCGCCTTCTGGATCTCCTCGACGTGGGTGCGCCGCGCGTCGCCGTCCTCCAGCCGCTCGGCGAGCAGTTCGCACTGGAAGGCCATGGCGGCCAGCAGGTTGTTGAAGGAGTGGGCGATGCCGCCCGCCAGGCGGCCCACCGCCTCCATGCGCTGGGAGTGCCGGAGGCGCTCCTCGCTCTGGCGCAGGGCCTCCTCGGCGGCCTTGGTCTCCGACACGTCGCGGATCGCCCAGCGCAGGTGGGCCGCCCGCTGCTGGTCGTCGAGGTCGCGGGCGACGTTGAGGATCACCGGGAACGCTTCGCCGCGCCGCCGCCGCAGCAGGATCTCCTGTTCTCCGTCTCTCTCCCCGGCGCAGAAGCGGGGAATGAGCTGGCGGAAGGCCGGCCGGTCCCTGGGGTTGAGAAAGGTGGCGAACGGTCTGCCCGGGAGATGGACCTGGGGGACGCCCACCAGGTCGGCGGCCGCCTGGTTGGCCTCCTCGATGACGCCGTTGAGGTCGGTGACGAAGTAGCCGAAGGGAGCCTGGTCGAACAGGTCGCGGTAGCGGTGGCGCTGGTACTCCAGCTCCTCGCGAGTCCGCAGCAGCTCGTCGTTCTGCTGCTCCAGCTCCTCGTACGCCACGTCGAGCTCGGCGAGGGAGGCCTGAAGCTCCCTCAGCTCGGAGGCGAACTTTTCCGGTTGGGAGCTCTCGGCGGCCTCTTTCTGGAGGCTCTCCAGGCGCCGCTGTGCCGAGGAGAGCCCTGGTTGCATCGATCTCATCGGCTTCAGCGTTCTCTTGGCTTCAGTTAGCTGGAGGTGTTCCCGTCTCCGCCGGCACTTCCTCCATGAGCAGGATGACGCCTGCAGGACCGGTGCCATTGCCGAGGCGGGTGCAGGCGATCTGGCATCGCACCGGCCTGCCCCGGCGGTTGATGCTATCGAGCAGCAACTCGGTGCCCGCGGGGCCGCTGTCCAGGCAGGAGCGGATCGGCTGCTCGAGCTGATCCACCGGCAGCCCGATGTCGAGGAGGAGGAACGGCTGCCCCTGGACCTCGTCGCCGCGCAGCCCCCACAGCTCCTGGGCCTTGTCGCTCCAGATCTCCACCTCCAGCCTGGAGTTGAGCACCACCACGGCGGCCCGCAGGCTGCCGAGGATGGAGCGCAGGTGGGAGTTGACCCGGTCCAGGTCCTCGGAGCGCTGCTGGATCTGGTCGTTCATGATGCGCAGCTCGTCGTTGGTCGACTGGAGCTCCTCGTTCATGGTCTCCAGCTCTTCGTTTGCCGACTGGAGCTCCTCGTTGGTGGTCTCCAGCTCCTCGATCGTCGACTGCAGCTCCTCGTTGGTGGTCTCCAGCTCCTCATTGGCCGACTGCAGCTCCTCGTAGGCCGTCTCCAGCTCCTGCTTCGCCCGCTCCAGATCCCTGTGGAGCTGGTGCTGGATGCTGACGTCGAGGAAGGAGACCGAGACGCCGAGGAACGCGCCGACGCCGTCCGCGAGCGGCACGATCTGGATCTCCAGCACCCGCGGCTCGCCGCCGGCGGGGTGCCAGGCGACGTCCTTCAGGGTGATGCCGGCGCGGGAGGCGGTGACCGTCTCGATATGGGAGCGCAGCTCGACGGGGCGATAGGAGATCTCCAGATCCTGAAGCAGGCGGCCCGTGTCGCCGGGGCTCAGGTTGAGCAGCCGGCGCGCCTGCTCGTTGGCGAGCACCAGGTGTCCCTTGCGGTCGACGGTGATCTGGGCCATCGGGCCGCTGTCGAAAGCCGCGTCGCGGATGCGCACGTGGCGGCTGGCGCCTTGCCCGTCGGTTGCGGCATTGGCCGGGGTGAGGGCCAGCATGCGGTCGTGCAGGCTGGAGGTGGGCGCGCGCTGGAAGATGCGAGACTTCAGGTCCACCGGCCGGAAGCTGTTGGAGTGACTGAGCAGGGTCTCGGCCTTGCCGAGGAAGAGGTAGCCGCCGCGGTTCAAGGCGAAGTGAAAGCGGGCCAGCACCTTCGCCTGGGTCTCGGCGTTGAGGTACATCAGGGTGTTGCGGCAGATCAGCAGGTCGAGCCGCGAGATGGCGGCGTCCTGCACCAGGTCGTGGCGGCCGAAGATGAGCGACCGCCGCAGATCAGTGCGGAAGACCCAGCGCTCGCCCACCTTCTCGAAGTAGCGCGACCGCAGCTCCTCCGGGAGGCCCTGGATCTGGGCTTCGAGGTAGCTGCCCTGGCGGGCCTGGCTCAGGGCGTCCTCGTCGGCATCGGTGGCGTAGATCTTCACCCGCTGCCGGAACTCGTGCTCGCCCAGAGCCTCGGCGAGGATCATGGCCAGGGTGTAGGCCTCCTCGCCCGAAGCGCAGCCGGCACTCCAGCAGCGGATGGCGTCCTCCGGCCCCTTGGCTTCCAGGATGTGTGGCAGCACCTCCCGCCTCACGGCCTCCCACGCCTCGGCGTCGCGGAAGAACCCCGTGACGTTGATGAGGACCGTGTTGAAGAGGGGGAGGAACTCGTCGGGGTGGACTTCGAGGAAATCTACGTAGTCGGCGTAGGAGGCGACACCTATCTGCTGCATGCGCTTCTGCACGCGGCGGATGAGGCTGGAGAGCTTGTAGCCCGAGAAGTCGAAGCCGCGGCTGGCCTTCAGGTACTCCAGCAGGCGGACGAAGTCGTGGGTGGGCACCTCAGCCTGGCCCCGGGTTGACTTTTCACTGGAGCTCAAATACCCTCCCCCCACCCCCCCCCCCCCGGGGCCGCCGCGCGGGTAGCTGCATTGAAAGTTAAAGGCTCAACGACCACGGGTGGCTTCGGGCGCGGCATCGCACGTCCTGACGGCGCACTCGGTGCGCGGTAACGGTTGAACGATCCTGGAATAGCGCGGGCATTCCTAGAAGTAGCGACCGACTCAGACAGTAGTCCTTTTGTTGTGACGTGACAAGGGGCAGCGGCTCTTCTCCGTACCCCCAGAGGTGCGGTCCCTGGTCTAAGCCAACGCGGGGATCTTGTCCTGGGCGCACTGCAGGATCTCGAAGAAGCGGGCCATTTTCTTGACGTGGCCGGCTTCGATCTCGGGATTGTGGCGGGCGCCGTGCTTGCCGCGAGGTAAACCCCGGTAAGTCCTGCCCTTCCAGACTACCCAATTGTGATGGGGCTTGCGCCGGGGGCGCATTCATCGAGCATGTCTTCTATGTCTCTGAGTGAGACCTGACCGGGCCTCCGGGTCTAAGCCGCCAGGGCTGCTTCACCCAGCTCATTGTTGGTTGCGGCCGGCCGGCTGACCTCGGTGGCTTCAATACCGAGCCGCGTCTCCGCTGGCCTCTTGGTCAACCATTCGGCGTCGAGCTGCCCCGCCTTCACCCGCTGAACGGCCTCCTCCCACTCGCGCAGCGCCGGAGCGTTCGTCTCGTCGAAGAACTTTTGGACCTCATCGCGGAAGTTCTGGAAGCTTCTCGCACCGGATGCGATATCGAAGAGGACGGCCCGGAAAGCCGAGCAGAGCTCCGCTACCGCCTCGCCGGGCTCTGGCCCTTGGCCGAGAACCCTCCCGGGTTTATGCCCTCCACCCAGAATTCGCCGTCTTCCTCGCTCAGCAGAGCGCGGCCAGAGACGGCCACTCTCGCGATGAAGCCGTTTCCTTCAATCAGCTCATGGCGGGCGAACAGCAAGGGGTAGTGTGTCATCTGGCATCGCTTCTGGAGTCTCATTCTTCGTCGTGCAAGCGGAGGCTGTCAAGGAACGGCTCCGCCTTGGTCCCCCTCCGCTCCCGCTGTATAGTCCCCCTCCGATCATGACGGAACCGACCGACGGCACCTCCCGCAAGCTGCGCGAGCTGGCTCAGAACCTGTGGTGGTCCTGGCAGCCGGACATCCGCGCCATCTTCCGCAACCTCGATCCGGTGCTCTGGAGCGCCGTCTACCACAACCCGGTGGCGCTGCTGGAGCGGATCGATCCGGACGAGGTCACCCGGCGGGTGCAGGACCTCGAGCTGCAGACCCGCATCGACCAGGCCCATCGTCTCCTCCAGCAGTACCTGCAAGGCGGCGAAAGCTGGGGCGTCACCCACGCCGGGCCGATCCTGGCCCGGACGGTGGCCTACTTCTCGGCCGAGTTCGGCCTTCACCAGTCGCTGCCCATCTACTCCGGCGGCCTCGGCGTCCTGGCGGGCGACCACCTGAAAAGCATGAGCGACCTCGGCGCCCACGTGGTGGGCGTCGGCCTGCTCTATCACCAGGGCTACACTCACCAGCTCATCGACGAGAACGGCTGGCAGCAGGACCTCTACGAGCCGATCGGCGCCGAGGAGCTGCCGGTCGAGCCGGTGCTGGATGCGGCAGGCGAGCAGGCGCGGTTCAGCGTCGAGCTGCCGGGGCGGGACGTCTTCCTGCGCATCTGGCGCGTGCGGGTCGGGCGCAGCGACCTGCTGCTGCTCGACACCCGGGACGACGCCAACTCGGAGAAGGACCGGGAGCTGACGGCGCGCCTCTACGGCGGCGACCAGGAGACCCGCATCCAACAGGAGATCCTGCTCGGCGTGGGGGGGCACCGGGCACTGGGGGTGGTGGGCGTGATCCCCTCGGTCCTTCACTTGAACGAGGGGCACTCGGCCTTCGCCCTGCTGGAGCGGGGGCGGGAGCTGGTGGAGCGCACCGGGGTGACGGCCGCCGAGGCGCTGCGGGAGGTGGCGGCGATGAGCGTCTTCACCACCCACACGCCGGTGGAGGCCGGGCACGACCGCTTCCGGCCGGAGCTGGCCCGTCCACACCTGGAGCCGCTGGCCTTGGGGCTAAGCCTGCCGCTCGACGAGGTGATGGACCTCGGCTCGGAGCACCCGGGGGACCTCGCCGCGCCGTTCTGCCCGACGGTGCTGGCGCTCAAGCTCACCCGCCGCGCCAACAGCGTCTCGGCTCTCCATGGCCGCGTGTCGCGCAAGATGTGGATGGGCCTCTATCCCGGCAAGACCGAGGAGGAGGTGCCCATCGGCCATATCACCAACGGCGTGCACGTGCGTACCTGGCTCGCCTCGGACCTGCAGAACTTCTACGGGCAGCACCTGGGCCCCTCCTGGCTGGACAGGATCGCACTCCCGGAGCTGTGGGCGAAGGCTGATGCCATCTCCGACGCCGAGCTGTGGGAGATCCACCAGGTGCTCAAGGCGCGGCTGTTCACCTTCGTCCGCCGGCGCCTCGCCGAGCGCCGGCAGCGGCTGGCCCTGCCCGCGCCGGAGCGCGAGCCGTTGAGCCCCGAGACCCTGACCCTGGGCTTCGCCCGCCGCTTCGCCACCTACAAGCGGGCGGACCTGCTGTTCCAGGACCTCGACCGCCTGGCGCGGCTGGTGAACGACCCGGAGCGGCCGCTCCAGATCCTCTACTCCGGCAAGGCCCACCCGCGCGACACGGGGGGCAAGGCCCTGGCCCAGCGGGTGGCCAACCTGGAGAAGGACCCGCGTTTCGCCGGCCGCATCGTCTTCCTGGAGAACTACTCGATGCACGTCGCCCGGCAGCTCGTGCAGGGGGTGGACGCCTGGCTCAACACCCCGCGCCGGCCGCTGGAGGCGTGCGGCACGAGCGGCCAGAAGTGCATCCTCAACGGCGTGCTCAACTGCTCGATCCTCGACGGCTGGTGGGCCGAGGCCTACGACGGCGGCAACGGCTTCGCCGTCGGCAGCGGCGACGTCCACGCCAACCCCGAGGTGCAGGACGAGCGCGACGCCCTCGCCCTCTTCGAGGTGCTGGAGACCGAGGTCATTCCCCTCTACTACCGGCGCGACGCCCAAGGCATTCCCCACGGCTGGATGGCGCGGGTAAAGCGCGCCATCCGCACCCTCGCCTGGCGCTACAACGCCGACCGCATGGTGATGGACTACGTGCGCCAGTGCTACATGCCCGCGGCAGGCGGGGAGACGTGCAGGATGCCGTAAAGCGAGGGGATGGGCCGGTCAGAAAGCCCTCGGCCTGAAATCTTTCGGGACTTCCAGCTTGAACTCCTCGTCGTGGATGCGCGCGAGGTAGATCCCTTCCTCGAGTACCTTCTGCCGCAACTCTTCCGGCGCGTCCACCACCGCGAGGATGCCGTACACCCGCTTGTCCGCGTGGGAGGGGAAGAAGTCGCGGAACTGCCTCAGGATCTTCTTCATCTGATCCAAGCCCTCCTGGCGGAGATGGCTCTTGACCTCCACGAGGTAGGCCTCATTGACCCGGGAGTTCGAGTAGGCCAGCACGTCGATCTCCATGGTGTTGCCGTTGCGGCGGGCACGCGCCCGGGGAGCGACGAAATCCATGTGAAAACGCTCTTCCAAGAGCTTCGTCATGGAGGGGAGCGCCAGCCCCTCCGTGAAGCCGCCGAACTTCTCCCCCAACCCTCCGAGCTGGCGGCCCAGATCAGCCAACTGCCGGTCCACCTTCTGGCTGGATTCCTTCATCTCCCGGTGGGTCCTCTCCAGGGACTCGTCCAGATTCCGGCGGCTTTCCTGCAGGGACTCCTTCAACTCCCGGCGGGTTTCCTGCATCGACTCCTTCAACTCCCGGCGGGTTTCCTGCATCGATTCCTTCAACTCCCGGTGGGTCTCCTGGAGGGACTCCTTCAACTGCCGGTCGTTTTGCCGCAGCTCCTCCTCGGTACGATCGTGAAGCTCGGCCAGACTGGCGATCTTGACGCCCACACCGGCGATCAGCTCTCGGATCTCTTCCGTCGTCATGAGCTTGGGTTCCCGCTCTTCGCGCCGCTCGTCTCCCATAGAAGAGATACTATCATGACCTACCGCTTCTTTGCGACCCCCTCGGTGTACGTTTTGAACGCCGACGAGCCGGGGAGCGCCAGCTCGAAGGTGATGGCCACCGTGCCATCCGGCCGCAGCTTGTAGGTCAGCCGGAAACGGGGCATGCCGGCGACCTCGTCGCTGAGGAATACGGCGCCCTTCGGCTCCGCCGTGGCCGTCACCGCATACTGGATAACGTGGCGCTCGTTGTCGACGTAGAGCGCCCGGAAGGCGCCGTCGGAGTTGCGGTAGACGAGCATCACGTCCTCATGATGGCCGCTCGGGGAGTCGTTGGTGCTGCGGCGCAGCAGCCCGTTTCCTTGGACCTGGGGCACGAAGGAGAAGGCTCCCTTGGAGGCTCCGGGAGCCCCCGTGCCCGTGCCTTCCCAATCCCCGGCCAGGAAGGCCAGGGGCTCCCAGCCCGCGGCCAGCGCCGGGGCTGCTGCTGCGGCCGTCGCAGACGGGGTCTGGCCCGCCGTCAGGCCGGGGGACAGCAGGGAGAGAACGACACCGAAGAGGACGCCGCGCATCGACCTTCTCACTTCGCCTTGGGCTCGATCGTCAGGGTCACCTTGTCGACGGTGACGGCGGCGTCGTCCGGCGCGGTTCCCGGCACCAGCACCAGGGTCACCGTGACGTTGTCGCCCGGCAGGATCCGGTCGTTCTTGCCCTTGAGCTTGCGCAGGGCGGGCGCGGCGTCGAGGATGATGTCGTCGCCGGGCGCGCCGGGGGCCGGGTTGTCGAAGGAGGTCATGGCGCCGACGTAGTGGAGGTCGCCGGTGCCGCTGGCCGCGCCGGCCTGCGCGAAGTTGAGGAAGACTCGGACGCTCGCGCCGGAGGGACCCTTGAAGCCGTTGAGGGTCAACCGTGCCGTGGGCCCTTCCGAAGGCCGGTCCGGCATCTTGCGCAGGAGATCGCGCGCACCGCCGGCGAGGTGGAGCGTCACCGTCACCGGTGCGGAGCCCTTGACCGCGCTTCCCGGCACGCCTTCGGCCGTGAACGTGTCCGCCACCGCCGGGAAGGCGGCCGAGAGCGCCAGCGACCCGAGAACGACTGCCATCCTGATGCGAGATGCCGAGCGTCGTCGGAGCATGCGATCCTCCTGAAGTTTGGCCGACTATAACCCATCCTCGGAGTCAACGTGTCCCGGAGGTACAATCACCTGCGCGGCGTTCTGGAGAAGCCTGTTTTTCTGCGGTGGGAAGAAAACCCTGTCGAGGAAAGGAGAGCAGCATGAAGCTGGCCCTGGCCAACCTCAAAGGGGGTGTGGGGAAGACGACGACGGCGGTCAACCTGGCGGCGGCGTTCGCCCGCAGCGGCCTCGCGGCGCTGCTGGTGGACCTCGACCCGCAGGGCTCGGCGAGCTTCTCGCTGGGTGTCGCGCGGGAGGCGGTCGAGGCCTCGTCCGCCGAAGTGCTGAGCGGCGAGAGGACGGCGGCGGAGGCGATCGTGGAGACGCCTTTCGGCGGTATCCACCTGCTGCCGTCGGCTTTGCGGCTGGCGGGGGCGGACCTGGCCCTGGCCCGCAAGCACAAACCGGAGAAGCTGCTGAAGAAGGCCCTGGCGCCCATCGGCCGGCGCTACGACGTCATCGTCGTCGACTGTCCGCCCGGCCTCTCGATCCTCACCGTCAACGCCCTTGCCGCCGCGGACGCCTTCATCGTACCCGTCGCGCCGCACCGCCTGGACCTGGAGGCGCTCGCCGGCTTCCTCGGGCTGGCGGAGGAGCTGCGGCCCCGGCTCGGCCGGTCGCCGGAGCTGCTGGGCATCCTCCTCACCATGGTGGACCACCGCACCCAGCTCACCGACGAGGTGGTGGCCGCCGTCCGCAAGCAGTACGGCTCCAAGGTGTTCCGCACCGAGATCCCGATCAATGTCCGCCTCGCCGAGGCGCCGGCCGAAGGGCGACCCATCTTCGATTTCGCGAGCTGGTCCACCGGCGCGCTGGCCTATGGGCAGCTCGGCGGCGAGGCGCTGCGGCGGGCACGCAAGGCGGAGCTGGTGTAGCCGTCGTACCCGAGATCGACCGCCGGTGGTTCGGTCCTCCGGCCTTTTCTGGGAGAAGTCCGTGTTAATAATCTCAAGGAGCCTTGCGGCTTCGTTTCTGATCGTCGTCTGTGCCGCCGTTCTGCCGATCCGTGCCCACGCCCAGGACAAGCCTCAGCCGTCCACTGTGGACGACGAGATCCAGCAGCGGGTCAAGGCCGAGGTGGAGAAGCGGCTCAAGGAGAGGGAGGCCAGGACGTGGACCGCGGGCCTCAACCCCCAGGGGGGCGGCCTCTTCGTCAAGTCGCCGGATGGCAAGACGTTGTTCCGGCTCTACGGCTATGCCCAGCCCACCTTCACCTACACCGACCGCGACAACGGCGCGACCTTCCAGGAGACCGACTTCCGGGTGCGCCGCGCCCGCATCGACTTCGTGGCCGACTACGACGACCGCTACAAGCTCTTCGTGGAGGTCGACGGCGCGCCCACGGACGGCACCTCCCTCGTGGAGGCCTACGCCCAGGCCGCTTTCGTCCGCGACCGCCACTACCTGCGCTTCGGCAAGTTCATCACCCCGTTCAGCACCGAGAACCTCCGCTCCTCCCGCGCCCTGGACACGGTGGAGCGCTTCCAGGCCCTCAATGCCATGTTCAGCCTGCCGGCCCTCGACGTCCAGTTCGGCCCCATGCTCTGGGGCTACCTCGACCCCGGCAAGAAGGTCGCCTACTATCTTGGCGTCTTCAACGGCAACTCCTCGGCCGGCGCCGCGGTGGTCGCGGGTCAGCGCGGCAACGCCCGCGACAACAACGGCCAGAAGGAGGTCCAGGGGCGGGTGAACGTCAAGTGGACGGACGCCCTGACCACCGGCGCCGCCTTCGACGTCGACAAGGAGCTGGCGCAGACCCTCACCCTGGCCTCCTACTCCGGCAGCCGCTTTATCGGTATCCCCGTGGTCGGCGCCCGCCGCGCCTGGGACGGCGACCTCCACTGGAAGCACGACCGGTGCTCTTTCGACTCCGAGTGGCTCAGCTCCGACTTCAAGGACAGCCGCGCGAAGCTCAGCGGCGGCTACGTCCAGGCGGCCTTCTGGGCCCGGGGGAGCGAGGCCAAGGGCGGCGTCCAGACGGTCTTGCGGGTGGAGCAGGCGGAGATCACGGGCACGGCTCTGCGCGGCATCGACGGCAAACGCCTCGAGGCCGTCACCCTCGGCGCCAACGTCTGGTTCAACGGCTGGACCCGCTGGCAGGTCAACGCCATCGAAGAGCACTTCGACGGCCGGGGCAACGGTCCCTTCAAGGCCGGCGCCGGCTGGCGGCCCACCGTCCTCAGCCAGCTTCAGATCAAGTTCTGACCGGGAGATCTATCCATGACGCGCAAGACGTTCCTCGCCCTCTCCCTGCTTACCCTCTCAGCCACATTGGCCGCGATAGCCGCGGAAGAGAAGGTCGTCATCCAATATGACTGCATCCCCAACTACGCCAACTGGGGCGGCGTCACCGCCCTCTACAAGAAGGTCGCCGGCGTCACCGTCCCGCCCGATCCCAAGGGCTCCTCCGTGGCCCTCGCCGCACTGGAAAAGGAGAAGGACAGTCCGCAGGCCGACACCGCCTACTACTCGGGAGCCATCGGCTTCCTGGCGGCCGAGAAGGGGCTGCACGAGCCCTACAAGCCCAAGGGGTGGGAGAAGATCCCCGCCGCCCTCAGGGACCCGGAAGGCCGGTGGTGGACGGTCCATACCAGCGCCATCGCCTTCGTGGTCAACGCCAAGGCGCTGGGCGGCGCGCCCGTGCCGCGGTCGTGGAAGGACCTGCTCAAGCCCGTCTACAAGGGGAAGATCGCCTACGACGATCCGACCTGGGGCGGCACGTCATTCACCCTGGTCTACGGCGTCAACGAGTTGTTCGGCGGCAGCGACAAGAATTTCAAGCCCGGGCTCGACTACCTGAAGAAGCTGGACGCCAACGTCTCGTCCTATCCACGAGAGTCGGTCTACAACTCCGTCCTGCGCGGCGAGATCCCCATCTGGATCAACGCCGACGGCAACGGCTACAAGATGAAGTGGGTGGACAATGGGCCGGTCGAGGTGGTGCTCCCCGCCGAGGGGACGTTCACCATGCCCCTGGTCATGGGCCTGGTGAAGGGTGCGCCCCACAAGGAGGAGGCGAAGAAGTACCTCGACTGGCTGCTCACCAGGGAGGCGCAGGCCGAGTTCGCCAAAGGCTACTTCCTGCCGGTGATCCCCGGCGCGATGCCGCCCGAGGTGGCCTCCCACGTCCTCTCCGAGAAGGAGTACCAGCGCGCCCGGGCCCTCGACCTCGCAAGAATGGCCGCCGCCTCCGACGCCCTCAAGAAGGCGTGGACGGAGCAGATCCGGGGGACGGGAAGATAGGAGTATTGTTATTCAGGAATGACTGACCGACGACCCCCGACCGGCTCGTCCCTGACCGGCGCTCTCCTGTCGCTTCCGCTCGTCCTGTTCCTGGCCGCGGCTGTGGCGTGGCCGCTGGCGTCGCTGGCCGGGCATGCGCTCTCCGATCCCGGGTGGAGAGCGGTGCGGCAGGTGCTGGCGGCGGGGCGGTATCGCACGGCGCTGGTGAACTCGCTGGGTCTTTCGGCGGCGGCGGCGCTCGGCTCGGTGCTGCTGGCGGTAGCTCCGGCCTGGGTCCTGGCCCGCGAGCGGTTCCCGGGCCGCAACGCGCTGCGCACCGCGATCTCCCTGCCGCTGACCTTTTCCGGCGTCCTGGTGGGGTTTCTGATGGTGGTGCTGCTGGGTCGCATCGGGGCGATCCCGGAGGCCTTGGCGTACCTCACGGGCCGGCGAATGTTTGAAGGAGCGGCCTACACAGTCGCCGGATTGTTTCTGGCTTATCTATACTTCGAGCTTCCGCGGGCGGTGATGACGCTGGAGTCGGCCTTCCGGCGCTTCCCGCGCGAGCTGGATTCGGCGGCACGCGCCCTGGGGGCGGGCCCGCTGCAGCGGCTGCTGAAGGTCGGGCTTCCCCTCGCGGCGCCCGCCCTGCGCTCGACGCTGGCGGTGACCTTCTCCGCGTCCATGGGCTCGTTCGGCGTGGCGCTGATCCTGTCGCGACGCTTCACCGTGGCACCGCTCGAGATCTATACGGAGATGACCGGTTTCCTGAACGACGAAGTCGCCGGAGCCCTGGCCCTGATGCTGGCCCTCTCGACGCTGGCAGTCGACCGGCTGCTGTCGGTGGGGAAGCGATGAGGGCCGCCACCGGTTTTCCGGGCGGATTGCGCCGAGCGGGCATCGCCGCCACGGTGGTGCTGGCGCTCGCTCTGCTCACGCCCATCGTCGTCACGGCCACGGGCGCCTTCTCGCGGGCCGAGTGGTATGGCCAGCGCTCCGAGGGCGCCGGGGTGGAGACCGTCCCGGACCTCTTCCGCTACGTGACCGGCATCTGGGGCGGAGCGCTGCTGCGCTCGGTCCAGGTGGTGGCGGTGGTGGTCCCCCTGGCGCTCGCCATCGGCGCGCCGGCGGCGTGGGCTTTCCGGCGCCGGCCGTTCCCGGGATCGCGGCTGCTGGAGTCGGCGGCCCTGGTCCCCCTCTCCGTGCCGGGCGTGGCCCTGGGCTTCTCCCTCATCCAGGTGGCGGGGGGCGCGCCGCGCTTCGCCCTGCTGGTGGCCGGCCATCTGGTCTACACCCTGCCGATGGTGGTCAAGACGGTGGCCAACGCCGTGGAGACCTTCGACCCGCGCCTGGAGTCCGCGGCCCGCAGCCTGGGGGCCGGGGAGTGGGAGACGGCAGCGCGGGTGACGGTGCCGCTGCTGACGCCGGCCCTGGTCCTCTCCGCGCTGCTCGTCTTTGCCGTCTCCTGGGGGGAGTTCAACGTCAGCTTCCTGCTGGCGACGCCGCTCCTCCAGACCTTTCCGGCGGCTCTCTACCTCACCTACACCACCAACTCGTTTCCCGTGGCCGCGGCGGCGACGCTCGTCTTCCTGGCGCCGGTGGTACCGGCCCTGCTCGCCATCCAGGCCCTGGGCGGCGAGGAGTTCCACCGGGGGCTGCCGGCATGAAGGTCCACGTCGAGGACGTCTCCTTCGCCTACGGCCGCGAGCCGGTCGTCTCCAGCGTCTCCATGGAGCTGCCGGAGGGGGGGATCACGGTGGTGATCGGCCCGTCCGGCTCGGGGAAGTCGACGCTCCTCCAGCTCCTCTGCGGCCTCCTCCACCCGCTCCAGGGGCAGATCCTGTTCGACGGCGAGGACGTGACCGGCGTGCCCACCGAGCGGCGGGACGTGGGAGTCGTCTTCCAGTCCTACGCCCTTTTCCCCCACCTGACCGTGCGCGAGAACATCGCCTTCGGCCTGCAGACCGGCCGCCGCCGCTTCTCGCTGCGCAGCTCGCGGCGCCGGCCGACCCGCCGCCACCTGGAGGAGCGGGTGTGGGACGCGGCGGCCCTCCTGAGCCTCGAGCGTCTCCTGGATCGCAAGCCCTCCCAGCTCTCGGGCGGCGAGCAGCAGCGGGTGGCCCTGGCGCGGGCGGTGGCGCCCCGGCCCTCCCTGCTGCTCCTCGACGAGCCCCTCTCGGCCCTCGACGCCCGCCTGCGGCGTACCGTGCGCGCCGAGCTCGCCGCCCTGCTGCGCAAGCTGGGCACCACCACCTTCTACGTCACCCACGACCAGGAAGAGGCCATGCTCCTGGCCGACCACCTAGTGGTGCTCGACCAGGGGCGCGTGGTGCAGGCGGGCGATCCCCTGGACCTCTACCGCCGCCCGCAGACGCCCTTCGTGGCCTCCTTTCTGGGCGAGGCCAACCTGGTGGAAGTCGAAGCGCTGCCTTCCGGCCCGTCGCCGGTCGTCCCTGTCCGCAGCCACACTCCGCTCGGCTCCTTCGTCCTTCCCGGAGCCTGCCAGGGTGGCTGGCTCCTGGTGCGGCCGGAGGACCTGACTGAAGATCCCTGCGGCACGATGGCCACGGTTCTGGACTCCCGTGGCATGGGTCCCCACGACCGGGTGATCCTCCTGCTCGACACCGGCACCGAAGTCCTGGCCCACTTTTCCTCGGAGACGGCGCCGGCCCCGGGCACCAAAGTCCGCATCGGCGTCCGCACCCGCCGGCCGCACTTCGTGGCGCACCGGGACTGACTCGATGCCAAACCGCGACTCTACGGATTCACGCCTGCCCCCACCACCCGCCCCAGCCACTCGCCCCGATCCCGACGCGCCCCTTCATTGAAGGAGTGGTCGGTGCCGTACCATTTCACGTCCTTGGGATCGGGCGCCGCGGCAAGGGAGGTGGCGGCGTCCAGGGGGGTGATGAATTCGTCGTTTTTGGCGAATTGGAAGAGGAGCTTCGCGGGGCGCGACTGGCCCAGATAATGGATGGCGTCGAGCGGGGCGAGGGCGTCCACGTAGGCTTTCTGCTGCTCGGGGGTGAGGAGCTCCTGGAAGGCGATGGCGCCCTGGTCGTGGCCGTTGGCGGTGGCGCTGGTGAGAGAGGAGTAGCCGGCCATCAGGACGTAGGCGATGGGGCGCTTCTCGACGCCGGCGAGCGTGCCTCCCACGGTCGCGCCCAGACTGTGGCCGACGTAGGCCAGGCGCCTGGGGTCCACCTCGGGACGGGCGGCGAGGAGGTCGAAGCCGCGGCGGACGTCCACGACGTTCTGGACCTGCTCCTTGCGGCTCACCTCCGGGTGCCAGGGATTGCCGCCGCGCTGGCCCCGGTTCTCGGGTCGCAGGAAGGGCGCGCTAATCGTCAGCGAGACGAAGCCGCGGTCGCGGGCGAGCTCGACGGCCTCGTCCACGAAGGTCGCGCGGCTCCCCTGGCCTGGATGGAGGAAGAGGACGGCCGGATGCCTCACTGCTCCCGGCGGGCCCGGCGGCAGGATGAGATAGGCCGGGACGCGTCCGCCCAGGGGGCTCGCGTAGGAGAGGTCCACGACGCGCACCTCCCCCCGCCGCTCCGTGCCGGTCTCCTGGACGTCCAGCGGCGCCTTGGCGTCGTAGTCGAAGAGGTGGCGGTTCTTCTCCGGATCGATCGACTGGGAGACCCTCGTGAGGTCGGCTTTGGCGACCTCGTCCGGACGCAGGAAGACGTGGATCTCCCGAGTGAGCTGCTCGGGTTTCTCGAGCTGAATGAAGTGGCCCACCCCCGGCCAGACCTCCCGCCTGGCGCCGTGGATGCCGGCCTCGAGGACGCCGGCGTGGGCATGGACGTCCGGGACGTCCGACGCTCCCACCACGATCCGGGTGGGCACGTGGATCTCGCCGAGCCGGCCGATGGCGGGGCGGTCCGGCGTGCGTCTCTCGGGCGCGGAGCCGGTCATCGGACCGGGGTTGGCCTTCAGCAACTCGCGCAGGCGTTCCTTCGCCGCGGTGTCGGCGGCGTCCACCAGGTAGGGATCGCGCACCCAGGCGTCGATCAGCTTCTCGACGCTCTTCTCCTGGAACATGGGCCGGAAGTTGACCATCCCCCGGCGCTGGAAGTGCTCGGAGTAGGGGAGCCCGGAGATCACGGGACCCACGAGGAAGAGGGCCTCCACCCGGTCCGGATGGGCGAGGGTGTAGTCGACGGCGAGCTTCGAGCCGTTGGAGCAGCCGACGAGGGCCGCGCGGCCGATCTTCAGCGCGTCGAAAACGGCCTGGAGATCCTCCACGTCCGAGTATGGGTCCTTCCCGGCCTCGGTGCGGCCGTACCCGCGGCGGTCGTAGCGGATGACGCGGAAGCTCTTCGTCAGCTCTTCGAACGGACCGCCCCAGGCGGTACTGGGGAGAAGGCCATCATGGAGGAGGACGATGGCCGCCCCCTCACCCCGCACCTCATACCAGAGCCTGGCGTGCGGCACCTCGACGAAGCCGGTGGCGTCTTTCCCGGCTCCGGCCGTGGCGGCTCCGAGCAGGAGCGCCAGAGAGAGGAACGCGGGGAGGGCGTAGGGATCGGGCATGGAGCCTCCGGGTCGGGTCGCTCCTCTATCCTATCTGCCCGACCAGGCTTGATACCAAAACTTTCCTCCCCCAACCGCCGTAGAAGGGGCTTGACGACAGATGTCGTCAGACGTATCATGGCGACAGATGTAGTCAAGGTGGTGAGGAGCCCATGAGACCCAAGTCGATCGGAGATCAGGAGCTGGCGCTGCTGCAGTACGTGGCGGAGCAGGGAGGCGCGACGGTGGGACAGGCGGCCGAGGGTTTCGGCGCGCCCCGGGGCCTCGCCCGCTCGACCGTGCTGACCATGATGGAACGGCTACGGCAGAAGGGGCACCTGGAGCGCCGGCAGGTCGACGGGGTCTATCGATATTCCTCTCCCGCCGCTCCCGGGCAGGTGATGCGGGACGTGGTGCGGTCCTTCGTCGAGAAGACGCTCGGCGGCTCGGTATCGCCGTTCGTCACCTACCTGACGGAGGAGGCGGAGGTCTCGGACGGCGAGCTCGCGGAGCTGGAGGAGCTGGTGGCGAAGCTCCACTCGAAGCGGAAGGAGGACGCATGAGCGCTCTCGCGGTCCTGGAGGCGCTGGTCCGCGCCTCGCTCCAGGGGGCCCTGGTCATCGGCCTCGTCTGGCTCGCCTGCCGGCTGTGCCCGCGCCTGCCGGCGTCGGTGCGATGCGGCTTGTGGTGGTTGGCATCCCTCAAGCTGCTGCTGGGGCTGATCTGGATCGCGCCGGTGCGGTTGCCGCTGTTGCCGGCCCCGGCTTTGGCCCTGTCTTCAGCGATGGTCCTTCCTCAGGGCGGGTCGAGCCCCCTGTCCGCCGTCCAGACCCGCCCCTACCCTAGGACGGAAAGTGCGACGGCAGAGCCGCCGGAGACGCGGGGATTCGTCGAGCGCGGTGCGCCGTGGCTCCTGGGCCTCTGGCTGGCCGGCCTCGCCGCGATCTCGGTCAGGTCGTGCCGCCAGCTCCGGCATACACACTGGGTAATCCGGCGCTCGGAGCCGGTGCGGGACGGGTGGGTGCGCGGCGTCTACGCGGACCTTTGCCTCCGGCTCGGGCTGCGGCGGTCTCCGGACCTGCGCGGCTCGGCGGACGTGCGGACGCCTCAGGCGATCGGGCTGCTGCGGCCGCGGGTGGTGGTGCCGCGCCCCGGCTTCGAACGGCTGTCGCCTCCCGAGGTCGCCATGACTCTCTGCCACGAGCTGCTGCACGTGCGCCGCCACGACCTGTGGCTCGGCTGGGTGCCGGCCCTGGCGCAACGCCTCTTCTTCTTCCATCCGTTGGCGGCCCTGGCCGTCCGTGAATACGCGATCGCCCGCGAAGCGGCGTGCGACGCGGAGGTGCTCCGGGTCCTGGGGTCGGCGCCCCAGGCCTATGGGCGCCTGCTCCTCCGGTGGGGTGTGGCTCCGCGCGAGACCGGTCTCGCCGCCGCGGGCGCCTCGCCCTCGCTCGAGAACCTCAAAAGGAGACTTCAGATGTTGCAGCAGACTTCCGATAACAGGCGCCGGATCTCCGGCTGGTGGTGGGCAGCCGGGGCGGCGGCATTGGTGACGTTGATCCCAATCCGGATCGTGGCGCAGGAGCCGGTTCCTCCGGAGCCTCCGGCGGCGGTGGTGGCCCCCGAGTCCGTGGCCCCGGAGGCGCCGGAGCCGCCCGAGGCGGACGCGTCCGAGCCGGCCGTGGCCCCGGCGCCGCCCACAGGCGCAATCCCGGACGGTGTCCGCGGAGGAATTCCCGGTGGCGTCAAGGGGGGCGTCCCCGGCGGCGTGAAGGGCGGCATTCCCGGTGGAGTCAAGGGCGGCATTCCTGGTGTGGCCCCGGTGGTCGCTGCTGTCCCAGTCCCCCGGCCCGGGGCCAGGGTGGCTCCCGTGGCAATTCCTGCTCTTCCTCCCGTGATCGCTTCCGCCCCGGCTCCCCGGCCTGGCCCGGCGCCTGTGGCCATGGCGGCTCCGGTGTTGGCCCTGCCGGCTCCGGCTCCCATGGCGAGGGTCGCCGCGGCTCCGGCCGTCCCCGCCTCTCCCCGTGGGGTGCGATCGGCGCCCCCCGCTCCTCCGGCGCCCCCGGCTCCTCCCACGCCGCCGGCTCCCCCCAAGCACGGGTCTTCCTACGGCTATTCCTGGAGCCACCATAGCGACGGCGAGTCCTACATTTTCCTCCACGGCGACAACTCGGCCACCATGAGCGGCTCGATGTCGGATATCGACAAGGTGAAGAAGCTGCGCGGCAGCGACGGTGGGGACATCCTCTGGTTCCGTCACGGCGGCAAGGAGTACGTGGTCCGCGATGCCGCCACGCTCAAGACGGTCCGGGGTCTCTTCAAAGATCAGGAAGAGCTGGGCCGCAGGCAGGGTGAGCTGGGAGCGCAGCAGGGTAAGCTCGGCGCCCGCCAAGGCGAGCTGGGGGGGAAGCAGGGCGCGCTCGGCGCCAAGCAGGGAGCCCTGGGAGCCCAGCAGGGGGCCCTCGCCACCGACCGGGTCCGCCGCGGCGGCGATGCGGACGACCGCGATCTCGAGCGCAAAGAAGCGGACCTCGAGCGCCAGATGAACGACCTTGGCCGCCAGCAGGAGGAGCTGGGCCGTAAACAGGAGGAGCTCGGCCGTCAGCAGGAGGCCCTGGGTCGCCAGCAGGAGGAGCTGGGCCGGCAGCAGGAGGCGGCCTCCCGCAAGGCCGAGAAAGAGCTCAAGGCACTGATCGACCGCGCCATCCAGAGTGGCGCGGCCCAGGAAGTCCTCTAGCCCCTCGCCCTCGGGTCCAAGGACGGCCGCCCGGGAATCCCCCGGGCGCCGTTCTTCCCGCCCCGCCCTCAGCCCGCCCAGCCTTGCGGCACTTGCGGTTGACTTGAATCGACGATCCCCTTGGCACATTCAGGTCGGCGCTGTGGTAAGGTAGGCGGTACCCGTAGTTCAGGCGTCTTTTCAGGGTACGGCGATCGAAGTGTGCGGCCCCATGAGGGGGCCGGTAAGGTGGGTCGCCGGATGAGTTGAGCGGAATCACGTCGTCCATGTCGCCCTGCACCGGCCTCTCTCTTGCCTGTCATAGCTTGACCTCCGTCCGGAGGTGTGTAAGGGGCGCGCCCCTTGCCGAGGAGATTTTCCCATGAGCTCTTGGATTCCCGCCCGAGCCAGAATCGCCGTCGCCCTTGTGCTGCTGACGATTGGCTCAGCGTCCGCAGCCTCCGCGGTGACATCGAAGTTCCAGATCCTATTGGATCTGGACAACCACACCAACACCGGCTGCGACGTGTCGGCGCTCACCGGGACCTTCAAGGGGGTCGAGCGGATCCTCACTACCACGGTGGACACCGCGCTCCTGCCGCCCCAAGTGACCAAGATCGAGGTCAGCAGTTGCATCTCGGGAAGCAGTTTCACGGCTCCGACCGACATCACTCCCGCGGGAGTCCACAAGATCGGGGTCGGCAATGGCACAGGGGGCACGAGCGTCATCGAGACCTTCATCCCGTTGAGCATGGCCCCCCTCGACAAGCCGCCGATCGTCCGCTTGGGCGTGCTCGCCTTCGACCAAGGCGGGACCCTGCGCGACGAGATGCTGAAGGCCAAGGAGGGCAATGGGAACGGACCGCCGATCCTTCTCCAGGCGGTGTCCATCGCCGAAGTCCCGACGCTCTCGGAATGGGGGCTGATCCTCCTCAGCCTGGTGCTCGCCCTGGCAGCCGTCGTCCTGCTGCGTCGGCGCACGGCGTCGGCGCTCCTGATGGCTCTCTTGCTCCTGGGCCTGGCCGGGATCGCCTGGGCCGCAGCCGGCGACCTCGACGGCACGACTGTCGACGAATGGAATACGGACAATCTCCTAGCGACTGAGCCGACGTCGGATGCGCCCGCGGGCACCGACATCCGCGCCCTCTACGGCTTCAAGGACGCGACGGCCCTCTGGTTCCGCATCGACGCGCTGCTCCTGTTCGATGCACCGCCGACTGCCGTTGATGACACGGCGACGGTCACCGAGGATGCCGGTGCCACCGCAATCAACGTGTTGGCGAATGATACCGACCCCGACGGTGGTCCGAAGAGCATCTCTTCGGTTACGCAGCCGGCCAACGGCACCGTGGTGATCACGGGTGGCGGGACTGGGCTGACCTACAAGCCTAATGCGGACTACTGCAACAACCCGCCGGGCACGACTCTCGACACCTTTACCTACACGCTTGCCCCGGCCGGCCCGAACGCCACGGCCACGGTGAGGGTGACGGTGACCTGCGTGGACGATCCGCCGAAGGCGGTCAACGATTCCGCGACGGTCGCGGAAGACGACCCGGCCACGGCGGTCAACGTGCTGGCGAACGACACGGACGTCGACGGCGGCCCGAAGAGCATCGCGTCGGTGACGCAGCCGGCCAACGGCGTGGTGGTGATCACCGGCGGCGGCACGGGCCTCACCTACAAGCCGAATGCGAATTACTGCAACACCCCGCCGGGCACGACGCTCGACACCTTCACCTATACCTTGACCCCGGGCGGCTCGACGGCGACGGTGACGGTGTCGGTGACCTGCGTGGACGATCCGCCGGTGGCGGTCAATGATTCCGCGACGGTCACTGAGGACGACCCGGCCACGGCGATCAACGTGCTGGCGAACGACACGGACGTCGACGGCGGCCCGAAGAGCATTGCCTCGGTGACGCAGCCGGCCAACGGCGTGGTGGCGATCACGGGGGGCGGCACGGGTCTGACGTACACGCCGAACGCGGACTACTGCAACCAGCCGCCGGGCACGACGCCCGACACGTTCACGTACACCCTGTCGCCGGCCGGGCCCACTCCCACGGCGACGGTGTCGGTGACGGTGACCTGCGTGGACGATGCGCCGGTGGCGGTGAACGATTCCGCGACGGTGACGGAGGACGACCCGGCCACGGCGATCAACGTGCTTGCGAACGATACTGACGTCGACGGCGGCCCGAAGAGCATCGCCTCGGTAACCCAGCCGGCCAACGGCGTAGCGGTGATCACGGGGGGCGGCACGGGCCTTACCTACGCGCCGAACGCGAACTACTGCAACACCCCGCCAGGAACGACGCCAGACACGTTCACCTACACTCTGACTCCGGGTAGCTCGACGGCGACGGTGACGGTGACGGTCAACTGCGTCGATGACGCGCCGGTGGCGGTCAACGACGCGGCGACGGTCGCCGAGGACTCCGGAGCCAACGCGATCGACGTGCTGGCCAATGACACAGACGTCGACGGCGGCCCGAAGAGCATCGCGTCGGTGACGCAGCCGGCCAACGGTGCGGTGGTGATCACGGGGGGCGGCACGGGGCTCACCTACGCGCCGAACGCGAACTACTGCAACACCCCGCCAGGAACGACGCCGGACACGTTCACCTACACCCTGACTCCGGGCAGCTCGACGGCGACGGTGACCGTGTCGGTGACCTGCGTGGACGACCCGCCGGTGGCGGTCAACGATGCGGCGACGGTGGTCGAGGACTCCGGCGCCAACGCGATCAACGTGTTGGCGAACGACACGGACATCGACGGCGGCCCGAAGAGCGTGGCGGCGGTGACGCAGCCGGCGAACGGCGTGGTGGTGATCACGGGGGGCGGCACGGGCCTGACCTACGCGCCGAACGCGAACTACTGCAACAGCGTCTCGGGTACGCCGGACACGTTCAATTACTCGCTGACGCCGGGCGGCTCGACGGCGACGGTGACGGTGACGGTGACCTGCGTGGACGACTCGCCGGTCCTGGACCTCGACGCCAACGACGACCAGGGGACGGGTGGGAGCGACTTCGCGGTCACCTTCACGGAAGGGGATGCGGCGAAGCTGATCGAGGATCCGGTGGACGCCATGGTGACCGACGTGGACAGCCCGAACCTCGCGTCGCTGACGGTGACGATCACGAACCTGCTGGACACCGGCTTCGAGACGCTGTCGACCGACGTGACGGGCACCTCGATCACGGCCAACTACGTCCCCGCCACCGGCGTGCTGACGCTGACCGGCCCGGACACGGTGGCGAACTTCCAGACAGTGCTCCGGAAGGTGAAGTATCAGAACACCGACGTGGATCCCGATCCGACGCCGCGCGTGATCCACTTCGTGGCCAACGACGGCAACTCGAACAGCAACACGGCGACCTCGACGGTGACGATCGTGGCGGTGGACACCCCGCCCACGGCGGTCAACGACTCGGCGACGGTGAACGAGGACTCGGGGGCCAACGCCATCAACGTCCTGGCGAACGACACGGACCCGGACAATGGTCCGCAGAGCATCGCGTCGGTGACGCAGCCGGCCAACGGCACGGTGGTGATCACGGGCGGCGGCACGGGCCTGACCTACGCGCCCAACGCGAACTACTGCAACAGCGTCTCGGGTACGCCGGACACGTTCACTTACACGCTGACCCCCGGCAGCTCGTCGGCGACGGTGACGGTGACGGTGACCTGCGTGGACGACAATCCGACAGCGGTGGCGGACGCGGCCACGGTCGTCGAAGACTCGGGCCCCAACGCGATCAACGTGCTGGCGAACGACACGGATCCGGACGGCGGCCCGAAGAGCATCGCCTCGGTGACGCAGCCGGCGAACGGCGTGGTGGTGATCACGGGGGGCGGCACGGGCCTGACCTACGCACCGAACGCGAACTACTGCAACAGCGTCTCGGGTCCTGCGGACACCTTCACCTACACGCTGGCGCCGGGCGGCTCGTCGACGACGGTGACGGTGACGGTGACCTGCGTGGACGATCCGCCGGTGGCGGTGGCGGACGCGGCGACGGTCGTCGAGGATTCGGGGGCCAACGCGATCAACGTTCTGGCCAACGACACGGACGTCGACGGCGGCCCGAAGAGCGTGGCCTCGGTGACGCAGCCGGCCAATGGGGTGGTGGTGATCACTGGCGGCGGCACGGGTCTGACCTACGCGCCGAACGCGAACTACTGCAACAGCGTCTCGGGTCCTGCGGACACCTTCACCTACACGCTGGCGCCGGGTAGCTCCTCGACGACGGTGACGGTGACGGTGACCTGTGTGGACGACCCGCCGGTGGCGGTGGCGGACGCGGCGACGGTGGTCGAGGATTCGGGGGCCAACGCGATCAACGTGCTGGCCAACGACACGGACGTGGACGGTGGTCCGAAGAGCATCGCCTCGGTGACGCAGCCGGCCAACGGCGTGGTGGTGATCACGGGCGGCGGCACGGGCCTGACCTACGCGCCGAACGCGAACTACTGCAATAGCGTCTCGGGTCCTGCGGACACCTTCACCTACACGCTGACGCCGGGTAGCTCCTCGACGACGGTGACGGTGACGGTGACCTGCGTGGACGATCCGCCGGTGGC
>JAJKHS010000161.1 GCA_021154885.1 Thermoanaerobaculum sp.
ATCCCCGATCTCAGCTCTTTCTCCATGACTTCCACCCCTTTGTGGTCGAAGGGGGGAAAATTAGCGTCCAGCATGGGGGGAGTTTAGGCGTACCGGTGACAGACCGCGATCCGGGAGCTCCAACGTCAGCGCCAGGCCAGTCGCACGCCCTCGAAGTGCATGTCCGAGCTGATCGGATGAACCTACTCGAAGACCGCGCGAGCGTCGATCTCGACCTGTTCGCCGCCGATGCCTCCTGTCTGAGGCCCGACCTCTGGGCCGACCTGCAAAGCCGAGGCGTAGCCGTCCAGGTCCGGAAGGGGGACCTGACCGATGCCCTGGCGGGCGTAGTGCGGTTTCAGGCTCCGGGCGTTCGAGAAGCGGATGGGCCTCGGTCTTACGGCTCAGGGAGACTTGCTCCTGCTAGCGAAAAGTGCTAGCATCTAACCCTGTGCGGACCAGGCACCGAAAGACGCTTCAAGCAATCTTCGCTCGGCCAACCTCGCCGGCAGTTGTCTTCTCTGACATCGAAGCGCTGGTTGTTGCCCTAGGCGGCTCGGTCACGGAACGCGAAGGTTCGCGCGTCAAGATCACATTACAGAGTGAGCATTGGTACTGTCACCGCCCTCACCCGGGCAAAGAGGCCAAGCGCTATCAGGTCGAAGAAGCTCGTGAATTGCTGGAACGTGTAGGAGTCAAGCCATGAACACCATGAATCACAAGGGGTACACCGCCCGAATCGAGCTCGACGAGCGCGACAACATCTTTGTCGGCCGCGTTCTCGGGCTGCACACCATGATCAGCTTCCATGGTGAAACGGTGAAAGAGTTGCGTGCCGCGTTCGTGACGGCCATCGAAGATTTCTTGCGCGACTGCAAGGAACAAGGGGTCCGCCCCGAGAGGCCTGCGTCTGGCAAGCTCATGCTGCGAGTACCGCCGGAGGTGCACGGTGCAGCCTTGGTTGCAGCTCAGGCTGCCGGCAAGAGCCTCAATCAATGGGCGGCCGACGTGCTCGAAGAAGCCACACATGGTTGATCGCTACAACCGAAAGCGTCCAACCCCCAGATGAGGTCCGGGAACGACCTCGCGGCATGAGCTGCCGTCGCCCTTTCAGGGCTATGGGGTTTCTGGGGACCGTCTTACCAGGGGCTGGCAAACAGCGCCAGCCCCTGGCTACATGCCTGAGCTCCTTCGGAGCAAAGACATTGGGTGATAGCGTCATCGCATAGTGCTCCCATGCCGCGGTGACGGATCTTGGAGTCGGCTCAGTCCTGTCCATGCGCCGCGTACGATGGACCGTCGCCCCGATACGACGGAAATGCGCCGCGTACAACGTCCCATTGTCCGCGTACGACGGTCCGTTGTATGGCGACGATGGAAATGCGCCGCGTACGACGGAACATCGTCCGCGTACAGTGGTTCGTCGTCCGCGTACGATGGACCGTTGCATGCGTACGACGGTCCACTGTCTCGAGACAATGAAAATGCGCCGCGTACAACGGGTCGTTGCACGCGTACGACGGTCCGTTGTATGGAGACGATGGAAATGCGCCGCGTACGACGGAACGTTGTCCGCGTACGATGGACCGTCGTATGCGTACGATGGTCCGTTGTATGGAGACGACGGAAATGCGCCGCGTACAACGGAACGTTGTCCGCGTACGACGGACTGTTGTATGCGTACGATGGTCCGTTGTACGGGGACGATGAAAATGCGCCGCGTACGATGGATCGTTGTCCGCGTACAACGAACCGTCGTATGCGTACGATGGACCGTTGTCTCGATGCAATGAAAATGCGCCGCATACAACGGACCATTGTCCGCTTACGACGGAACGTTGTCCGCGTACGAAAATCGTTGTCCGGGGACGACGGGAGTCTTTCCGCGTACGGCTGGGCGTCGTCTCGGCGGCGGCTCGGGCTTGACGGGGGAAGGAAAGAAAAAAAGCGGGGGCGCGACGAGCGCGCCCCCCGGCAGGATGAGCTACTGATCCGACTTGACGGTGGCTGCGGAGCCGGCGGGCGCCGGCGGGTGGGCGGGAACGGGGGTGGGGGTGGGAGCAGGCTTGTCCGTCGCCGGCTTCGCCTTCCGGCCGCGGAACGGCTGCACGCCGAATTCGGCGACCTTCTCTTCCCGGGGGCCGAAGTGGTCCTTCACCGCCGTGCGCACGACGTCGGCAATCCGGTTCCCCTCGATGAGGAGCTTCCGGAGCTGCTTCGAGCTCTCCTGCTTGGCGACCTTGTGGGCGGCCTGTTGCTTGGCGACCTCGAAGGCCTGAGTAGCGATTCCCGTGAGCTTGAGCCGGAACGGCTCCATCTGCGGAAGCTCCTCCTTGTTGGCGTCCATTGTCCCCGACAGGCGCTGCAAGTCGCCCAGGATCCCTGCGCTTCTCGTCTCTCTGGCCATGACTGCTTCTCCTTTCTGAGCCACTCCGGGCTCAAACATCCGGTGCCGTAAGCGGCCCGGAATTCCAATTTCTTCAACTTCTCCCCTGAGCTGCCCAGCCGGTCGCGGTCCAAGGAAGAACGGCAACGTTGGGGCGTTACCAGACGTCGAGGAGCAGAGAGTGCCTGAGAATTTTCCGCGTGTCAAGATATTTCGGACTGAATCGGTCTGAAATGGACCGAATCAGGGTGATTGCTGCGCGGGGCGGGTCTGTGCGGGTCTCTGGCGGCTTGTACAATAGGGGTCAGGGATCTGCCCGATGTCCGACCACCTCTTCATCCTCCGGCTCTCCGGCGACTTCTACACCAAGGCGCGGAAGACCCGCATGCGGTTCTTCCGCCGGCTGGCGGCGAACCTGGAGGCCGGCCTCGCTCAGCACGGCATCCCTTACCGGCTGGAGAAGACCTGGAGCCGCATGTACCTGGAGACCCCCGAGCCCACCGCCGCCCTTGCCGCGGAGATCGCGGGTCGCGTCTTTGGCATTCAATCGGTCTCCGAGGTCCAGCGCCGGTCCTGGGAGCGGCTGGAGGATCTCGTGGCCCTGGGCGTCGAGACCTTCGGCGAGGCCGTACGGGGGAGGAGCTTCGCCGTGCGAGCCACCCGCCGGGGCGAGCGCGACCGCATCGGCTTCGACTCGACGCGCATGGAGAGCGCCCTCGGCCGCGCCCTGCTGGACGCCGGCGCCGGCCGGGTCGACCTCTCCGCGCCGGAGGTGACGGCTCACGTCGAGCTCGAGCCGGGCGCCGTCCACTTCTTCTTCGACAAGGTGCGGGGGCACGGCGGCCTGCCCATCGGCGTCGAGGGGCGGGCCGTGGCCCTGGTCTCCGGCGGCTTCGACTCCGCGGTGGCGAGCTGGCTGCTGCTCAAGCGGGGCGTGCAGCTCGACTACGTCTTCTGCAACCTCGGCGGCACCGCCCACCGCTTGGGCGTGCTCAAGGTGATGAAGCGCATCGCCGAGCAGTGGAGCTACGGCTACTCCCCCCGCCTCCACGAGGTGGACCTCGCGCCCCTCGTCGCCGAGCTGCGGGAGAAGGTGCAGCCCCATCACTGGCAGATCGTGCTCAAGCGGCTCATCCTGCGCGCCGGCGCGTCGGTGGCCCACCGTGGCGGCCGCCTGGCGGTGATCACCGGCGACGCCATCGGCCAGGTCTCCTCCCAGACGCTGCAGAACCTGGCAGTGATCTCCCAGGCGTCCCCGGCCATCCCGATCCTGCGCCCCCTCCTCGGCTTCAACAAGGAGGAGATCCTGGAGATCGCCCGCCGCATCGGGATCTACGAGCTGTCCGCCGCGGTGGCCGAGTACTGCGACCTGATGCCCCCCAAGCCGACCACCCGGGCCGCCCTCAAGGACGTGCTGCGGGACGAGGGCGCTCTGGACTTCGACCGCCTCGACGGGCTGGTGGATGCCCGGCAGGTCTTCGAGCTGCGCCAGGTGGACCCCGAGGCCGTGGCCGCGCCGGTGCCCGAGGTGGACCGCCTGCCGGCCGGCGCCACCCTCCTCGACCTCCGCGCGGCGCCGGCCTACCGGAGCTGGCACTACCCGGGAGCCCTCCACCTGGACCTCCCCCAGGCCCTCGCCGCCTATCGCTCCTTCGCCCGCGACCGGGCCTACGTCCTGGTCTGCGAGGTGGGCCTCAAGAGCGCCCATCTCGCCGAGAAGATGAAGGAGGCCGGCTTCGAGGCCTACCAGCTCAAGGGCGGCCTCAAGGGATTGATGGAGCTGGCCGAGCGCGAACGGAAAGCCGACCTCTCCCTGCTGGCCCCCGCGGTGCGGGACTAAGAGCCTGCGCGGCAGAAACAAGAAGCAAGGACGTAAAGGACATCAGGGACGACAAGGACCTCAAAGACACGAAGGATGATGATGCAAGTCTGGTATTTTATTGTCCCTGCTGTCCTTGGTCGACTTTTCTGCCGCGCAGGCTCCTAGGCAGGGCTTAGGGTAGGGGCGGGTCTGGACGGCAGGTTGGGGGCTCGACCCGCCCTGAGAGAACGGTCTCGCCGCTGCAGGGCGGGTCGCGCCCCCTCCCGACCGTCCAGACCCGCCCCTACTCTAAACAAAGGCCCGGAGTGATGAACGGGCGGTGAGTCCGCCTTGCGCCAATCTCCGGGAGACCGTATTCTGGTGTTTCGTTTCTTCTGGAGGAACCCGGAAGGGGGGACTTCGTCCCTTTTAGATGTTCGCTCAAAGCTATAACCGTGGTCGCGCGATGAGACAAGCCCTTCAGAGTCCGGCCGAGATCCCCTCCCGGCCGACGAACGACTGGTTTCGCACTCTCGCCGAGACCACCTCGACGGGCATCTTCGTCTTCCGTGCCGACCGTCTGCTGTACGTCAACCCGGCCTGCGAGACGCTGACCGGGTACAGCGCCGGGGAGCTGCTCGCAAGGCAGCCCTGGGACTTCGCCGCCCCCGAGACGCAGGCCGCCCTGCGCGACCGCGCCCTGGCCCGGCTGCGCGGCGAGCCGGTGCCGGAGCGCTACGAGGTCCGCATCGTCACCAAGGACGGGCGGGAGCGGTGGCTCGACCTCACCGCCGCCCTCATCGAGCTGGAGGAGGGCCAGCCCGCCACCCTCGCCACCGCCGTCGACGTCACCGAGCGCAAGATGGCGGAGGTGGCCCTGCGCGAGAGCGGCGCCCGCCTCGAGCTCGCCCAGCGGGTGGCCGGGGTGATCACCTGGGAGTGGGACCTGATCACCGACGAGATGGCGGTCTCGCCCCACGCCGCCGAGATCCTCGGCTGCCGCTCCGACCAGCTCTGGAAGACGGGGCGGGAGCTGATGGCCGCCGTGGTGCCGGAGGATCATCCGGCCCTGGTGGAGGCCCTGCGCAACTGCCTGCGGGGGGAGAAGGACTTCACCATCGAGCTGCGGGTCCTGGCGCCGGATGGCAAGCCGCGCTGGTTCTCCGAGCGCGGGCAGGCCTTGCGCGACGCCGCCGGCACTCCCGTCCGCCTCATCGGCGTCGGCTACGACATCAGCACCCGCCGGCTCGGCGAGGAGCGCCTGCGTGCCGTCGTCGAGGGGACCTCCTCCACCACCGGCACCGACTTCCTCCGCTCCCTGGTGCGCCACCTCGCCGTCGCCCTGGACATGGAGTACGCCTTCGTCGCCGAGGTCGTGGACGAGCCCGCCACCCGGGCGCGCCTCCTCGCCTTCTGGACCGGCAGGGACTACGGCGAGCCCTTCGAGTACGACCTCGCGGGGACGCCCTGCGAGACCGTCCGCAGCCGGGAGTTCTGCTACTACCCCGCCGCCACCTGGCGCCTCTTCCCCGGCGACCGCTGGCTGCGCGAGGAGGGGATCGAGGCCTATCTCGCCGTGCCTCTCTTCGACGGCAACGACCGGCTCCTGGGACACATCGCGGTGATGAGCACCGACCCGGCGGCCGAGGACCTGGCCGCGATCTCCATCCTCAAGATCTTCGCCGCCCGCGCCGCCGCCGAGATCGAGCGCCACCTCGCCGAAGAGGCCCTCGCCCAGCAGAAGGAGCTGGCCCAGGTGACCCTGGCCTCGATCGGCGACGGCGTCATCCGCACCGACGCGGCCGGCGTGGTCGACTACCTCAATCCGGTCGCCGAGCGCCTCACCGGCTGGACCGCCGCCGAAGCCAGCGGCCAGCCGGTGACCCGGGTCTTCAGCGTCATCGACGAGTCGACCGGCAAGCCGCTGCCCAACGCCGTCGAGCACTGCCTGGCCGAAGGGCGGGTCATCGAGCACAACGGCTACTCCATGCTGGTGCGGCGCGACGGCCGGGAGTTCGCCATCCGCGATTCCGTGGCCCCCATCCAGGACCGCCAGGGACGCACCACCGGCAGCGTCCTCGTCTTCAAGGACGTCACCCAGCTCCGGGGCATGGAGCGGGAGATGATCTACCTGGCGCGCCACGATCCCCTGACCGGCCTCATCAACCGCCGGGAGTTCGAGAAGCGCCTCCAGCTCTGCCTCGACAGCGCCTGGCAGGAGAAGCGCGAGCACGCCCTCTTCTACCTCGACCTGGACGAGTTCAAGGTGGTCAACGACACCTGCGGCCATCTCGCGGGCGACGAGATGCTCAAGCAGGTCACAGCGCTCCTCAAGTCGGTGGTGCGCAAGAGCGACGCCCTGGCCCGCCTGGGCGGCGACGAGTTCGGCGTCCTGCTGGAGGACGCCAGCCTGGAGGACGCCCGCGAGCTCGGCGAGCGCCTGCGCAACGCCGTGCGGCAGTACCGCTTCGGCTGGCAGGAGCGGATCTTCGAGATCGGCGTCTCCATCGGCCTCGTCCCCATCACCGCCGAGAGCGGCGACATGGCCCGCGTCCTCTCCGCCGCCGACGCCGCCTGCTACGTCGCCAAGGAGAGCGGCCGCAACCGCATGCACGAGTACCAGCCGGACGACAGCGCGATGGCCGAGCGCTACGGCGAGATGCAGTGGATCTACCGCATCCACAAGGCCTTCGCCGAGCACCGCTTCTGCCTCTACCGGCAGAGCATCCACCCGCTCCACGACGACGGCAGCGAGCCGCCGCTGTGCGAGATCTTCATCCGCATGCTCGACGAGGAGGGCCGCATCGCCAGCCCCGCCGCCTTCATCCCGGCCGCCGAGCGCTACCATCTCATCGCCTCCATCGACCGCTGGGTGGTCCACGCCGCTTTCGTCGCCCTGGCCTGCGGCACCCTCTCCCACGGCGACACCACCCGCTTCGCCATCAACCTCTCGGGCCAGTCGGTGGGGGACGACGCCTTCCTCGACTACGTCCTGGCCGAGATCGAGGCCACCGGCATCGCTCCCGAGCGCATCTTCTTCGAGATCACCGAGACGGCCGCCGTGGGCAACCTCGGCAAGGCCATGCAGTTCATCCGCGTCCTCCGCGAGTTGGGCTTCCACTTCGTCCTCGACGACTTCGGCAGCGGCCTCTCCTCCTTTGCCTATCTCAAGAACCTGCAGGTGGACTTCCTGAAGATCGACGGCACCTTCGTCAAGGACATGACGGCCAACTCGGTGCAGCGCGCCCTGGTGGAGTCCATCCACCAGATCGGACAGGTGATGGGCATCCGCACCATCGCCGAGTCGGTCGAGGATCGCACCACCCTGGAGGCCCTCCGCGACATCGGCGTCGACTACGCCCAGGGGTACGGCCTGTCGATGCCAGAACCTTTGATTTAGGCCCGCTTCTTGCTTACCCCAATTCCGGTTCCGAAACAGGCCGCATGAGAACTTTTTCCTCTGTGAACGCGCTTCTCCAGCCGGACGACACGCCGGAGCCGTACCGCATGTTCGACGGCGAGTCGCGAGCTCCTCTTCGCCCGGTGCCCGATCTGGACGACTCCACCGCCTCCCCGCTGCGGCTGCTGGTGGAGCCCATGCCGGCCATCGTCTGGACCACCGACTGCGACCTCGTGTTCCACTCCGGCCTGGGAGGCGGGCTGGCCTCCTTCGGCCTGCGGACCACTCCCGGCACCAGCCTCTTCGACTACTACGGCACGCGAGATCCGGATGCCGTGCCCATCCGCGCCCACCGCCTGGCCGTGACCGGCGAGTCGGTGAGCTATGAGCAGGAGTGGCAGGGCCGGACCTTCCAGACCCGCGTCGAGCCCCTGCGCGACGAGGCCCGGGCGATCGTGGGCTGCATCGCCGTGGCGGTGGACATCACCGAGCGCAAGCAGGCGGAAGAGGCCCTCTACCGGGAGAAGGAGCGCGCCCAGGTGACCCTCGCCTCGATCGGCGACGGCGTCATCCGCACCGGTCCCGACGGCGGCATCGACTACCTCAACCCCGTGGCCGAGCGCCTCACCGGCTGGAAGTCCGAGGACGCCCTCGGCCGCCAGGTCTCCGAGGTCTTCCAGGTCGTCGACGAGCTCACCCGCAGGCCGCTCGCCGATCCGGTCGCGCGTTGCGTGGCCGAAGGGCGGGTGGTGGAGTCCTCCGGGCACGCGCTGCTCCTCTCGGCCGACGGCAAGGAGTGTGCCGTGCGCGACTCGGCGGCACCCATCTACGACCGCACCGGCGCCTCCCTCGGCGTCGTCCTGGTCTTCAAGGACGTCACCCAACTCCGGGGCCTGGAGCGCGAGATGGCCTACCTCGCGAGCCATGACGCCCTGACCGGCCTCATCAACCGCCGCGAGTTCGAGGTGCGCCTGAAGCGGGCCATCCGCACCGGCCGCGCCGAGCGCCGGCACCACGTGCTGCTCTACCTCGACCTCGACGAGTTCAAGGTGGTCAACGACACCTGCGGCCACTTGGTGGGCGACGAGATGCTCAAGCAGATCACCGCCCTGCTGCGCTCCCGGGTGCGGCGCAGCGACACCCTCGCCCGCCTGGGCGGCGACGAGTTCGGCGTCCTCCTGGAGGACTGCCCCCTCGACCACGCCCGCGAGATCGCCGAGGAGATGCGGCGCACGGTCCGCGAGTTCCGCTTCTGCTGGCGCGAGCAGATCTTCGAGGTGGGCGTCTCCATCGGCCTCGTCCCCATCGACGCCGACAGCGGCGATCTCGCCCACGTCATGAGCGCCGCCGACGCCGCCTGCTACGTGGCCAAGGACAACGGCCGCAACCGCGTCCACGAGTATGAGTTGGACGACACCCTGGTGGCCGAGCGCTACGGCGAGATGCAATGGATCCACCGCATCCACCGCGCCTTCGAGGACCGCCGCTTCCGCCTCTTCTACCAGCTTATCCAACCGCTGAACGCCGAGACCGGCCCTCGCGACCTGCTCTGCGAGGTGTTCATCCGCATGCTGGACGGCACCGGCAAGGTGCTCGAGCCCTCGGCCTTCATCGCCGCGGCCGAGCGCTATCACCTCATGGTCTCCCTTGACCGCTGGGTGGTGAAGACCGCTTTCCGCGCCTTGGCCGAGGCCCAGCGCCGCGAGCTGTCGCGGCCCATCCTCTTCGCCATCAACCTCTCGGGACAGTCGATCGGCGAGGAGAGCTTCCTCTCCTTCATGATCGAGGAGCTGGAGAGCAGCCGGGTCGATACCCGGCGCATCTGCTTCGAGATCACCGAGACGGCGGCCATCAGCAAGCTTGACAGCGCCATCCGCTTCATCAAGGTCCTCAAGGCCAAGGGCTTCCGCTTCATCCTCGACGACTTCGGCAGCGGCCTCTCCTCCTTCGCCTACCTGCGCGACCTCCAGGTCGACTTCCTGAAGATCGACGGCGAGTTCGTGCAGAACATGATGGAAGACCGGGTGAAGCGAGCCATGGTCGAGTCCATCAACCAGATCGGCCACGTCATGGGGCTCACCACCATCGCCGAGTGGGTGGAGAACCGCCAGACCCTGGAGGCCCTGAAGGAGATCGGGGTCGACTATGCCCAAGGGTACTGGCTCTGCCGGCCGCAGCCCCTGGTGCACGACGTCTGATTCAGACCGGCCAAAGAGAAGAAGAGAAGCAAGGACGACAAGGACGGCAGGGACTCCAAGGACGAGGAAGCCCTGGCGGTTCCTTCGTGCGACGTCCTTGTCGTCCTTACTGCCTTTACGTCTACGCCCGCACCTTGCTCGGCCCCGCTGCCTTCACCTCTTCGGTGACGCCGCTCTCGTACTTCTTGAAATTGTCCGCGAACATGTCGGCGAGCTTCGTGGCCTGGGCGTCGTAGTCCGCCGGGCTCTGCCAGGTCTCCCGCGGGCGGAGGAGCTTGTCCGGCACGCCTTCGACCTTCACCGGCACGTTGAGACCGAAGATCGGGTCCGTCCAGGTCTCGACGCCGTCGAGCTCGCCCGAGAGGGCCGCCGTCACCATGCGGCGGGTGAAGCCGAGCTTGATGCGTTGCCCCACGCCGTAGGGGCCGCCCGTCCAGCCCGTGTTGAGCAGCCAGACCCGGGCGCCGTGCCGCTTCAGCTTCTCGCCCAGCATCTCCGCGTAGACCCCGGGATGGAGGGGAAGGAAAGGCGATCCGAAGCAGGTGCTGAAGGTCACCTTCGGTTCCGTGATCCCCCTCTCCGTGCCCGCCACCTTGGCCGTGTAGCCCGAGAGGAAGTGGTACATGGCCTGCTCCTCCGTCAGCCGGCTGATCGGCGGGAGCACGCCGAAGGCGTCGCAGGTCAGGAACACCACGTTCTGCGGGTGGCCGGCCTGGCCGCCGAGGTCGACGTTGTCGAGCTGGGTGAGCGGATAGCTCGAGCGGGTGTTCTCCGTCAGCCGGTCGTCGTCGAGGTCCAGCTTGCGGGTCTGGGGATCGCAGACCACGTTCTCCAGCACCGTGGCGAAGCAGCGGGTGGTGGCATAGATCTCCGGCTCGCCCTCGGGCGAGAGACGGATCACCTTGGCGTAGCAGCCGCCCTCGACGTTGAACACGCCGTCGTCGCTCCAGCCGTGCTCGTCGTCGCCGATGAGCGTGCGGGCGGGATCGGCCGACAGCGTCGTCTTGCCCGTGCCGGAGAGGCCGAAGAACAGGGCGACGTCGTCCTTCGTCGCGCCGTAATTGGCGCTGCAATGCATGGAGAGCACCCCCTGCTTGGGCAGGTAGTAGTTCATGACGCTGAAGATGCTCTTCTTGATCTCGCCGGCGTAGCGGGTGCCGCCGATCAGCACCATGCGCTTCGCCAGGTCCAGGAGGATGAACGTGGAGCTGCGGGTGCCGTCGCGCTGCGGCTCAGCCTGCAGGTGGGCGACGTTGACCACCGTGAAGCTGGGGACGAAATCCGCCAGCGCCGCCGGATCCTCCTCGCGGATGAACATGTTGCGGGCGAAGAGGTTGTGCCAGGCGTCCTCGGTGACGACGCGGACGTTGATGCGGTAGCGGGGATCGGCGCCGGCGTAGCCGTCGAAGACGAACACGTCCTTGCCCTTCAGGTGCTCCTGGGCGCGGGCCAGCAGCGCCTCGAGCTTCTCCCGCTCGAACGGCCGGTTGACCTCCCCCCACCAGACGTCGGCGTCGATCGACGGGTCCTTGACCAGGAACTTGTCGTTGGGCGACCGGCCCGTGTGCGGCCCCGTCTCGCAGACCAGGGGACCCTCGGCGGCCAGCACCGCCTCGCCGCGCTGCACCGCCATCTCCACCAGCCGCGCCGGCGGCAGGTTCCAGTAGGCCGTGCGGACCCCCTCGATGCCGTGTTTGTCCAAACCAAAGCTGCTGACGACCGGACCGTCATTTTGCATTCCATCACCTCGGAGAGTGGTTTCCATACGAGGAAAGAAAATCGGCGAGGAGCCGCGACATGACCCGGATGCCCATCGGCACCGCGCTGTCGTCGGCGCGGAAGGTGGGCGTGTGCAGGCCGCCGGAGGTCGTGCCCGGCGCGACCACGCCGAGCCGGTAGAAGAAGCCGGGCGCCTGATTGGCAAAGTAGGCGAAATCCTCTCCGGCCATGCTGGGCTCCACGAGCTTGACGTTGCCCGCCCCCACGATCCGCTCCAGGAGGGGCTGCACGCGGCGGGCCAGCTCCGGATCGTTCACCGTGGCGGGGGCGTTGCGCTGGTACTCCATGTCGAACGAGCCGCCGTTGCCCCGGGTGACGCCGTCGAGGATCTCCCGCATCCGCCGCTCCACCAGGTCCTGCACCTCGGCCTTGTAGGTGCGGACCGTCCCCTCGAGATGGACCTCCCCCGGAATGATGTTGAACCGCTCGCCGCCGCGGACGATCCCCACCGTCAGCACGCTGGGCTCCAGGGCCGGGACGTTGCGCGAGCGGATGGTCTGAAATGCCGTGATCGCCTCGGCCGCCATCACCACCGGGTCCACCGCCAAGTGGGGATAGGCGCCGTGCGCCGGCTTGCCCTTGATGGTGATCCGGAACTGGTCCACGGCCGCCATGGTCGGCCCGGGGTTGAATCCCACCTGGCCTACGGCCAAATCCGGGAACGAGTGGAGGGCGAAGACCGCCACCGGCTTGCCCTGGGCGAAGGCCCCCTCCGCCAGCATCAGCTCGGCGCCCCCGCGCTCGCCGGCCGGCGGTCCCTCCTCCGCCGGCTGGAAGATGAAGAGGACGCTCCCCGGCAGGTCCTTCCTCATCGCCGTCAGCACCGTGGCCGTCCCCAGCAGCACCGAGGTGTGGACGTCGTGGCCGCAGGCATGGGCCACCCCCACCTCCTGGCCCATGGAGGTGTCCTTCTTCTTCGAGGCGAACGGCAGGTCCGTCTGCTCGACGACCGGCAGCGCGTCCATGTCTGCCCGCACGGCGATGAGAGGACCGGGCTTGCCCCCCTGAAGGAGCGCCACGACGCCGTACTTCCCGATTCCGGTCCGGGGCTCCAGCCCCAGCGCGCGCAGGTGGGCGGCCACCAACTCGGCCGTCTGCGCCTCGCGGTTGGACAGCTCGGGATTCTGATGCAGGTGATGGCGCACCTCGACGAGCTGCGCCGAGACCTTGCCCGCCTCCTGGTCGACCCGGGCGTCGAGGCCGGCGTCCGCACCCCACGCCACAGGCGGAGCCGCCAGGGCGACGAGCAGGACCGGCACGATTCGGGCTGTTCTCCAGCGAGGAAGCATCGATCTCCTCCAGCAAAGGGATGCCGCCCGGCCGCCCCAGGCGCGCGGCGCGGCTAAGCAAACCCGGGGAGTTTATACCCAGACGGGGCGTTTTCTCATCTCTTCGGTGCAGGTGTGAACGGATTGCGAGTTTCCGCGATAAGATCCGCTCGATGAGCAATGGAGCCGCGCCCCACTTTGGGGTCTGCATCAGGAACCAGGGCTGTGAGGATCTTCAGATCCTGAAGCTTTATCCGATTCTCCCTGACCCGACGGCTGAGCAGGCAGGGCTGATCCGGGTCGTTGACGATTCCGGAGAGGATTATCTCTATCCCGCTGAGAACGTCATTCCTGTTCCGCTGCCAGATGCGATCGAGCAGATCCTTCGACGATTCCCGTCAGCGTGAGATCCAGGTAGGTAGCCATGGCCCTACCATTGTTCCTCCCCCTTCGGGGCCGTCCCAATCGCGTCGCTTCATCAAGTCTCAGGACTTGGAACAGCCGATGCTCCGGCAGTGAAGGGATTGACAACTCGCACCCCGCGGAGGATCTGACCGTCGTTGAGATCTTCGGTATAGAGAATATCTGCGCCGCTGCGGACGGCTGCGGCCACGACCAGCGCGTCCCAGAACGAGAGGACGGCGTCGCGCGATAGCAGGACCGCCTCCCGAATGAGGGACAGATCGGAAATGATCACCGGCCAGGCAGCAAAGTCGTCGAGCTTTGCGAGCGCGCGATCAGGACTCCACAAAGGCCGAGCCTTCCGCGTCATCGTGACGTAGAATTCCTGGAGCACCTGCGTACTCAGGCGCAGCCGGTCCTCGTCCATCAGGCGTGAAAGCAGTTGCGTTGCGGAGCGGTGTCGAGTCGGGTCTGCGCTATCAAAGGCATAGACGAGGACGTTGGTGTCGACGAAGGCCGGTGCCTCATCGTCCATATAAGTCCTCGCGCGTCCAGGTGCGGGGACCGACCTCCACCAACTCCTCCCGCATCGCGCGCTTGAGGCGCTCGGCCGCGGCACGGCGCCGGCTCTCGCGCGCAACCAGGTCTGCCAAGTGATCGCGCACGAGCTGGTTGAGGGTCGTGCCGTGCTCGAGCGCCAGCCTGCGTGCAGCCTCGAGCACCTCGTCTTCAATCGCCAGGGTCAGGTTCCGCACTTTCTATCCTCCACAGGATCAGTGTACCACAGGACCTGTGTGCAAGCCGTTCTCTCCCCAAGAGCCGGAAAATTCGCCGGGCGCTGGGCTCGGCCTCCGGCTTGCCTCCGCCCCATGGCACCCTGTCGGGAGCGGCGGACTCGCCCCCGGTCATGACGGCCGGCGCGGCGCAGCCGCCCCTGAAAGGAGCCCCCATGCGTTCCTTCCTCTCCCGCCGCTCGGCCGCGGCCCTCCTCCTCACCCTCCTGCTCGCCGCCCTTTCCCCGGGCCTCGCCCTGGCCCGCTCCCGCCCACGGGCCGCCGAGCCGCGGCAGCCCGCCCCGGCGAGCGTCCTCTCCCGGCTGGGAGACTGGCTCCTGGCCTTCGTGGAGAAGAATGGAGCGGAGGTCGACCCCAATGGCGCTCCGAAGAATGTCAGTCCGGCCCCGCCGCCGGGACCGCCCGCCACGACGGACAACGGCGCCGAGTTGGATCCGAACGGCCGGCTCTGACCGGCCCGGGTGGTCGAGGCCGGGCCGGACGCCGCCGTCGTCCCGGTCCGGCTTTTTTCTCCAGGTGTCACGATTCGGCGTTCTGCGGCAACTCTCCTTACAGAAGCTCTCGCGTTTCGCGGTAAACTCTGAGGAGGGAGTTGCGGATGGAAGACATGGAGCACGAGCACCTGGAGGAGGGGGATCTGGACCTGCTGCTGGCCGTCGAGGCCGGAGAGGCCTGGCTCCGCTCTCTGCTGCACGAGTTGGCCGTCTGCCCCGAGTGCTACCGGGTGGGCGGCTACATCCTGGACCTCTACCAGGCCGGGAGCCTGAAGATCCCCTTCGGCCCCGTGGACCTGGCCCTCGCCCGGTCCCGCGCCGAGGCACCCGCCCTATGGCGGGAGTTGGCGGGGCGCGCTCTCGCGGAGCAGCGCTCCCTCGTCCAGGAGGATCGGCGCTTCGCAAGCTGGGGCCTGTGCGAGCTGCTCTGTTTGGAAAGCGAAAAGATCGCCGCCGCCGATGCGACTCAGGCTGTGGAGCGGGCCGAGCTGGCCGTGCTCGTGGCCGACCTTCTGGAGGATGGCGAGCCGGCCGAGGACCGCTGGATCTACCAGCTCCGGGGATACGCCTGGGCCCACTTGGCCAACGCCCGGCGCGTGCTCGGCGACCTGCCGGCCGCGGACGAGGCCTATCAGATGGCCGACTCCTGGTGGCAGGCGGGCGAGATCGTCGGCGACGCGCAGGGGTACGGCCCGGTGATCCTGGAGCTGGCGGCGTCGCTGCGGACGGCCCAGCGGCGATTTCCCGAGGCGCTGGAGCTCCTGGATCAGGTCATCTCCCTTTATCTGGACGATGACCCTGAGCACAGGGACCGCCACCGGGCCGGCCGTGCTCTGCTCCAGAAGGCGCTCGCAGTCTCCCAGATGGGCGCTCCGGAATCCGCGATCCGGTACCTGCGGGACGCGAAGACAATGATCGATCCAGAGCGGGAGCCGCGCCTTCGCTTCTGTCTTGATCACAACCTCCTGGCCAGCCTCGCAAGCGCGGGGAGGTTCCGCGAAGCCGAGTCCTTCCTGCCCGTCGTGGAGCAGGTTTGTCGAGAGGTGGCGACGGATCTTGACCAGTTCCGCGTGCGCTGGGTCGAGGGCAGGATCGCCACCGGTCTCGGCGAGCGCGAACGGGCGCGGACCGCGTTCGCGGAAGTGCGGCGGGAGCTCACGGAGCGCGGGATGGGGTACGATACCGCCCTCGTCTCCCTGGAGCTGGCGGCCCTCGACCTTGAAGAGGGACGCACGGCCGAGGTCAAGGAGCTGGCCCGGGAGATGGTGACCGTCTTTCGCGCCCAGGAGGTGCAGCGCGAGGCTCTCGCCGCCCTGCTCCTCTTCCGGCGGGCCGCCCTCAAGGAGAAGGCCACGGCCGAGCTCGCCCGGGACGTGGCGGATTTCCTGAACCGGCTGCGACACGATCCCGATCTGCGCTTCGAGCGCCGGGGAATTTTCTGAGACCCGGGCCGGGCAACTGGAGGACCTCCCCTATGTTCGCCGCCGTCGTCATCCCCTACGATTCCGAGGAGCACGACTTCACCCTGGAGGATCTCCGGGAGCATCTCGCCGCGAACCTCTCCGTCGAGTGCACCTTGACGGAGTGGCAGGGGTTCTCGGCAGCGGTTCCGCAGTTGCGGGTCGGGACCGCCGTGCCCCTGACCATCCAGATCGAGGACGATCCCGAGCTCGTGCCCGACGAGCTCGCGGACCTGGCCGACCGCGCCGCGGGCGTCCTCTCCGAGGACTGGGGCGAGGCCATCCGCCTGTGCACGGCACGGCTGGACGTGCAGGAGGCCGAGGACACCGGCCCCCGCCTCGACCCCGCCGAGCCGGAGGTGGAAGCCGTCGTCGTCGAGATCGCCCGCTTCGTCGACAGCCTGGCCTACGACGTCGTCAACGACGAATGGCTCGTGCCGGCGTGAGGGGTCCGGCCGGCCTCGAAAGCGCGTTGAGGCGGAAGGTCGCCACCAGGGCACGTATTGTGAGAAAATCCGTGCATGCTAGCCGCCGCCCTCATCCCCTACGTCCCCGAAGACCGTAACTTCACCCTCCAGGATCTTCTGAAGTACCTCACCTCCAAGCTCGACGTGGAATGCGAGCTGACCGAGGTGGAGGAGTACGGCGAGCCCATCCTGGAGATCCAGGTCAAGACGAGCACCCCTCTCTCCATCCGCATCGAGGACGATGCCGAGCTGGTCTTCGACGAGCTCGGCTACCTCGCCGAGAACGGCGAAGGCATCCTCCCCCTCGACTGGTTCGACGTCCTCCTCCGCTGTACCGCCCGGCTCGAGGTGGGGGAGTCCGAGGACGAATGGGTGGAACCGGACGAGAACGGCGTCATGGAGCTCGACGTCTACTCCAACCTCGACCTCACCCTGCCAGACGTGCGAGCCGTCGTCCTCGAGCTCGCCCGCTTCGTGGACGGGTATGCGTACGACAACGTGAACAACGAGTGGCTGGTGGGGGCGGGGTGAGAGGAACTGGAGGACTTGAGATGAAGGAATCCGCGATTTCGAGCTGCTCATCGCCAGCCCTAAGCCGTCCGAGCAAGCACCGCCACCTCAGTGGCGAGCCGATCTCCAAGCCGATCTTTTTCTGTCTCCAGGTCGTAGAGCGCCTGCAGGTTGAGCCAGAACCTCTCCGAGGTCCCAAAATAACGCGCGAGTCGCAGGGCAGTATCCGCGGTAATCGATCGTTTCCCAAGTACAATCTCGTTGATCCGGCGAGGAGGAACGCTGATGTCTCTGGCGAGCCGGTACTGGCTTAGGCTTAAAGGAGCAAGAAACTCCTCCGAAAGGATTTCGCCAGGGTGAACCGGTGGCATCTTCTGCTGCGACATGTGGCCGCTTCCCCACTAATGGTAGTCGACGATCTCCACGTCCATTGCATCCCCGTCCTTCCAGACGAAACAAATTCGCCAACGCTCGTTGATCCGGATGCTGTGCTGCCCTTCACGATCTCCGGTGAGTTTCTCGATCCGGTTTCCAGGAGGCTGACGCAAGTCCTGAATGGAGACGGCTGAATCGAGGAGCACGAGTTTCCTCAGCGCGTTGCGCAAGACATCCGGCGGCAACCGCCGCGATCCCAGGCGGAGGAAGAGCCGCTCCGTCTCGGGATCACGGAAGCTCCGGATCATCAGAAGGCATGTTAACGCCGGCCGTTAATAGGGTCAACCCCTACCAACGCCCCCCGCGCCCCCACCACCCGCTCCACCGCCTCCGCCGGCGTCCGTGCCAGCGCCGTGAGGTGGCCCATCTTCCTGCCAGGTCTCGCGGCGGCCTTGCCGTAGAGGTGGAGCTTGACGTCGGGGTAGCGGCAGGTGGCGGGCCAGTCGGGGTCTCCGTTCGCCCAGAGATCTCCCAGGAGGTTGGCCATGGCGGCGGGGCGGAGGAGCTCAGTCGAGCCCAGGGCCAGGCCGGTGATCGCCCGGAGCTGCTGCTCGAACTGGCTGGTGACGCAGGCGTCGAAGGTCAGGTGGCCGGAGTTGTGGGGACGGGGGGCGAGCTCGTTGACCAGCAGGCGGTCGTCCCGCGTCAGGAACATCTCGACGCAGAGCACCCCGACCACGGACAGGCCTTCGAGGATGCCGCGGGCGATCTCCACGGCCTCTCTCTCCACCCGGGAGGACACCGCGGCCGGGGCGATCGAGACGTCCAGGATGTGCCGGCGGTGGCGGTTCTCGATCACCCCGAAGTGGGCGAAGGAGCCGTCGAGCCCCCGCGCGGCCACGACGGAGACCTCGCGCTCGAAGTCCACGAAGGCTTCGAGCACCGACTCCTGCCCCCCGACCGCCTCCCAGGCAGCGGGGACCTCTTCTAAGGATGCGATCTTCACCTGGCCTTTGCCGTCGTAGCCCCAGCCGGCCGTCTTGAGGACGGCCGGCGTGCCGAGGGCGGCGAGGGCAGCCGTCAGGTCCTCCAGGGAGCGGACGGCGGCGAAGGGGGTGACGGGGAAGCCGGCGCCGGCGAGGAACCCCTTCTCCCGCAGGCGGTTCTGCGTGGTATGGAGGACGGCGCCGGCCGGCCGCACGGGTGCGTGCTCGGCCGCGGCCTCGGTGGCGGCGGCGGCGACGTTCTCGAACTCGAAGGTGACCACGTCCACGCCGCGGGCGAACTGGCGGACGGCGTCCAAGTCGTCGTAGGCGGCCTGGACCTCGAGATCGGCCACCTGGCCCGTGGGGGTGTCGTAGTCGGGGGAGAGGGTGTGGACCCGGTAGCCCATGCGCCGGGCGGCGATGGCGAACATGCGGCCGAGCTGGCCGCTGCCCAGGACCCCGACCACGGAGCCAGGCGCGATGACGCCGTTCAAGCCCCTCAAGACAACGTCTCGTGCCGCACCCGGCGGGTCTGGTCCTCGACGAACTGCCGGAGCTTCTCCTTGAGCGCGGGCCGGGTGGTCGCCAGGATGCGGACCGCCAGCAGGGCGGCGTTGGCGGCGCCCGACCTGCCGATCGCCATCGTCCCCACCGGCACGCCCGAGGGCATCTGGACGATCGAGAGGAGAGAGTCGAGGCCGTTCAGGGCATGGCTCTGGACGGGGACGCCCAGTACCGGCAGCAGGGTCTGGGCGGCGACCATGCCCGGCAGGTGGGCGGCGCCGCCGGCGCCGGCGATGATGACCTCGATCCCCCGGCCCTCGGCGCCCTTGGCGAACTCGGCCATCCAGTCCGGCGTGCGGTGGGCGGAGACGACGAGGCGCTCGTGGGGGACGCCGAACCGGGCGAGCATCTCGGCCGCATGGCCGAGGGTCTCCCAGTCCGACTTGCTCCCCATGATGACGCTGACGAGGGGGCGGTCCTCAGAGTCCATGCTGAATCTCGAAGGCGGAAAAGAGGAGCGCGGGAGGCCGGTCCGGGGTATAATCCCGTTCGTCCATCGACCGCATTCGCGGGCGGAGCTTAGCACAGCGGGCAGCGGCACCCGATCGCCAAGGGCCTGTCACAAGAAGGTCGCCAGGGGCTTGCAGGTGGTCCGTCCTCTTCGCGTAGAATCCGCCCGTCAAAAACCTGCGTTGCGCAAAGGAGGGCTTCATCTATGGTGCGTGTCCGCTCCAACCGCTCAAGGAACTGGGTCTGTGCCCTGGCCGCTCTGCTGCTGGCCTTCGGGCTGGCCGGCTCGGCTCTCGCTCAGACCGACGTCACCACGAGCCGCATTTCCGGCACCGTGGAAGGTACCGACAAGTCTCCCCTTCCCGGGGTGACCGTCGAGGCCACGAACAAGGATACCGGTCTGAAGATCGTCGACGTCTCCGACGCCAAGGGCTTCTACCGGATCCTCAACCTGCCGACCGGCAACTACACTCTCTCGGCGACCCTGGACGGCTTCGCGACCGCCACCGCCGAAAACGTCCGCCTGCTGCTCGGCTCGACGCCGACCGTCAACTTCACCCTGCAGAGCGCCAAGATCTCCGAGAGCATCACGGTGACCAGCGAGGCGCCGCTGGTGGAGGTGACCAACACCACGGTGGGCACCACAATCCAGCAGGAGCAGATCAAGAACATCCCCAGCGCCGGCCGCGACTTCCGGCAGCTCGTGCTGCTGACGCCGGAGACCCGGCTGGAGTCCGAGCGCAACACCTTGTCACTCTCGGGCGAGCGCGGCATCAACACCAGCGTCAACGTGGATGGCGTGGACTACAACAACGCCTTCTTTGGCGGCACCGTGGGCGCCGCCGAGGGCCGCGCCCCGCTCTCCATCTCCCAGGAGTCGATCAAGGAGTTCTCCGTCGTCACCAACGGCGCCTCGGTCGAGTTCGGGCGCTCGGGCGGCGGCTTCGTCAACATCATCACCAAGAGCGGCACCAACAGCCTGCGCGGCTCGGGCTTCTACTTCAAGCAGCCGCAGAGCCTGATCTCCAACTTCCCGGCGGGCTCGCGGCCGGCCGGGGCGAGCCTGTCGCCCGCCGACCAGAAGAAGGATCAGTACGGCGGCTCGCTCGGCGGCCCGATCATGCGGGACAAGCTGTTCTACTTCCTGTCCTATGACAAGCAGAAGCAGGACCTCACCGTCCCGATCGTGGCGGCCCAGCTCGATCCCTCGTTCTTCGCCAGGTACCCGGTCCTCGCCTCGCCGCCCCAGTACGTCCAGACTCAGGATGGCTCCGTCGCCTTCGGCCGGCTCGACTATCAAGCCACCGAGGCGCACCGGTTCATGCTGCGCGGCAACTTCACCAAGTACAACGGTGTCAACGGCACCTCGAACGCGGGAACCCGCACCGAGAGCTACAACGGCATCGAAGGGCTGAACGCCAAGTCCTACGTGGGCTCCTACACGGGCCAGTTCAGCGCCAACCTGCTGAACGACCTCAACCTCAACTACGTCAACGAGGACACTCCGCGCGCGGACAAGGGGCTCAACCTGCCCGAGATCCAGGTGGGCGGCCTGCGCTTCGGCGAGGTGAGCTTCCTGCCGATCGCCACCACCACCAAGCGCAAGGCGTTCGCCGACACCGTCACCTACCTGCTCGACCGCCACGTCGTCAAGGGCGGCGTCGAGTACAACGAGACGAGCGTGGACCAGGTCTTCAAGGGCAACTGGCGTGGCGTCTTCATCTTCGCCAACAACGCCGACTTCCTGGCCGGCAAGTGGCGCGAGTACCGCCAGTTCGGCGGCCTCAACGGCCTGACCTCGGACCAGGCGGGCAAGGCCGCGTTCAGCCAGAAGGAGACGGCCTTCTTCCTCCAGGATCAGTGGTTCGTCCGCCCCAACCTCACGGTCACCGCGGGCGTCCGCCTCGAGAGCCTGGACAACCCGAACGACCCGATCCTCAATCCCAACGATCCCGGTCCGAACGGCACGCTCAAGCTCACCGGCCACATCCCGGACACCAACAACGAGCTCTCGCCCCGGCTGGGCATCTCCTGGGCTCCCGATGAGAAGACCGCGGTCCGCTTCTCGGCCGGCCGCTTCTGGAGCCGGACCCCGGCCCTGCTGTGGGCCCAGCCATTCACTTCCAACGGCATCCAAGGCGCCCAGCTCTCCATCTTCGCCACCCAGAACTCCAGCGGTGGCGTGATCGGAGCTCCGACCGATCCCAACGCTCCAGGCTGGGGCACCGCCTTCACCCCCGTCGGCGTCGAGCGCGTCAATTTCAACAACGTCACCAAGGTCTCGACGCCCGGCGTCTTCACCGTCAACCCGAACTTCAAGAATCCCTACACCAATCGCGCCACCCTGGGCTTCGAGCGCGAGATCCTGCCCAGGATCTCCCTCGGCCTCGACTTCACCTACGCCGACGGCCACCAGCTCCAGCGCCTGACCGACATCAACCGCGTATACGACGGCACGACCTCCGTTAACGGCCTGCCTCACTACAGCTCGACCCGGCCCCTCTTCGCCTACGGCTCGATCATCACCGACCTGTCCGACGCCTCGGCCCACTACAAGGCGGCGACCATCACCCTCCAGCGGCGGTACGCGGACAATTTCAGCCTCTACGGCGCGGTGACCTATTCGAAAGACCGGGACAACGACTCCAACGAGCGGAACTTCGCCGGCATCCAGGCGGAGGACGTCAACAACCTCGGCCTCAACTGGGGTCCCTCGAACCGCGACCAGACGTGGAAGGGCGTGCTCAACGGCGTCTGGACCACCCCGTGGTGGGGGCTCGGCGTCGCGGGCGCCTTCCGCTATTACACCGGCCAGCCGTTCACCCCGACCGCCAACGCCGATCTCAACAACGACGGCCAGTCCGGGACGGACCGTCCGACGATCAACGGCGTGCACCTCGGCCGCAACAGCGAGCGCCAGCCCGACTTCTACACGCTGGACATGCGGCTCAGCAAGAGCATCCGAGTCGGTCCCACTGACCTCTCCATCTTCGCCGAATGCTTCAACTGCGCGAACAAGGCGAACCGGTTCATCAGCAGCAACGACCAGATCTGGGGCACGCTCCAGACGCCGCGGACGAGCTTCGGAGTCGAGGATTCCCTGAACGTGGCCTACGTGCCGCGGACCTTCCAGATCGGCGCCCGGTTCGAGTTCTAGAACCCAGGCCCAGGCTCAGAGCCTGACGGAAAAGGGGGGCGGAAACGCCCCCTTTTTTTATTTCAACGGTGTGCCTCTACTCCCACCTGCCGGCACATGTCCAGCACCGGGCAGGTCGAGCACCGTGGGAGGCTGCCGGTGCAGACGTGCTTGCCGAACGGGACCAGCAGGCGGTTGATCTCCACCCAATGGGCACGCGGGAGCTTCGCCTCCAGCGCCGCCATCGTCTTTTCAGGCGTCGGCTCCCGGACGTATCCCCAGCGGTTGGTAATGCGATGGACATGGACGTCGACTCCGACCCGGGCCTCCCCGCAAGCGATGCCCAGCACGAGGTTGGCGCACTTCGGGCCGACGCCCTGGAACGAGAGCAGGACGTCATTCCGGCAGGGGAGGTCGCCGTCGTGCTCCTTCAGGATGCGGCGAGAGATCTCCAGGATCTGCCGCGCCTTGGGCTCGTGGAAAGTGCTGGCGCCGATCGCCGCGTTGATCTGCTCCGCCGTCAGCCGGCTCATCGTGTCCGGCGTGCGGGCGAGCCCGAACAGCCGCCGCGCACAGACCATCGTGACCTCGTCGCGGGTGCGAATGGAGATGATGCAGGCGACGAGCATCTCGAACGGGGTCGCGAAATCCTCCTCGGCCAGCGCGAACATCGCCGCCTTCGGAAAGGGCCGGACGGCATGACGGATGAGCTGAATCACGCGATGGATGTCGAAGGGATGCTTGGGATCCATGCCGACATGATCCACACCGCGGGCCTGGATGTCCAGACCAAATCGCTTCGAGCGGGAACTTCGGCGGCCGAGGGGTTCTCGGCCGTCAGGTGCCGCTCTCGGAGTGGGACCGGTTGTGATGGGCGTCGTACCGCTCTACGTTTCGGCGACAGCTTTCAGATTGGCAAGGCCGGTCTCGAAATCCTTTCCGATCATCTTGTCCATGCTGAAAAAGATCCCGAAGACCCTCATGACGTAGGCCAGGGGACCGGCCATGTCCCACGTGACGGTGGTTTCGCCGCCCACGGGTTGTAGCGTGAAATCGACGACGTTGTGGCCTTCGAACGGCTTGATGAAGTCCAGTTGAATCTTGACCTTGGAAGGTGACGAGGCTTCCGTGATCTCCATGCGGCCCGAGCCGACGTCCCGGTTGCCTTCCCACGCGTACACGGCGCCCTTGCCGCTCGCCGCGCCGCTGAACGTTCGTTTCAACGCCGGGTCCTTCTTCTCCCAGGGTGACCAGGACGTCCAATTGTGGAAGTCCGCGATCAGCGGGAAGATCTTCTCCGGCGACGCCTTGATGCTTGCCCTACGCTGAACCCGAAAGTCGCTGGACCGGGTCGCGGCGTACGCGAGAAGAGCGGCAATCAGAACGACGACGACGATGAGGATGATTTTGAGCATGGGCCCCTCCCAGTATTGAAATCTAGGTGCTCGCCGTTGGGCCGCTGACCATCCAGGGCGTGCCGAAACGATCTTCCAGCATGCCGAAGGCTTCGGCCCAGAAGGTCTTCTGGAAAGGCATGTTCACCCGGCCGCCTTCGGCCAGGGCGTCGAACACCCGCTGCGCCTCGGCGACCGTCGGGTAGCCCAGAGAGAGCGCGAACCCCTTCTTCCCCGGGTACGGCCCGGGCTCGCCGCCCATCCAGTCGGACGCCATAAGGACGCGACCGTCATCGAGGACGAGGCGGGCGTGCAGGATATGGTCGCCGGAGCCGGGCGGCACCTCGGCAGCAGCCGGGGATTCAGACGCCTTCATCAACTCGAGCTTGCCGCCCAACGTGCGCTCGTAGAAACGCATCGCGTCGGCGCAGTTGCCGTCGAAGAACAGGTAGGGGCTGAGATTGGACATGGCAGGTTCCTCCTTTGTCGTTGGAGTTAGAGTCTAGCACTGCAGGCAGCGCAGACCAGTCCGATGCCACCCTCTTCGCGGATGTACAGGCATCGGAGTGCCTGTAGACATCTACCTGCTTATACAGACAACGGTCAGGATCTCTAGACGCCGGACGGCCGGGGTGAAACATCGGCTGCTTTCGTCTCGTATACCCCGGCTATTGGGGCCGACCTCAAAGAAAGCGAGAATACATGAAGAGCTCTCTTAGCATTCCGAAAGCGCTGCTGTTCCTACCTCTACTCTCGTCGTTAGTAATCCGGGCAGACGCTCAGTCTCGGCCAGGCACGGCGCCGGATGACCAACTCTTTCGTACGATCGCGTCGTTGGACGCCGAAGTCTTCGACGCCTATAACCGATGCGACCTGGAGAAGTTCGGCTCGTTCTTCACGGAAGAGCTGGAGTTCTATCATGATAACGGCGGGCTGACGGACCGGACACGGCAGAGCCTGGTCGAGAGTGTCAAGAAGAACATCTGCGGCAAGGTGCGCCGGGAGCTCGTTCCAGGAACGCTCGAGGTGTATCCCCTGCACGGCTATGGTGCGGTCGAGATCGGTGTCCACCGCTTCCATCATCCGGGGCGGGATGACGTGGAGCCGGTCGGCGAGGGGAAGTTCGTTCAGATCTGGCAAAACAAAGATGGAAAATGGAAGATCACGCGGGTCATCAGCTATGACCATCATGCTCTCGCGAAGTGAAGCGACAACTCTATACCCTGCCGCCTGCGGGTTCATTGGAAGAAACCCGCGCCAAAAGCTCCGAGATTTTCAGTCGAGCCATAGGGCTGCCACTATTGCCAGGCCGATGATGGCATAGAGCGCGCGGTAACGTGCTTGCAGGCGGCGGATGCTCGCGTAGGTGAGGCCCTCGGCCAGAGTCTTGAGCGACCAGCGTAGGTGAACGGGGTAGAGGACGACGAGGGCTGCCAGGGGATGGGGGAGGATGCCCTGGAGGGCCAGGAGGAGAAGGAGGGCGTGGGCCAGGGTGAAGAGGGCCAGGCTGGCGGCGAAGGTACGGCGTGGGCCGAAGATCACCGCGTTGGTCCTGATGGCGTTGAGGACGTCGCCCTGGTGGTCGCTGACCTCTTGGGTCAGGTGGCCGGCGGCGAAGGTCAGGGCGAAGAAGGTGGCAGTGGCGAGGCCGCGACGGTCGATGGCGTTCCCCAGGGAGTAGCCGAGGAGGAAGTGGAGGGCGCCGCCGGCCAGGTGGGCCGCTGAGTTGAGGAGCGGTCTGCCCTTCCAATTCAAGTGGGGCAGGGAGTAGAGGGCGCTCAGGGCAGCGATTGCCAGTGACAGCCAGAGGGTGCTTGGGCCGAGGCGGCTGAAGAGGAGGAGACTCAGGACCAGCAGGCTGGCCGCCAGACCGCCGATCTCCTTGCGGCCTACACCTCTGGCCGTGAAGACGCTGGCGGCCTTGTTGGGATCGGTGAGGTCGGTGGTCAGGCCGGACCAGTCGTTGAGCATGAAGATGTGCGCCATCAGGCAGACGTTGGCGACGGTGAGGATCGCCAGCGGCCCCACGTTCTCCGCCGCCGGGTGGCGGATCGCGAAGGCGGCGCCGAGCAGGGGCGAGCCCTGGAGAACGAGGATCTCTTGCAGGCGCAGGCAGGACAGGTAGCGGCGAAGGCGCTCGCCAGGGCGGCCTCCGGTCGAGATGGCAGCCGGCACGGCGGGCGCAAATCGGGGCGGAGCCTGCCGGGGGGCCTGCCGGGGGATCGTCGCCGGCCTAGATGGCGGCGTGCGATCCGTCACCGGTGGCTTGAGCCGCGCCGCGGAAGCTTCAGCCGTTCGAATGAGGGTGCTTGAGATGCGCATGTTCGTAAGCGAGCCTCAGCCAGAGCGCGTAGCCGGCGTCCTCCGACCAATAGTATCTGGGGGTCGTCGCGGTGAGATCGTTGTGGTAGAGGAGCGGCGGACTCTTTCGCAAAAGGGCAAAGTCGTCTTTGGCAAGCTGGCGCAGCACCGCCTGGATTTTCACCGCGTCGGCCGCGTCGGCCGGTGGGCCTCCGGGGGGCAGCGCGCGCCCCAGTAGCCGGACGACGGACACCCAGATCTCCTGGCCTGGCACCGGCGTCCGCATCCGCGACTCGGGCAGCTCCAGCTCGCAGCCGGCGCGCCGGAGGTCGCTCAGGCGCAGGATCGGGACCAGCGGCGCCATTCGATAGTAGACCCAGACCCGATCCTGGTCTACAACTGGGCGGAGAGCTTCGCAGAGCGCACGGCCGGCCGGCGGCTGCACCTTGGCAAGCAGCAGCAGCACGTGCATCTGGATGGTGATGTCGGCAGGGTTAGGATCGCCGCCGGGGTCGAGGCACTGGTAGGCCTCACGCGGCGCGAGCCAGGTGCGGTAGAGGCCCTCGCGGGTGCGATATTGGTCGAGGGTCGCCAGGGCGGCCGGCAGCCGCCGGCGATCCCGGCGGTCATTGTCGGGAGCGAGCCTCCAGACGAGCGCCGTGTCGTCGGTATCGGGTGTGATAGCGCACCCCAGGGTGCCGATGCCAGGAGCGTCTGGCAGGCCATGGTAGCGCACCAGTCCGCCGGCCTCGATCTGGCCGGTGAGGTGCTGGCGGGCGCGCTGCAAGCTGTCGCCGAGACCGCCGGTGGCCGCCAGCGGATCGAGCAGGTCGAGCAGGAGAGCGGTGAGGAAGGTGTTCATCTCCTGGCGCGGCTCCTGGAAGTGCGCCGCGCTCGTGTAGGCGGTGAGCCAGTAACCCGGCCCCTGCTGGTGCGCACGAAGCCGCGCCGCTGCCGTCCTGAAGCCGTCGTCGAGGTCCTCCGGTGCCATCCGCACGGTCAGCTTGCGCTCCTCCAGGTAATATCCCTCTCCCTTCTCGGAGGCCCAGGCGAAGGCGGTCAGCTTGTGCTCGCCGGGAGCGAGGCCGGCCGTGCCGAGTGGGATGCGCCAGCCGGCGGGGCTCGCCTCGTGCAGCGTACCGCGGACGTCGGGCCGGTCGAAGAAGGTGCGGGAGGCGACGGTCTGTCGGCCGTCGATGATCACTGCCACCTGCCAGGGCGTTGCGTGGCCGGCCAGTGCCCAGCCGGCGGCGACAACCTCCTGGCCGGCGGTGACAGCGGAGGTCGCGCGGCCGCCGGCCTCAATGGCGTCGAGATTGCCGCGCATCTCGATCATCAACTCCGCCGGCGCGAGGCCATGCTGTAAGGAAGCGACGAAGGGTGCATTCCGCCAGTCCCACGCGGCCCGCATCTGGTGGGGACCGCTGGCAACGGCGAAGATCGCGCTGTCGGTCGCGCCGGTGTACCAGAAGGCGCCGATGGCTTCGATGGCGACCGCGGCGCCGACCGCAAGCAGGAAGCACGTCCGGCCGAGGCCGCGCAGTGCGGCGACCACCGGCACCAGCATCCACAGGAGCAGCGGCAGGAGGTCGGTCATATAGCGCGGCCCCCAGGAGATGCCGGCCCGCCAGTCGGCCTTGGCATAGAGCAAGACCTGGAGAACGACGCCGACGCTTATCGCCAGGGTGAGGCCGCGCTCGCCGCGCTGGCTGCGGTCATGCGGCAGGTGCCTCCAGGCCAGGACGAGGAAGAGCAGGAAGGGTGAGAAGACGAACAGCCCCCGCGTCGGGCTGAACAGCAATCCGCCGAGGCCGGAAAGCAGGTCGTGCTGGAAGAAGCGGGCCTTGCCCATCAGCCCGTAACCGCCGGCGAAGTGGCCGGCCACGCCGAGGTTGTAGAGCAGCACCAAGCCCGCCGGCAGCGCCGCCGCGGCGGCGAGCAGCGCCGCCCGGCGGCCGGCCCAGAACAGTCCGTAAGCGCCCAGCACCGCCGCGAGGATGACATCCGGAGGGCGGGTGCCGGCGATGAGCCCGCACAGCAACCCCGCCGCAAGCGCCCGCGGCGCGGTGCACGGCCCGGTGAGGAGCAGCAGTGCGCCGATCACCAGGAGCTCAGCCATCCCGTGCTGCCACAGAGCCTGGCTGCTGATCACCCATGTGGTGGTGCCGAAGGCATAAGCCAAGGTGAGCAGCAGTGCGATCGGCGCCGCCGCCCGGCGCCGCAGCAGCAGGTAGAGGAGTGACACGGAAAGCGCCGCCATGAGCGAGGCGGACAGCTTCTCCATGACCCTTGCTATGTGGTCCAGCCGCCCATCCGTCCAACCCCGCAGGTGCAGGTAACCGACCGCGGGGAGGTAGAGCGGCGCGATGAGCACCGGCAGCACCACGGGGTACAGCGAGATGACGTGGCCGCCGCGCGCATGCACCATCCAGAACGCCGTATCGCCTCGCCCTTGGGCGGTGAGCGTCGCGATCGGATCGAGAAGGATGCTGTGGTACTGCCAGATCGCGAACGGCAGGTAGCGCGCCGGGTAGGTGTCGCCGGCGCTGATCGCCCGCCGGTTGGCGTTGTAGACCAGCAGGCAGCAGAGCCCGATGAGCAGGCTCGCCCGCAACTCGCGCCGGCCGCGCAAGAAACGTTGGGCTTGCCCATGCTCCTCACCGGACGCCGAGCCAGGAACCGGACCACAGCCGCGGACCTGGGCCTCGGGCTGAGCGGCGGGTGCAGACCGCCTGCCGCCGAGGACGGGGGTCATGGTTTCATGCTCACTTGCGCTGGCTTCCCACAGGGGTCCGTCTCCATCCACTACGAGTGTTGGCGAGAGGTCGGAGGCTACCACAAGGCGCCGCCGCCAGGATGGCAGCGGCCGGGTGGGCGACCGGCGCAGCCCGGGAACCCCGCTGACACCCCGAGCGGACGAGGTTCAACCCCCAGGCCGCCTCCGGGTTCGAGGCAAGTGTCGAATTGATCGGCGAGGACCGTTTCCACGCCGAAATCGCGGGCGGCCAAATGGAGCTCGCCCGCGGCAGCGCAGACCAGCACGACGCCATTATCGAGACCGACTCCGACACACTGGCCGCGCTGATCTACGGTGGGTGCCAGCTCGCCGAAGCCTTGCGCTCCGGGGACCTGAAAGTCGAGGGGGACAAGTCGGTCGTCAAGCGCTTCTTGACCCTCTTCCCGCTCTCCAGGCCGGCAGCAACGTGTTTGCTCCAGGGATGAGAGAGACAGGTGTCACTCTTTGTGTCGCAGGCGATGGCGCTCATCCTCGGCCAGCACTTCACCGAGCAGGATCACCGGCCAAAAGAGCAGAGACAGCGTTGGTATCGAGGATCACCGCCACTCGTCCGGATCGATACTCTCCAATTCCTCGGCAACCACCGCGTCGACCGGCTCCACCTCTTCTCTCCGTGCCTGACCGAAGACGCTTCTCCAGCCCTGCTGCGATGAGCCCCGAGCGGTCTGTCGCTCCAGATGCTCCTGGAGTGCTTCTATGACGAACTCCTTGAGGCTCTCTCCTCGCCTCGCCGCCGCGGCCTTGGTTCGCCTGAAGAGGTCGTCCGGAATCTCGAGGGTGGTCTTCATGAACCCACTTTCGCATATTTATCGGAAGACGTAAAGGTGGTCCCCCGGCGAGGTCCCCCGTGTTGTGTTGTAAGATAGGTAGTATAGGAGGAAGCGATGGCTCACACGCCCAGGGCACAGCTTCAGCAGAGTTTTCAGGAAATTTCCAAGCTTAACCACATCCTTGGGAAAGACACGATGCGTAGCTTTTCTGCGATGAAGGATGTCGTCTTGCGCTTTGATGCGGGAGAGAAGTCGAAGTCGCTCGGTGGTGACGCGTGCTTTCTTATTAAGACTACAATAAGAGCGTTCCTGGGACAAGTGGATGGTCTTGGATACGCTCTCAGGCGTGCAGTTTTGTCTAGTGCCGAGGACGCAGGACTAGTGTTAACTCAGAAGGAAAGAGCGAAACTAAGCGAGAAGAGATACGATTCTAAGACTAACACCCTCACGGATAAACGCGCGCTTCTCAATACTCCCGAAAGCATTAAGGTCGGCTTCGAGTACTTCCCCAGACTCGTTGGTACTACTTTCAATCTTGATACGAGCGGGGATGGCTGGCGCGGTTTCAAGAGGCTAGTCAGGGTGCGTAATGGCTTTACGCATCCGAAGACTATCGAGGATCTGTCAGTAACGAATTCTGGACAAGCCCTTCAGCCGACCCTGGCATGGTTTTCGAGTCAGGCGCAGAACTTAGTCATTGAGTGCGGGCGAGCAATGGGGGTCAGTCTTGCTTCTGCAGGAGTACTCGATGCCAAGGCTCTGAAGTACAGGGAGTCAGAGCATCCATGGGTAACGATTTTTAGGGACGAGGACTACGAACTCATTGCGGCGGATGCTGGAAGGGCCTTGGAGTACATAAAGACAATGCTCCGTCTTTCGAGTGAGGATACGTTGCGCGCGCTGACTTTGATGACCAGAAAAGATTTTCCAATGTTTAGTTACGAATGGGAATACGCCACGCGGATGGCTGTGCGCACCATGTTTTCTGATGTAGAGGCGATAACTGCGGCTGCGCAGTTTTTCACAGATGCAGCGGCGAGGCGTGGCGATATTCCTGTGCATGGACTTCTAGATAAGTCAGACGGCGACGAAATTGAGGACAAATTTGCGACAGCTCTCACAAGATTTTCGGCTGAATTCGGCAACGAGACGGTACTGCCGACGAGCGGGGATTCTTGGAAGGCGTTCCGAGGTGCGCGCTTTCTTAGAAATCGGTTAACACACCCGAAGGCGGTGGGGGACCTGAGAGTCGAGTTGAAGAATTTTCAGTTAATTCATGATGCGTTGGGGTATTTCTTGGGAGCACACGACGCGCTTTTTATAGATGCAGAGAAGTGGGCCTCTTTGGCTTCAAGCGTAGGGAAGGCGATTAAGGAGAGGCACGAAGCCACAGAACAGAGAGACTCTGAAGACGAGGAGGAGCTAAGCCACACTTGATATGCCAAATTCACAGCGATAGCATCGAGTACGTGCTGCAAGTACAACTCGTCTCGGCTTCGGCTCACGGCGGGGTGGCTTCAGAGAGGACGCGCTCGCGCAAATACGGGGAAAGGGCTCGCTCGGTGACCACGTCCACCGGGCGCTGAACGAGATCCTCCAGATCTTGTTTGAGCCCCACGAGGTCCAGGAGCGAGCGCCCTTCTCCGAGCGTCACGAGCAGGTCAAGGTCGCTTCCCTCCCGGCCTTCGCCCCGGGCGAGGGAGCCGAACACGCGCACGTTTCCTGCGCCGTGGCGCTTGGCAAGATCGAGGATTTCCGAGCGGTACTTTTGCAGGATCTCGCTGCTCATGGTGCAGCCAGTTTACAGTAGGGGGAGGGGATTTGGCTGGGATGCAGGGATTCTGCGGATCAGAGACTCTCCGCCGCCCGGGATTGAACCCACCCCCTATACACATCTCACCATGCTGCCCCGAAGGGGCAAAGGCATGTAGCCTGGGGCTGGCGCTTTTTGCCAGCTCCAGGTAGGCGTGACCCTAGAAAACCCTGAAGCCCCGAAGGGGCGGCGGCAGTTTGCTCCAACGATAAGCTGCCGTCGCCCCTCCGGGGCTCTGGGAAATGTGGGCATAGGTTCCTGGGGCTGGCAAAAAGCGCCAGCCCCAGGCTACATGCCACTGCCCCTTCGGGGCAAGAAACCCGGGCTTGCAGGTCATCCAGTCAACGAAATGTGTATAAGAGAGTGGATGGAATCCCGGAATGCCGTTCATGAACGGCGTAGAAGGATCTTCGGCGCTCGTTAAGAAGCGAGGTATCTGTTTACCGGCCTACTCCGCAGGTAGTGGGAGCCTCTGGTAGGCCGGAGCGCTCAGTAGGGGCGGCCTCGGGCTTTCGCGGGTAACGGCTTGGA